>JAEDIH010000186.1 GCA_016292575.1 Clostridiaceae bacterium | reverse complement strand
TGCGGGCAAAAATCCCCTTCAGCGGCATTACGCATTTGCCGACCTTTTTATATATTTCGCAGCCGTGATGGCATTCCTTTCCAATCTGAGTAACTTCGCAGACACATTCGCCAAGCTTCAGAACAGTTCCGACCGGAAGAGTATGAAGTTCAATTCCGGTTGTTGTAATATTCTCCGCAAATGTTCCGAACGAAAGCTCTGTACCTGTGTATTCTTTCATTTCGTCATAGCTTTCCTGTGCAAGAAGACTAAGCTGCCTGTGCCATTTTCCGGCATGGGCGTCATTTTCCATTCCAAAGTTTTCCAGAAGCAGAGCAGATTCTACGGGTGTTTTTATTGTTCCCTTTTCACGGCTTAAATTAATTGAAACAATCTTTGCCATATCTAACCTCCGATGCGATTCATTTTTCTTTTGGTAATAAAATCCTTTTCAAATCCCTCTTTCGGTTTTTTTGATATTGCAGAAATTATAATTTCCTTTGCTCTGTCCCCGTTTTTTGCTTTAAGCTCTTCGGCAATGCTGATTTCATCGTTATTGCCGAGACAAAGCCGAAGCTTTCCGTCGCTCGTGAGTCTCATTCTGTTGCAGAACTTGCAGAATTTTGCGCTCATCGGACTGATAAATCCCACTCTGCCGAGAAATCCGTCTGAGGTGTAATATCTCGCAGGCTCACTGAAACTTTCAGTCTTGCAGGGTTTAAGAAAGGAATAGCTTCTTAATATCTCATCGTTTTTAACCCCGACTCCGCTGTTTCCCAACGGCATAAGCTCAATAAAACGAACATCAACAGGATTTTCCCGGGCAAAGCTTATAAAGGATTCTGTTGAAGCGTCGTTTACTCCTTTAATTATTACAACATTAAGCTTAACCTTTTTAAAAGTTCCGATTGCCTTTTCAATGCCGTAAAGCGTTTTATCAAGTGAAGAGCCGGTAACTGCTTTATATGTTTCATTATCTAAAGAGTCGAGGCTGATATTCACCCGATCAAGACCTGCTTTTTTCAATTCTTCGGCAAGATCAAAAAGCATTACGCCGTTAGTTGTAATTGCAATGTCTTTATATACATCCAATTTTTTTATACCCGAAACGATTTTAAGAATATCGCGCCTTAAAAGCGGCTCTCCGCCTGTAAGTCTGATTTTATCAAAGCCGAGTCCGCCGAAAATTTCAGCAGCAAAAATCAGGCTGTCCTTGTCAAGCTCCCTGTCCTTCAGGCACTGCTTGCCGTCTGATTTTGAGCAGTAGCTGCACCGGAGTTGACAGCGCTCCGTCAGAGATAGGCGCAGATAGTTTATGTTGCGCCCGTATGAATCAAGCATAAAACGCGTCATCTCCCTTTTTAATCTGCGCACCGACTGCAACAGAAGCAAAAATTGCCTCGCTTACCAGCGGACAGGTATAATTGCCGCAAAAACGAAAGCACTCTTTTCCAAGCTTTTTAACCGTAAGCACGCCCTTGCCGATTATAAATGAACCTCCGGGCTTAATCTCATCTGAAAACGTACCGCCGAAAACAATGTTGCAGGAAAACTTCCTGACGCAAATACCCTTTTCAGTAAGCGCTTCAAGCTTTTTTACGGTGTCTTCAAAAAGAATGCTCACCTGCCGAACAGAATCCACAGAACAGAAAATATCGCCTGAAACGCCTTGGTTTTCAAGAAGAATCGCGTTTTCACAAGGGATTGCACTTTTGCCTTTTTCAGCTTTAATATAAATCTCTTTAACCTTCGTTTTCAAATTTGTAGTCACCGCTCCTTCCGCCGCTTTTTGAAAGCAGGCGAATTTCCTGTATCACCATCGCTCTGTCAACGGCCTTGCACATATCGTAAACAGTTAAAGCCGCAACACTTGCCGCCGTCAGTGCCTCCATTTCAACGCCGGTTTTATACTCACACTTTGCAAATGTACTTATCAAAAGTGTGGTTTCGTTTTCAAATTTAAAATCCACACTGACTTTTTCAAGCGGAACACCGTGGCAGAGAGGAATAAGCTCCGGAGTTTTCTTTGCGCCCATTATGCCGGCAATCCTTGCGCAGGAAAGCACGTCGCCTTTTTTGATTTTGTTTTCCTTGATAAGCAAGGCGGTTTCCGGCTTCATTTTAAGTCTTGCAACGGCTTCAGCCGTTCTGACCGTTTCCTGCTTATCACCGATATCGACCATTGAGGCCTTTCCATGCTCATCGATATGTGAAAACTGCATACTAAACCTCCAGAATTATTTCACCGGCGTTTTTGAAATCGTAGCCGCCGAGTTTTTTTAATCTTGTTTTGAATTCTTCGCTTTTAAGCGCCGATAAAAATGCCTTAACCCCGTCATGCTCAAACGCTTCGTTACTTACAAGCAGGTCATATTCCTCATTAAACAGCGGTACAAAATCAAGGTCATATGTTCTTGCGGCAGAATACACACCGAGTCCGCAGTCAGCACTGCCGCAGGCAACGGCAGCGGCAACGGCGGTATGAGTATATTCTTCGCGCGTATAGCCGTAAATTTCATCAATGCTTATACTGTGCTTTCCGAGCAGCCAATCAAGCAGTATTCTTGTTCCGGCTCCTCTCTGGCGGTTAACAAAGGAAACACGGCGAAGATCCTCAATGGCTTCAAGCTGCTTTGGATTGCCTTTTGGAACAATAAAGCCCTGAATCCTTCCAACGCCCCTGACAAGTGTTACGCCGCCGTTCGGAAAATACTTTTTAACATAGCTTTTGTTATATTCGCCGCTTTCCGCATCAAGCAGATGTATGCCGCCGAGATGCGCCTCTTTGTTTCTGAGCGCCGTTATGCAGCCCATACTGCCGGTATTGGACGACATTACACAAAACGGCTTTTCACCTCGGGCAAGGATATCCGAAAGCTCATCAATCAAAACATCATGACTTCCGATGACGCAAACACAGCGCTCAATCTCTCCCCGGCTTTTCAAAAGAGTCATTTCAAGCCTTTCTCCGCCCTCAACGCCCTCGCTGTTCTGCTCAATTTCAACAAT
>JAEDIH010000185.1 GCA_016292575.1 Clostridiaceae bacterium | reverse complement strand
GCTTTCTATAAAGATAAGGAGGTTGCCGTCATAGGCGGCGGAAACACTGCCTTGCAGGAGGCTGTGATGCTTTCCGAGCTTTGCAAAAAGGTCACGCTTGTTCAAAACCTCTCTTTCTTTACCGGTGAAAAGAAGCTGCTCAACCTGCTTGAAAAAAAGGACAATGTTGAGTTTATCACAAGCTCGGTTGTGTGCGGACTTGAGGGTGCCGATTCGCTTTCGTCGATACGCATAATCAACACGGAAACGAATGAGGAAAAAACGATTTTTGTTGACGGAATTTTTGTTGCAATCGGTCAAGTGCCGGAAAACGAGCCGTTTAGGTCGGTTGCAAGCCTTGACGAGTACGGCTACATCGTTTCGGGTGAGGAATGTGAAAGCGGCACAGAGGGCGTTTTTGTTGCCGGAGACTGCCGAACAAAGCTTGTGCGCCAGATTGCAACCGCCGTTTCCGACGGCGCTGTTGCCGCAGTGAATGCGTGCAGATATATTGATTCGCTTGAATGATATAAATTAATATAACCCCCTATAATTGACGCACATGCTGCACAATTTACAGGGGGTTATTAGTTTCTTAATCTTCGCTTTTTTCGTCGGTGTCGGCTTGAGTGTTTTCAACGCCGTCTTTGTTTTCGCTTTCGTCATCGTCGGAGTCTTCGTTTTGTTCCTCAACAACAAAGTCCTCTGAATGGGGGATAAGGTGATAGGGCTTTTCGGGGAGCGGCTCGGCTCTTTTGTGGCTTTCAAGCGCTTTGCCGAACATGACGTCCATTATGCGCTCTGTTGCATGACCGTCGCAGGAGGACATGAACTTTTCCCTGAAAGCACGGACGCGCTTTTTGTCAAAGAGCTTGTCAATATTCTGAATATACTCAATGACCTCGGTTGTGCTTTTGAAAACAGGACCGGGTGCAAGCTCAAAGTAATCGTAATAAAAGCCTCGCCAATCGAAGAAGTTTTCAAGGTCGTGCGCAAGAAAGATCATCGGCTTTTCAAAAAGCGAATACTCAAAAACAAGCGAGGAGTAGTCCGAAATGCAGATATCGCTGACGCAAAGCAGGTCTTCAATCGTCATTTCATCGGTAACATCCTTTGCAAAATCGGCGCAGACCTCCGGAATCTGCGGACGCTTCCTAACAAGCGGATGGTGCTTCATTAAAAGTACATAATCGTTTCCGAGAACGTATTTCATGAATTCGGGACTTAAAACATTCGGGGTTCGTGCTTTGGCAACTCTTCCGCGGAAGGTCGGGGCGTAAAGAATGACCTTTTTACCCTTTGCCTGCGGCATAACGGAGTAAAGCGTTTCATAAGCTTTTGCAATGAAGTCTTTGTTATAGAAAATGTCGGTACGGCTGCTTCCGAGAGCCTTGACAACGCCGCTTTCGTGGCTGTAGTTCATTGCCTCTTCATAGGCCCAGATAACCTCCGGGCTGCTTACGGTGACGTTTGTATAGCCGCGGTTGAACGGATACTTGTCCATATCCTTCCTTGACGCGCCGAAGATGGCGTCGGCGGTGCTGTAGCCGAATTTTTTGAAAGCGCCGCAGCCGTGCCAAAGCTGGGTAATGACCGTTTCGGGTCTGAACTTCACGTGGGAGGTGACGTTTGTCGCTTCGTCAAAAAAGACGTATTTTGCCGTTGCAATGTCCTTGAGCATTTTTACGCAGTTTTTTCTGTAGGTCTTGCGGTTAACATAAGTATTGCGCAAAAAGTGGCAGTGAATGTCAAAGTCATAATTGATATAGAGCGTGTCGTACATAAGCTTGAAGCTGTTTGTAAGGCTCGGCAGTCTCAGTTCGATGAAAACCACCTTCTTTTCGTCAACCGGTTTTCTTGCCGCTCTTCTGTATGCGGAAGGGAAAAGGAGCCTGAAGGTATAAAACCTGTAAAGAGGATTGGTGGCTTTAACGAGCCATGACTTGAACTTCCTTAAGTGGCGGACAAAGAACAGATAGACCGTATATAAAAATGTACTCTGGAGGAAATCTTTGATTTTTTTTGACATGAACAAAGCAGCATCCTTTCGCTTTTTGCTAATATATAAAAACATCAAATTATAAAGTCGGACAAAGTATAATTGTATACTAAATAAAAAATTTGTCAAGTCTTGGAAAATTTTTAGAGCCTTATTTGTCGAACGGGGAACGAAAATCCTTGATTTTTTTTTCATGCAATGCTATACTGTTTGAAAATAATCAAATGATTTGGGCAGTTTACGGTAACATTTTTCCTCTTTTTCGGCTGCCCGGTGAGAGGAGCCTTCCAAAGATGTCTCATATTAATGTTATTTCCCACAGAGGAGCCAATATTTATGCTCCGCAGAACACACTCCCGGCATTTAAAAAATCGCTTGAAATGGGCGTTGACGGTTTTGAAACCGATATCCACATTACAAAGGACGACAAGCTTGTTCTCTGCCATAATTACACCATTGACAGCACCTCGGACGGCAAGGGCAGCATTTCGCAGATGACGCTTGATCAGCTTAAGAATTATGACTTCGGTTCATATTTCAGCCCGAAGTTTGCCGGAACTCGGATACCGACAATGGAGGAATTTCTCGCTCTTGTTAAACCTGCGGATATCTCCGTCCTCAATATTGAGCTTAAAAGCCCTAAGAAAAACGAGACGGCAATAGTCAGCGAAACAATTCGCCTTGTTAAGGAATACGGTCTTTTTGAAAAGCTTATCATTTCAAGCTTTGACCCGAAATTGCTTGTTGAAGCAAAGCAGATTGATCAAAACTGCAAAACCGGCTTTTTATACAGCCTGAACAGGAAGACTGCGTGGTCGATGATTCGCCATTATGTTGAAGTTGCAAAGCGGCTTCAGGTGGACGCATTGCATCCGCAGAATATATTTGTCAATGAAAAGTATGTTTACGAAGCGCACGAGGCAGGCTTGCTTGTTAACACCTGGACCGTCAACTTGGTTAGTGATATTGAAAAAATGATTCGTTGCGGCGTTGACGGAATAATTACAAACTATCCCGATGTGACAAAAGG
>JAEDIH010000035.1 GCA_016292575.1 Clostridiaceae bacterium | reverse complement strand
TATGAGATTGAGTTCTGCGTCGGCACAACCGAGTATGAATACTCCGTAAACGCAAAGACAGGTGCTGTAATCAAAAAAGATATTGACAAGCCCGTCAGTGTCAAGGAACACGTTACTCAAGCACCGACAACATCACGTCCGCCGGAGCCGTCTGCGACATTCATAAGCGTTGACAAAGCAAGAAAGATTGCTCTCTCCCATGCCGGGCTAAGTGAAAACGAGGTTCGCTTTGAAAAGGTAAAGCTTGATAAAGACGACGGAATTTACGAATATGAAGTTGAGTTTAATGCCGGCAGTCGGGAATATGATTATTCTATCAATGCGAAAACAGGCAAAATAATAGATTTTGAAATTGAAAAAGACATCTGATACTGAATGTTATTGCACCAAAAAACCGGCACGAATTTTTCTCGTGCCGGTTTTTTGAAGCGTATTATTCATCTTGTGCAAGCTCGCGCCGTTTCTGGTTTTCGGTAACAGTTTTGGTAACCTCGTCCATAAACGAACCGTGAAGCTTGAATTTCGTTGAGAAAATGACAAGCGAAATTAAAAACAGGGCAACCGGTATTACGCAGAGCATGGCAGTGATTCCGTTTTTAACGGCAGCCGAGTTATTCATATGAAGCTCTTCGGAATATCCGGTAAGACCGTTTGTTGCAAAAAGAATAATCGTCTGAACGGTATATGCCATTTTCTGAAGAAAGCCCTTCATTGAAAATGTTATTGATTCGGCTCTGAAGCCCATTTTGAACTCACCGTAGTCAACAATATCCGCAAGGAATATTGTTTGAGCAATGAACATTGAAGAAATTCCGATAGCTCCGATAATATAGAAAATATTAAGACCGACAAGATTTCCGGAGAACGCGCAAACGCTCATTCCGGCGTAACCGAACGCTGCAACGCCGAGAGATACCTGATATGCGCGGCGCTTTGACATATATTTGGTAAGAACAGGTAACAGCAGCATTCCGACAACGGAGCCGATAGCCGAAGCCGTACTGAACGCCGATTGCTTTTTCGTATTGCCGACAACAACGTCAAAGTAATAAACGGCAACGCCGGAGGTAAGATACCAGCCTGCGTTTGAAATCATTGAAAAGAGCATAAAGATAAGAAGCTGATCGTTGCTTTTAACAATCTGAAGCGCACGACCGAGAGTAAATTTTTCGCTTTTTGTTGTCGTAATTCGCTCCTTTGTTGTTCCAACGCATACAAGAGCGAAAATTATCAGGCAGGCAGAGCAAATGATTGCGCTGAACAAAAAGCTGCGCTCATCATAAACCTTGACGTCGGCCTGCTTTTCAATGCTGTATTCCGTTGTCCGGCTGAAAGCAGTCATGAGCAGCGGAGCGCCGATTGTTACAATGCCCTGACCGAGACCGGAGAACGCTCTTGCAACGGTTGAAATCAGGTTGCGTTCCTTTGGATCGCTGGTAAAGGACGGAATCATTGACCAATACGGGATATCCGCAAGAGTGTTGGTCATTCCCCAAAGTATATAAGTTATGGCGACATAGACGCAAAGACCGGCTCCCGAAAGCTTGAACGGATTGCTAAAGAGAAAAATCAGAACGATTGCATTGAGACAGGAGCCCGTAAGAATCCACGGACGGTATTTTCCCAATCGTGTATGGGTGTTATCAACAATGGTTCCCATCATGGGATCGTTGATGCCGTCCCAGAGCCTTGCAATCGGGGTCAGAATCAGAAGAAACAGGTTATAGTTTCTTATACCGTTTCTTTCAAGCGTATAGGTCAAATACTTTGCGAGGAATGAATAAAACATTCCGTAGCTGAGGTCAAGACCGACAGCGCCGACACCGTAGCCGAGCTTTCCTTTGATAAACTTCAGTGCGTTCATTGCTTTATACCTCTCCTTTTGCGGCGCGAACCGCTGTTTTATAATATTCAATAAGAGCTTCGCAAGGGACAGCTCTGAAAACCTGCTCCCGTTTTTCCTTTGCGCAAACGCTGAATGCAAACTCATTGTCTGCGCAGACGCTGTAGTAAAGTCCGTCCTTTTCAAAAAAGTCAAAAAGGCACTGCTTTGAAAAATCAAGCGCGCGAATATCAAACGCTATTCCCGTGCCGGTGTTTTTGAGATAGCTTTCCTTTATTGCCCAAAGCCGGGTAAAAAAGGCGCTCTCATCTGCCTGCTTGTCGCCAAGGAGACACTCGTCTTCGGTAAATACCCGCTTTTTCATGTTCTTTGAAAAAGCACTTTTTTTCTGGACGTCAATGCCGATTTCACCCGTAGTCGAAATTGCAGCGCAAACCCTGCCTTTGCTGTGGCTGAGATTGAAAAAAAGCTTTTCGTTTTCAAAGCGCGGCTTTCCCCTTTCGGAAAAAGAAAGGCTCGGCAGAACAGTTACACCCTTTCCGTCCAAAGCAAAGCGCAGAAGCACCCACGCAAGAACCGTTTCCTTTCTTGCTGTTTCATGGGTGATTTTCTGGACTTCTTCACGCTTTTTTTCCGGCAAAAGGCTCAAAGCGTCATTAAAAAACTGCGCGCTAAAATCATTTATATCAGCGATATAAACCATCAGGAATTATTGTTTTCGCCCTGCTGTTCAGCACCGTCAGGCTGCTGATACGGCTGACCGTTGTAATTCGTGCGGTTGTAATACTGCGCGTTGGGATCGGGACCGAACTGCTGCTGGTCATAATACTGACCGTCCGTCACGAGCGGCGCCGGAAACAGAATGGCGCAAATAATATAAACTGCAAGGCCGTAGCCGAAGAACAGGAAAACAAGGGCAAAAATCAGTCTGATAACCGTTGAATCGGTGTTGAGATATTCGGCGATGCCGCCGCAAACGCCGCAGATTTTTTTGTCATTGCTCTTATATATGCGCTTTGATGTGTTGTTGAAAAGCTGATAATAGTTTTCCGGCGGCTTGGGAATTACAAGAGCAACTATCAGATACACTATAAAAGCCGGAACAATCGCCGTAAGGCAGGCGGCTGCAACGACAATCGCTCTGACAACTGTCGGGTCAATATTGAAATAGTCAGCAACACCTGCGCAAACGCCGCAGATTTTTTTGTCAGGACTTGTGTAAAGCTTTTTACTCATTTTTTAAAACTCCTTTATTTTGTATTTCACAGGCCTTTACTGTGTTTTGCATAAGCATGGCTATAGTCATAGGTCCGCAGCCTCCGGGAACAGGCGTAATGAACGAAGCTTTGTCTTTGACGGCATCAAAGTCCACATCTCCGCAAAGCTTTCCGTTTTCATCGCGGTTTATACCGACGTCAATAACAACCGCATTTTCCCTGACCATATCGGCAGTGATGAATTTTGCTCTGCCCACTGCGGCAACAAGAATGTCCGCACTGCGGCAGACAGAGGCAAGCTCCCTTGTTTTTGAATGGCAGACCGTGACGGTTGCATTCTTTTGAAGCATCAGTGCGGCAAGCGGTTTGCCGACAATGTTGCTGCGTCCGACTATCACGCAGTTTTTTCCGGAAACCTCAATATTATACTGTCGAAGCATTTCCATGACTCCGGCAGGCGTACAGGGCAGAAAGACGGCGTTGCCCGTCCAGAGCTTTCCGACATTGACATCGCAAAAGCAGTCAACGTCCTTTTGCGGGTCAATGGCTTCAATAACAGCCTTTTCGTCAATGTGCTCCGGCAGCGGCAGCTGGCAGAGGATTCCGTTAACAAGGCTGTTTTTATTGAGCTGTTCAATAAGTTCAAGAAGTTCCCCCTGAGTCGTCTTAGCAGGAAGCGCAAACTCAAGCGACTTTATACCCACTGCGGCGCACTTTTTCTTTTTGTTGTTCACATAAACTCTTGACGCCGGATCATCTCCGACAATTATGACGGCAAGACAGGGTTCAACGCCGCTTTTTAAAAGCGAGTCAACCCTAAGCCTGACTTTTTCGCAGGTTTCAAAAGCAGTGCTTTTTCCGTCAATTATTTTCATTGGCACTGTCCTCCTCTTTGCTTTCAATTTCCTCCTCGGCGTTTACAAGAACATCGTCCCTTTCCTCTTCAAGCTGTTGGGCGGTCTTTTTTTCATAAGCCCCGGCAACAATCTTTCCGTCGCGGATAACAACGCTCCTTGCTTTCTTTTTAAGAGCCTTTTTTTCAGCCTTGCGCTTTTCTGCTTCAAGCTCCTTTTCGCTTTTCGGCGGAAAGAAGTCAATTCCCTCAATCGGCTTCGGGTGCTTTGTAAATTTAACATAAAGCGAGATGAGCAAAACAAGGGAAACGAGCATCAGCACAGCGGAAAGAGCCTGTGAAACTCTGATTGAGGTGTTTCCGATATAAAGGCTGTCCGAACGCAGTCCCTCAACAACCATTCTTTCAAAGCCGTACCACACGCCGTAGCAAAGGAAAAGCTGTCCGCTGAATTTTCTGCGTTTTTTCAATATGATATAGAGAACAAAAAAGCCGAGAATGCACCAGACCGATTCATAGAAAAACGTCGGATGAACATAAAGGTCGTTGTCGGCAATATACTGCTTGACGTTATCAACATTGCCAAGACCGAAATACGAGGCGTTTCTCGAAATATATTCGGCAACGGTATCGCTCATCATGCCCCAGTTTTTATTGGTTAAAGAGCCGAAAGCCTCCTGATTTGCATAGTTGCCCCAACGACCGATTCCCTGACCGATAAGAAGGCTCATGGACACCATGTCAAGCAGATTGAAGAAATTAAGCTTTTCAATCTTGCAAACGATGAACGCTGCAAGAATGCCGCCGATTATTCCTCCGTAGATTGCAAGACCGCCCTCCCAAATTTTGAAAATATCCGAAAGGTGCTGACCGTAATAATCCCACTTAAACGCAACGTAGTAAAGCCTTGCGCCGACAATTCCGCCGATTGTTCCATAGAGCAGAACATCAATCATTTTGTCAAGATTGATTTTCCACTTGTAGGCTATACGACCTCCGAAAAGAACAGCAAGCAAAAAGCCGAAAGCAATTATCACACCGTACCAGCGAACAGTGGTAAAGCCGAGATCCAATGTGTTGGAAACCGAAAATTCTTTTGCAATATTGGCAAATTTTACTATAACGGTTTGTGCTTCCATAAGGCTACCTCCTTATAAAGATTGGGCAATCGCAATAACAACCGGCATGGTAATTATTGAAAAAAAGCTTACGAGCGCAACTGTCTTTGATGCAAGACCTGCGTCGCGTCCGTATTTTGAAGAGAACATGAACGTGTTATTTGCCGAGGGGACGCAGGCAGTGATGGCGCAGGCAACAAGAAGCGTTCCCGTAACGCCGCACAGGCGATAGATTCCGATGCACAAAAGAGGCATGATAAGCAGCTTCAAAAGCGCCGTAAGATATATCTTCTTGTCCGTAAACATCGTTTTGAGGTCGGTATTTGCAAGATATGTTCCGAAAATAAGCATTGCAAGCGGAGTGTTCAGCTCGGCAAGATAGGACATCGGCCGTTCAATGAGCACGGGCAGCTTCACCTGCAAAAGGAACAGCGGCAGACCGATAATTACCGAGATAATGCCGGGATTTAAAATCAGGTTTTTAAAATTAAGCTTGAATTTGTCGCGGCTCATGAGCCTTACGCCGTGAATGAAAGTGATTATGTTGAAGGCTATAACTCCGTTTGCGCAGTAAAAAACGCCTTCATCTCCGAGTATTTCCGAAGCAAGCGGCAGTGCCATGAAGCCGACATTGCCATAAATTGAAGCGAATTTATATATCGGATTTTCATCGTTCTTTTTCCTGAAAAACGGAATATTAAGCGCAATCGCAATAAAATGCGTTGCAAACGCCAAAAGCAGCGAAAGCAGAAACATCAGAAGATTATGCTTTGAAAATTCAGTCCTTGTAAAGGAGCGGACAAGCATACACGGAACAACAAGATAGAGCAAAAAGTCAACGAGCATCCTTGCCGCTTTTTCAGTAAAAAGTTTTGCCTTGTCGCAGATGAAGCCGATGGCAACCATGATATAAAGAATGGAAACCTGAGTTGCCGCCTGTTTAACATTTTCAAGAAACAATTTCCTTCTCCTCTTTTTCAGCAACGGCGCCGCCGTTTTTCATGAGTATAACGACAAGCATTACCGCAAAAACGGAAAACGCAAGGTCAACAATGTTAAACGGATGATTCTCATTAATATAAGTTTCCTTGGAAATAATGGTAAAAATAAGCCTTGAAACGCTTATAACGGTGGATATCAAAGCGGCAGGCAGACCGAAGCCGGCAAGCCTCCACCTTGAGTCGGTTGAGTAAACATTGCTTGAAACCTGAGCAAGTGCCATAAAAAACAGCACCATGAACGCGCACATTATAAGCTCAAGGAACAAATCCGAAACGCGCATAAAGCTGATTTTGCTGACAAAAAGATGAAGCAGCCTGCAGGAAATCCAGCCAACGGGCATCAAAGCAGCAATGCGGTGACTTGACGCGCTGCCGTCACCTTTTTTGAAAGAGAACGAAAGCTCAACAAAAAATATTCCGGAAAGAACGGCAAAAACGCTTTGCAAAAACAGAGGGATTGCTCCCGAAGTCATAAGACTTTTAAAAACGGTGGTCGTAACCTGGGTTTCTCCGGTAGCGGCAATGCTTCTGATAAAGCTTGAAGCTCCGTTGAAAAACACAAAGAACGAAAAAACCAAAGTTGCAGCAAACATTGCCGTGCTTTTTTTGTTGAGAGAAACATTTTTGCTGTCCTCGGAAACAAAGGACATTACCGCAAGCAGCAGACACGAGATAAACAGCAAAGCATAAAAGAATATTACCGGAAAGCCGGTCTTAGTATAAAAACCGGTTGAAGCGTCTATTGACGTTTTGATTTGAAAAAGCCGCATTGCAGTCAGCACAACCGCCGAAAAAGCAAAAATTATGAGTGCATGTAAATATTTTATTTTTGAGCTGCTTTCTTTAATTTTCATTGTTACCATCTTCCCCTTGAATAAAGATTCTTTCCTCCGTAGGAATATATGTGGTCTGAGCGTTATAACCCTCGATCCTCTCATCAATGGGTATATATTTTTTGGGGATGGCCACGCTTTTATATGCAGGTCTGATTATTCTGTTGCCCGTCATAATTTCTTCCATTCTGTGCGCAGACCAGCCGACAATTCTTGCTGCGGCAAAAAGGGGTGTAAAGATATCCTTAGGTATGCCGAGAATCTTATATACAAGACCGGAATATAGGTCAACATTGGCGCAAAGCGGCTTGCTTTCACCTTTGACTTTTCTGAAAAGCTCCGGTGTGAATTTTTCTATCATTTCAATAAGGTGAAATTCTTTTTCAAACTCGGTACCCTTTGAAAACTCCCCTGCTTTACGCTTTAGAATAGCGGCACGGGGATCGGAAATTGTGTAAACGGCGTGACCCATTCCGTAAATCAGCCCCGTTCCGTCTCCCGCCTCCTTACGGATTATCTTTTCAAGATATGCCTTAACCTGGTTTTCATCGGTTATGTCTGACACATTTTCTTCAATTTCTTCAATCATATTGCAGACTTTCAGGTTGGCTCCGCCGTGGCGGACGCCTTTAAGCGAACCGATGGCAGCCGAATAAGCGGCATAAGAATCGGTTCCGGCAGAGGAAAGGACGCGGCAGGTAAAGGTTGAGTTATTGCCGCCGCCGTGTTCAGCGTGAAGCATGAGGCATATATCAAGCAGCTTTGCTTCCGCATCGGTATACTTTCTGTCGGAGCGTATGGAGCGAAGAATGGTTTCGGCAGTGGAAAGGTTCTGCTTTTCCGGGTGGAAATAAAGGCTCTTGCCGTAAAACTTCAGCCGCTTTACCTGATATGCATAGCAGATTAATACCGGGAGCTGTGCAATAATCTGAATGCTCTGGCGAAGAACATTTTCAGGAGAGCGGTCTTCAGGGTTTTCGTCAAACGAATAAAGAACAAGCACACAGCGCGCAAGGTTGTTCATAACATCGCTTGAGGCATTTTTCATCATAACGTCCTCAATGAAAGTTTCGGGCAGTTCGCGGCATACGCCGAGAGCATTTTTGAAGAACGCAAGCTGACTCCTTGTCGGCAGCGAGCCGAAAAGCAGAAGATAAGCAACCTCTTCAAAACCGAAGCGGTTCTCCTTTTCACAGGCCTCAACAATGCTGTTGATATTCACGCCGCGATATTTCAAAACGCCTTTTTTCGGAACACGTTCGCCGTCGTCAACATAATAACCCTCAACGCAGCAAATTTTGGTCAGTCCGGCCATTACACCGGTTCCGTCGTGATTTCTCAAGCCTCTTTTAACGCCGTATTTCCAAAAATCATCGGGGTTTATCTGACTTTTGCGTTCAATCTTTTCGCATATCTTTTCAAGAACTTCGGGTGAGATTGGATTAATTTTTTCGTGCATTTTGTACCCCCGTAAAAAACTATTTCATTTATACAATGTAATTACCCTTTATTTTATAACATAGTAATAATAATGTCAATATAAATGTAACTTAAAAAAAGCGAGGCAAAAGAATGAAGCTGTATGTAATTCTAACAATTTTTCTGACTTTATTGGCGGCTTTGTCCCCTCTTGTGGTTCTGACTCCCGCAAAAGGACAAACTGAAGCCGAAAGCACCACTGTTGCGGTTCAGACAAAGAAGGAAGAGGAAGCTGAAGAAGAGACGGCGGTAAAAACGATAAAGGTTCTGCGGACAGGTTCCGGAAATATTGTTGAAAAAGATATTTTCGATTACGTAAAAGGAGCCGTTGCCGGGGAGATATCTCCCGAATATGAAAAGGAAGCCATTAAGGCGCAGACCGTTGTCTGCTACACGTATGCGCTTTGGCTAAGAAAAAATGCCGACCGTGCCAACCTTTACGGTGCTGATATTTCCGATGATCCGTTGAAATTTCAAAGCTATCTTGATGAAGATGAGCTTCGTGACAAATGGGGCGAAAAATTTGAAGAATACTCGGATAAAATTAATGAATGTGTAAGCGAAGTTATCGGGCAGTACCTTGAATATGACGGTGAGCCGATTATGGCCTGCTTCCATGCGCTTTCAACAGGAAAAACTGAAAGCGCAAAAAATGTCTGGGGAAGCGACGTACCCTATCTTCAGAGTGTTACGGCAAACGGAGATCTGCTTTCGCCTGATATCGACTCAACCGTTACTCTGAGCGAAGAAAAATTCAAAAACTGCGCCGAAAAGCTTGACGGCGTAAAGCTTTCAAAAGACAGCGCAAAATGGATAGGAAAAATCACAACAACAAAATCCGGCTATGTCACCGCAATGGTTATCGGCTCAAAAACCTTTTCGGGCAGAGATATACGCAGCGCTTTTTCGCTGAGAAGTCCTGCGTTTACTGTCCAAAAAACAAAGGAAGGCTTCGTCTTCAGCGTTAAGGGCTACGGACATCTCGTCGGAATGAGTCAGTATTCCGCAGACTATATGGCAAGGCAGGGCGCAGATTACGAGGATATACTGCTCCACTTTTTCAAAGGCACAACAATAAAAGGCGCCTGACCTCAGCGCAAAAAAAGGCGTCCGAAGCAGAAACGAGCAAGACTTCGGACGGTTATTTTATAAATTAATTACCCGTGTTGCAAATTTTTCAACCTCGGTTTCGTCATGGCTTGTAAAGATTACAAGGCGATTTGAAAAATGCTCCTTAATCAAATCCATTATTCCGCCTTTCAGCGCAGGGTCAAGACCCTTGAACGCTTCATCAAGAATAAGGATATCCGGCTCAAAAGCAACTGCGCGCGCAAGAGCCACCCTTCGGCACATTCCGCCGGAGAGCTCCGACGGATATTTATTCAGGCTGTCCCCAAGAAAAAAGGCTTTAAGCCACTTTTCGGCGGTTAATTTGTCGGAAACGGCTTTAACATTTTCGCAAGCGGTTTTCCACGGCAAAAGCACGTCCGACTGGAAAACAACGCCGATTCTATCTCCGCCGGAAACAGAAATTTCGCCGCTTTCGGGCTTTTCAAGACCGCATATAAGGCGCAGAAGAGTTGTTTTTCCCTTTCCGGATTCACCTTTTATACAGACTCTCTCCCCTTTTTTGAAACATTCCGAAAAATTACTGATAACTGTATTTTTATCATAGGCAAAGGAAAGGTTTTTAATTTTGATCATTTTTCATTTCCCTTCCTTATTTTTTTCAAAAGCGCAACAATAAGCTTTTCAAGCAAAACGCTCAGTATGATAACAACAAGAGTCCATGCAAACAGATCGGCAGTTTCTATTGTTATCTTTGCCCTGTAAAGATGGAAACCCACCGAGCTTTGCGGCAGTGCAATAACCTCGGCGGCAACGCCGGCTTTCCATGCAAGTCCGAGCGCCGTTGTGCAGCCTGCGGCAAAATACGGCAAAACCGAATTGACATAAATATACTTAACGGTTTTAAGCTTTCCGAAGCGGAAAACCCTTGCCATTTCAAGCATACTTTTATCGGTATTGTTTATCGCTTCGCTGACATTTGACCAAACAATTGGCAAAACAATTAAAAAGGTAATAAATACGGGAACGCCGTTCTTCTTTATCCAAACCAAAGCGAGGATAATAAACGAGGCAACGGGCGTAGCCTTAACAAGGCTTATCAGCGGATAAAAAAGCTTTTTCAAAAACGAGACTGCCGAGGTAAGCACGGCAAGAACCGTTCCGAAAAAGACGCCGAGGAGATAACCGGAGCTTATCCGCAAAAAGGACGAGCCGATGCTCTTCCAGAACTCAGCGGTCTGCGCCAGCACAAAAAGCCGCTGCAGAACCTGAAGCGGCGAGACAATCAGTATCTCTTTGTCAATAAATATATATGCGGCTTGCCATACCCCCGCCCAAAACAGGAGTACGGCAAGCGTTATAAAAAACTTTTTTAAGCTTTTTTTATTCAGCATAGTAAAGTTCGCTTACGGGCATTTCTCCGCCGACAGACTTGGGATCAGCGTCAAAATATACCTTGAAGTTTGCGTCTGCAATCTTCTGCATCTCATCGCCGTCGATAAATACGATGTTGCAGCGCGAAATGACAGCCTGCGCTTTTTCGGCTTTTGCGGCTTCGGCTTTCTTTTCGGAAAGGCCAGTGTCAACAGCAAAAATCGAAGCATCGATTATACCCTTTGCTGCAATCTTGTCGCCCTGTGAGGCGGGATTGAGATTCACGTTTTCAACGCTCTGCTTATTGTCGGAGATAAACTGCTTGACTGCATCCGGATTCTTTTCAATAAAGTCTTTCCTTGCAACAACGCAGCCCATTGCAAGCTCGGTATCGGGATTGACTTTTTTCCACTCATCGGTGAGACTGAGAACACTCTTGACGCTTGTATTCTTGGTGGTTACAACAGACACAAAGGGTTCGGGGAGAACGGCAAGCTTAACATCGCCGGAGATAACTTTTGCGGCAAGCTCACTATGCTCTGAAAGATATTCAACCTTAATATCATTTTCAAGCGAATTAGCCTTGAGAATATGATTGAGTATGTATTCCGGAGTTGAACCCTGACCAGTTGCATAAACCGTCTTGCCCTTGAGATCGGAAAGGGACGCAATCTCTACACCGTTGGAAACAACGTAGAGCACACCGAGGGTATTTACGCCGAGCATTTTGATTCCGCCGTTCGTCTTTTTATAAAGATTTGCCGCAAGGCTGAGCGGACAGGTTGCAATGTCAACTTCGCCCGTGGAAAGCATCGGAACAACCTGAGTCGGATCGGAAATAATTGTAATTTCATACTTAGAATTGTCCATAAGATCAATCATGCCCATACCCGTTGGACCTTTGTTTGCTGCAATCTTGATCTTTTCGCCGTTATACTCCGTTGTAGATTCGGTCGATGACGGCACTGTTGTTTCGTTGTTTGACGCACCCGTGCAGGCTGCAAATGCAAAAAGCATAACAAGAGCAAGCGCAAGTGCAATAAATTTTTTTGCGTTTTTCATAAGTAAAATACACCTTTCTTTATTTTCTGCAAACGGCAGATAAAAGCCGTAAGCAATAATTAACTCATTGTATAAAGCTCTTGAGCGCGTCCTTATCAATAAGGCGGATATACTTACCATCGCGTTCAACGGCGTTTCCGACCTCAAGTGCGTCAAAAGCCCTGTAAAGTGAAGCTCTGCCGATGTCAAGCGATACGGCAAGCTGACTCATGGAGCGGTCAAGCTCATATGTTTTGTAATCGGCAAAGCAGGAAAGCAGATAGTTTGCAAGTCTGCTTTCAGCAGTTCCGCCGGTAAAATTTACAATTCGTTTATTAAGAAACAGAATTCTGTCCGAAAGATATCTGATGTAGCTGACAGAAAAGGTCGGATCGGACTGCATCAGCTTTAAAATTACACTTTTATCAATGTAAAAGACCTTTGTATCCTTTGTTGCAACAATCTGATTGACAAAATGATCCTTGCCGGTAAAAAGCGCGGCGCAGCCGAAAACAGAGTTTTCACAAAGCTTGCTAATAATTACGCCGTTTTCACTTTTAAAAACCTTTGCACCGCCCTTAATTATAAAACCGACAGAATAACGGAAGCAATCGCTTGAATAAATGGTTTCGCCCCGTTTATAGTCAATAACATAAGTTTCATCACAGGAAAGCGCCGTTTTAAGCATTACGGGAGAAAGCGAGGAAAAAATATCAAGCTTCAACAGCTTTTCAACAAGCTTATCACTGACCGTCACTTTAAGTACCCCTCCCTATCATTTGTCTCATATGATACATTACGTGGTTATTATATCACCGTTTTATATCTATGTCAATAGCATATGCACAAAAAAAGAGCCTTCAAACCATTGAAAGCCCATGATACTGTTCACTTATTCTTCCATCTGCTTGCCAAGAAAGCCTGCCGCAACCTGAACAAGCTTAATATCCGTCTGACTCGGTGCTTCATTCTTTCCGTCGGAAAGCAGCGTAACCGCACCCATAACGTCACCGGCGCCGATTATCGGAAACATTGCGCATATTTCAAAGCCACCGGAATCGGAGAGCTCAAGAGTATCCTTGCTTGTGCCCAAAACAAAGCTGTTGCGCTTTTCCATATAGCTTTCAAGCATTGGAGAAATGCGCTTTTCAACGGCTTCCTTTTTTGGTATTCCGGCAACGGCAATAACATGATCTCGGTCGCAGATAGCCGCAGGATGACCGGTTGTTCTGTAAAGCACCTCAACATATTGCTTTGTATACGGGCTGAGCTCACCTATCGGCGAATACTTTTTAAAAATTACTTCTCCGTCGGTGTTTGTGAAAATTTCAAGAGGGTCGCCCTCTCTGATGCGCATGGTTCGTCTTATTTCTTTCGGTATAACAACACGCCCGAGGTCATCGATACGCCGGACAATTCCTGTTGCTTTCATATATAAAAACTCCTTCTGATACATATTTGTGTGTTAGTATTATTTACGGAGTATTACATATTATTCAGTGTTTTGCCTTAAGTAAATAACCGGAGCGGCACAAAGAAAGCTCCGGTTATTATTTCCAAATCGATTATAAACAACTTTTAAAAATCAGAACTCAACTTATAGGCGTCAAGTATACCGAAAATGAGCAAACATCGCCTATCATGAAACCGCAGAATTATTTTTCCTTATAGTAAAGCATGCAGTGGCAATAACCCTCAAAGTTCGGGTCTTTAACCTTTTCACGAAAATCCTTGCACATGCATTTTGTGTCGTCGTTCTGCTCGCGCATACACGGACAATAGCCGCCCGTTTTTTTCAGTCCTTCTTTAACTACCTTAACAACGTCTGCGTTTTCATTAAGTCTGATTTTCATGTTCAAACCCCCAAAAGAGCAAGAATTTCATTTTTTTCGTGATAACCCGTTGTTGAGTTTACGATTTTTCCGTCTTTCATTGCAACAAGCATCGGAATGAACCTGACCTGAAACTTTTCGGCAAGCTCCGGTTCTTCGTCAACATTGACCTTACATACGGCTATATCGTCACGTTCGTTTGCAATTTCTTCAACTATCGGAGCAACCATCATGCAAGGTCCGCACCATGTTGCCCAAAAGTCGATAAGCACAGGCTTTTTGCTTTGATTGACAATTTCATCATAATTATTTTTGGTGAGAGTGATTTCCATAAAAACAACCTCTTTTCATATTATTCATTTTCTTTGAAAATGGTTTCTGCATATCTTACTGTTTCCATTGCGTCCTTTGAATATTTATCTGCGCCGATACTTTCGGCGTATTCTTTTGTCAGAACAGCACCTCCGACAACAACCCTGCAGTCCGGAGCCTGCTTGTGTAGAGCTTTAATGGTATCCTCCATTGCAGGAACGGTTGTCGTCATAAGTGCGCTGAGTCCGGCAAGCTTTGCGCCGCTTTTGAGAACAGAGTCAACAACAGTTTGTTTGTCAACGTCTTTTCCAAGGTCGATTACATTGTATCCGTAGTTTTCCAGAAGCAGACGAACTATATTCTTGCCGATATCGTGTACATCACCTTTAACGGTTGCAAGCACAACCGGAAAAGAATCTTTCCCTCCCGAACTCTCTTTCTTCTCTGACGCCGCTTTAATTTTTTCAAATGCGCTTTTTGCCGCCTCGGCACTCATAAGAAGCTGAGGCAGATATATTCTTTTTTCCTCAAAGCCTTTTCCGACCTCATCAAGAGCCGGAATAACAACGGTCTGAACAATTTCAAGACCGTCCTTCTGCAAAAGAAGCCTTTGGCACAGCTCTCCGGAATTATCTTTAAGTCCTTTTATAATCGCCGATTTCAGCTGCCGGGAGATATCCTCATCTTTTTGCAAAGGCTCTGCAACAATTTTTTTATCGGCTTCATTTTCGGCACAGAAAGAGATGTAATTTGCAAAGCCCTCATCAAGTCCGCAAAGCGCACAATAGGTTTTATATGCTCTTATCATTTCACGGCTGCCGGGATTTAGGATTGCGGCGGAAAGACCGTTCTCAAGCGCAAGCAGGAAAAACGAAGCGTTGA
>JAEDIH010000034.1 GCA_016292575.1 Clostridiaceae bacterium | reverse complement strand
ACGGCAGGAACGTAATTGTTATGGTGCCGGAAATCTCTCTCACTCCGCAGATGGTCTCTCTTTTCAGGGGAAGATACAAAAACGAGGTTGCTGTTTTCCATTCCGCGCTCTCAATGGGCGAGCGCAAGGACGAATACCGCAGAGTAATAAACGGCGGCGTAAGGATTGTTGTCGGAACACGCTCGGCCGTGTTTGCTCCTCTCCAAAATATCGGTCTTATTGTTATTGACGAGGAGCAGGAGCACACCTATAAATCCGAAGCCTCGCCGCGCTATCATGCGCGCGACGTTGCGCGGTTCAGAGCAAAAAAACACTCTGCACTGCTTTTGCTCTCTTCGGCTACTCCCGGCATAGAAAGCTATTCGCTTGCTAAAAAAGGCGTATATTCGCTTGAAAAGCTTACCGAGCGCTACGGTGAGGCTGTGCTGCCCGAGGTTACGGTCATAGACATGAAAGCCGAAAAAAGCCGGGGCAACAAGTATCTTATCAGCACGGAGCTTCAAAACCGCTTGAAAAGCAACCTTGAGGCAAAAAGGCAGTCGATTCTGCTCATGAACCGAAGGGGATACAACACCTTTGTTGCCTGCGACAGCTGCGGCAGTGTTGTTACCTGTCCGTATTGCAGCATTTCAATGACCTTCCATCTTTCAAATAAAAAGCTTATGTGTCACTACTGCGGCTATACGACCGATTTCAAAACGAAATGCGATGTCTGCGGCAAGGAAAATGTCCGCTATTCCGGATACGGAACGCAGAGGATTGAAGAAGAGCTTCATAATCTTCTTCCCGAAGCGCGTATTCTCCGCATGGACACCGATTCAAACTCCGGAAGATATGCTTTTGAAAAGAATATCACTGCTTTCGGAAAAAATGAGTATGATATAATGCTCGGCACTCAGATGGTTGCAAAGGGTCTTGATTTTGAAAACGTTACTCTTGTGGGCGTTATCAACGCCGATCAGCAGCTAAATAATGACGATTTCAGAAGTGAGGAACTGACCTTTGACCTGCTGACTCAGGTTGTCGGTCGCTGCGGCAGAGGCAAAAGCAAAGGCACTGCCGTCATTCAGACAATGACTCCGGAAAACAACATTATCGCCCTTGCAAAAAGGCAGGACTACGAGGAGTTTTATAAAACCGAGATTGAAATAAGACGAATGATGACCTATCCGCCGTTTTGCGATATCTGCGCTGTTTACGCTGTCAGCGAGGATGAACTGAAAGCTCTTTCGGCCGCAAGGGTCTTTCTTGACGAATTTAAAAAACGAACCGAAAACGCTGAAAATGCGCCGAAGGTTATCGTTCTTCCCGTTATGCCGCCGAGAATTGCAAAGGTCAACAACAAATTCAGATATAGAATCATCATAAAATGTAAAAACACAGCCGCGTTCAGGCGCATAATTTCCGACCTGCTTGTTGAATTCGGCGCAAGCAGGACTTTCGGCGATGTAACAGTGTTTGCCGATATTAATCCGCTATCTTTGGTTTGATTATAAAAGGAGAACAGCTATGGCAATCAGAAATATAGTAACAATCGAGGATCCGGTGCTCAGGAAAAAGAGCCGTCCGGTCGTGAATTTTGACGAAAAGCTTTGGACGCTTCTTGATGATATGAAAGAAACGCTGAAAAAGGCGGACGGAGCGGGGCTTGCCGCCGTTCAGGTGGGCATACTGCGCCGCGCTGTTATTGTTGACGTCGGCGACGGAAAGCCGCTTGAGCTCATCAATCCCGAAATTGTTGAAACAAGCGGTGAACAGGAGGGGCAGGAGGGCTGTCTTTCTTTGCCCGGAAAATGGGGAGTTGTCCGCCGCCCGGAATTTGTCAGGGTGCGCGCACAAAATCGCAAGGGTCAGTGGTGTATGTATAAAGGCGAAGGGCTCAAGGCGCGCTGCTTCTGCCATGAAATTGACCACCTTGACGGCATTGTTTTTACCGACAGGGCAAAGCGCATGCTGACAGACGAGGAACTCAGACGTCTTAATAAAGAAGATTAACAGCGAGGTTGTAATATATGAAAATTGCATTTATGGGTACGCCCGATTTTTCCGTTGAATGTCTCAAAGCTCTTGCAGCTTCAAAGCATGAGATAGTCGGCGTATTCTGCCAGCCGGACAAGCCTGTCGGCAGGAAGCAGGAGCTGAAAATGCCCGATGTCAAAATTGAGGCTCTGAAGCACAACCTTCCCGTGTTCCAGCCGAAAACGCTTAAAAACGGCGCAGGAGTTGAAATTCTTAAAAAAATCAACCCGGAGCTTGTGATTGTTGTTGCATACGGCAAACTGCTTCCGCCGGACTTTCTTGCATATCCAAAGTACGGCTGTATCAACATTCATGCTTCACTTTTGCCGAAATACCGCGGCGCCTCGCCGATTCATCACTGCGTCCTTAACGGCGAGACCGAGACCGGCGTAACATCAATGCAGATGGACGCGGGTCTTGATACCGGCGATATGCTGCTTACGGAAAAAATACCCATAGGTATAAATGATACAACGCTTGAAATGTTTGAAAAACTTTCGTCTCTCGGCGCAGACGTGCTGATGAAAACGATTGCTCTGCTTGAAAAGGGCGAGCTGCGTCCGGTTAAGCAGGACGATTCAAAGGCAACCTATGCCGGTCTTCTTTCAAAGGAGGAGGGTCTTGTTGACTGGAGCAAAAGCGCATTGGAAATTCACAATAAAATCCGCGGACTTTATTCCTGGCCGGGCGCGTTTACAAAGCTTGACGGAAAAACGCTGAAGCTTCACAAAGCGGTTCTCAGCGAAAAAAAAGGTAATAATATTCCCGGTTGTGTTGTTTCGGTAAACGGAAAATTCGTTGTTTGCTGCGGTGATAACAACTGCATTGAACTGGAAGAGGTTCAGCTTGAGGGCAAAAAGCGTATGGATGCTGCTTCGTTCCTCAACGGTTACAGACTTTCAGCCGGAAAAGTGCTCGGATGATTCAATCTTTCTCTTATGAAAGGAGCTTATTATGATCTGGTACGACTATTACTATTTTATACTTGTTATACCTGCGGTTCTTCTTTCCCTGATTGCGCAGGCAGCCGTCAAAGGCACATACAGGTCAATGTCCCGTGTGCAGAACCGTTCGGGACTTACCGGTGCCGCAGCGGCGGCGAGGGTGCTTTCCTATTACGGCATTACTAATGTTCGCATTGTGCCGATAGAAGGCAATCTCACTGATCATTACGACCCGAGGGATAATGTTATCCGCCTTTCTTCAAAAGTCTTTTCGGATAACTCCATCGCTTCTGTAGGAATTGCCTGCCACGAGGCCGGTCACGCGGCCCAGCATGCTCAGGGCTATGCTCCGATAAAGGTGCGCAATGCAATTTTGCCTGTTGCAAACATCGGCTCTTCCGCCGGAATACTGCTTGCCGTTCTCGGCTATGTTCTCGGCTTTGGAATTCTGACAAAGGTCGGTATAATTCTGTTCGCCGCCGTTGTTGTTTTTCAGCTTGTTACTCTCCCTATTGAGTTCAACGCAAGCGCAAGAGCGATGAAAGTCATTGATGAAACCGGAATGCTCTCATCTGATGAACAGCGCGGCGCAAGAAAAGTTCTTACCGCCGCCGCAATGACCTATGTTGCCGCGCTTCTTGTTTCAATAATGTCGCTGCTGCGCCTGATTTTAAGATACAACTCAAGAGACTGAACGGAGAAAAAATGAAACCGACCGCAAGACAGACAGCATATAATGTTCTTTTGAAAATATTCAAAGACAACGCATATTCAAACCTTGCCCTTGACGCCGCGCTGAAAGAGTCGCGGCTTGATTTGCGTAACAAAGCCTTTGCTTCGGTCTTGGTTTACGGCGTTTGCGAGCGGCTTTTTACGCTTGACTATGTGCTTTACGCTCATCTTTCAAAGCCATTAAGCAAATTGAAAATTCAGGTTCTGACAATACTGCGGCTCGGTACCTTTCAGCTTTTGTTCATGAACTCCGTGCCCTCCTCGGCCGCCGTAAATGAAAGCGTCAGGCTTGCAAAGCTTAACGGCTGTTCCTATGCTTCGGGTCTTGTCAATGCCGTTTTGCGAAACGTTGACCGCAAGGGGCTTATTCTGCCGGATGAAAAGGACAAACTGCATTTTCTGAGCGTTAAATATTCGTGTCCGCAGTGGCTGGTTGAAAAGTGGCTTTCCGAATACGGCGAGGAAAGAACCGAAAATATACTTGCTTGTTCGTTGAAAGCAAACAAGCTTACAGTCCGCGTTAACCGGCTGAAAATTTCAGCAGATGAACTTTGCGGTCGCTTTGCTTCAAAAGGCATCGAATGTGAACGCGGAATTGCCGAAAACTCACTTGTTATAGGTTCGCTTTCATCTTCGGTTGAAGAGCTTGATGAATTCAAAGAGGGGCTCTTTCACGTTCAGGGGCTTCCCTCGCAGCTTTGCGCAAAGGCGCTCGGAGCAAAAGAGGGTGACACTGTTTTTGACCTGTGCGCAGCACCGGGCGGAAAAACTTTCACAATAGCTGAAAACATGAACAACAAAGGAAAAATCAAAGCGTTTGACCTTTATGAAAGCCGCGTTTCCCTGATTGCAAAGGGCGCTTCAAGGCTCGGACTCAATATTGTTGAAGCCTCTGCTTTCGACGCTTCGGTTTTCAACGCTTCTTTGGAAGAGGGCGCCGACTGCGTTCTTTGCGATGTGCCGTGTTCCGGACTCGGCATAATTTCAAAAAAGCCGGAAATTAAGTTTAAAAAGCCTCAGGAGCTTTTGTCTCTTCCTGACATACAGTATAAAATTCTGCAAAACGGTTCGCGCTACGTCAAAAAGGGAGGACGACTTGTTTATTCAACCTGCACTTTGAGCAAGGCGGAAAATGAAGAGGTTTGTCAGCACTTTATAAAAGAAAATCCGGATTTCAGACCGGAAAAGCCGTTTCCAAAAATCAGCGGCGAAAGCTTTGTGACTGTTTTTCCGGATGAAAACAACAGCGACGGATTTTTCATCGCGCTTTTTATAAAAGAGGGGGAAAGTGATTGAAAGATATACGTTCAATGAGCCTTGCGGAACTTAAAGAGGAATTTGCCTCAGCAGGCGAAAAATCATACACAGCCTCTCAGGTCTATTCGTGGCTTCATAAGCACCAGGCTTCCTCTTTTGATGAAATGACAAATATTAAAAAAGAACTGAGAGAAAATCTTAAAAAAATATATTACATTTCTGATTGTACTATTGAAAAAAAATTGGTTTCAGTGTATGATGAAACAGTTAAGTATCTTTTCAAGCTCAATGACGGCGAACTTATCGAGTCCGTTGTTATGAAGTATAAATACGGAAGAACAATCTGCGTTTCAAGCCAGGTCGGCTGCAAAATGGGCTGTTCGTTCTGCGCCTCCGGCATTGCCGGCTTTGTCCGCAATCTTCTTCCGGGCGAGATTCTTTCTCAGGTATACACTGCGCAGAAGGATCTCGGCATTAAAATATCACACATAGTCATGATGGGTGTCGGAGAACCGCTCGATAATTTCGATAACGTCATGCGCTTTCTTGAGCTTATTTCCGATGAAAACGGTCAGAATATCGGCATGAGGAATATTTCCCTTTCAACCTGCGGTGTTGTCAGCGGCATCTATAAGCTTATGAAAAAAAAGCTGCAGTTGACCCTTTCTGTTTCGCTTCACGCTCCGAGCGATGAAATACGAAACAGGACAATGCCAGTCAACAGCCGCTGGAACATTGAAACGCTGCTCAAAGCATGCCACGATTATACTGCCGCAACCAACAGGCGCATATCCTTTGAATATGCCATGATAAGCTCAGTCAACGACAGCGACGACTGCGCGCGGCTGCTTGCAAAAAGGCTCAAGGGAATGCTTTGCCACGTTAATCTTATACCGATAAATTCCGTTAAGGAACGCGATTATAGAAAAAGCAGCGGCGAACGGATTGCCGCATTCATAAAAATTCTTGAAAAAAGCGGCATAAACGTAACGGTAAGGCGCACTCTCGGCAGCGACATCAACGCTTCCTGCGGTCAGCTTCGCAGGGGTGAAAAATAAAGCGCTTAGATTGATTGTTATAAATTTATCGGTCAAAAAATTACGGAAAGGTTTTCGGAGGTGAGAGCATGAAGGTCATTGGAAATTCCGATATCGGAAAAGTCAGGGAAGCGAACGAAGACGCGTTTCGTTTTGGAAAATATGACGACGGTTCGGTCTGGGCGGTTGTTTGCGACGGCATGGGCGGAGCTTCCGGCGGAAGACTTGCAAGCTCAATTGCCGCTGATATGGTCAGCAGGAAGATTGAAAAGAGCTATAACAGGTCAATGACCGGAGTTTCGGTGGAAAATATGCTCCTGTCAGCGATAACAACGGCAAACGTCACCGTTTTTGACCGAAGCTCGGTAGACAGCCGTCTGAAAGGTATGGGCACAACGATTGTTGCCTGCGTTGTGAAAGGCTCCGCTGTCTGTATAGCACACGTAGGAGACAGCAGAGCTTACATAATATCCGAAAACTCAATCCGTCAGATCACCAAGGACCACTCGCTTGTTCAGGAAATGCTTGACAAGGGTCAGATCACCAAAGAACAGTTTGACAACCATCCTATCAAAAACATAATTACCAGAGCGCTCGGCGTCGATGAGGAGATTGAAATTGATTTCGACTATATCGATGTTAGTGAAAACGATGTAATAATTCTCTGCTCCGACGGGCTCAGCGGTTTTGTCAGCCCGGAACGGATACTTGAAATATATAATAACAACGAATTTGAGGTGCTGTGCGATGAGCTTATCGCCGCAGCCAACGAAAACGGCGGTCGTGATAATATCACGGTTGTTGCCGTCAAATGCTAAGGGAGTGTCAGATTAATGGAAAACTATGTCGGAAAAAGGCTTGACGGACGCTACGAGATTATCGAGATAATCGGCGTCGGCGGAATGGCCGTTGTATATAAAGCGTTTGATAATATTGACAACAGAATTGTTGCGGTTAAGGTTCTCAAGGACGAATTTTTGCAGAATGAGGAATTCAGGCGCAGATTCAAAAACGAGTCCAAGGCTATCGCCGTCCTTTCCCATCCGAACATTGTAAAAATCTATGACGTCAGCTACGGTGATAATCTTCAGTATATCGTCATGGAATATGTTGACGGCATCACTCTCAAAGAATATATTGAGCAGCAGGGCAGACTTGACATCCGTGAAGCCATTTACTTTGTGACTCAGATTCTGAGAGCGCTTCAGCACGCTCATGATAAAGGCATTGTTCACCGCGACATCAAGCCGCAGAATATTATGCTGCTTTCCGACGGAACAATAAAGGTTACGGATTTCGGCATTGCACGTTTCAGCCGCAGCGAAACAAGAACAATGACTGACGGAGCAATCGGCTCCGTGCATTACATCAGTCCCGAGCAGGCAAAGGGCAGCGTGACGGACGCAAAGACCGACCTTTATTCTGTCGGTGTTGTCCTTTATGAAATGCTGACAGGCAAGGTTCCTTTCCAGTCGGACAACGCGGTGTCGGTTGCTTTGATGCAGCTTCAGAACGACCCCGTCAGACCGCGCGAGCTGAATCCCGATATTCCCGTCGGTCTTGAGCAGATAATTATCCGCGCCATGCAGAAGAGTCCGAACGATCGGTATCAGTCGGCATCGGAAATGCTGATGGATATTGCCGAATTCAAAAAGAACCCGAACGTTAAGTTTGACTATTCATACTTTGTTGACAAGCAGCCGACAAAGTACGTTCCGCTCAGCAGCATTGAAAGCGCAGCGAAGAACTCCGAAAAGTCTCAGGAGGACGCGTATGACGAGGAGGACGAGGACGACAGCAAGGCTAAGAAAAAGACCATCGGCATTCTTGCCGGTGTGCTTGGCGTGCTTATTCTTTTTGCGGTAATCATTGCTGCGATAGTTCTGCCTGACAAAAACAAGGTCAAAGTGCCTGATTTTGTCGGTCTGAATTTCACTTCCGACGTTATGAACGCTGAGGAATACGCAGGAAAATTCGTTTTCAACTGCATTGAGCAGGCGTCAAACGATAAAGCAAACGGAACAATTCTTGATCAGCTTCCGAAAAAGGGAAAGAAAGTTTCCCTCGGCTCGGAAATCACACTGTATGTTGCAAAATCCGCAAACAAGGTCATAATACCGGACGTATATGGCTATGAATACAGCACCGCTCAGTCAAGGCTTAAGGAAATGAACTTTGACACAAAGATAGTTAAGGAAAAAAGCTCAACCAAAGACGCAGGCACGGTCATAAGAACCTCGCCGGCACGCGATACCGAGGTTGATGAGGGTACGCTTGTTATAATCTATGTTGCAACAACCGAGGATGCGGAGCCTGTTGATGTTCCGAATCTTAACGGGCTTACGGTTGAACAGGCACAGATAGAGCTTGAAAAAGCAGGTCTGACTCTTGACGCTGCACGCACGGAATACCGCAGCAATTCAGCCGAAAGGGGAACCATTATCGGTTACGAGCACGTTGGTGAGCAGGTGCCTCCCGGAACAGCAATCGCTGTTTATGTAAGCACCGGTCAGCTTCCGACCCAGAGCACAACCGAGTCAACGACCGAGCAGACGACCACCGCTGTAAGCACAACAGACAGAACAACAAGCGCGCCCAAGCGTTCAACAACACTTCCGCCGGAAACCGAGAGCACAACCGAACCCACAAGTGCTCCGACCGAGCCGACAGAAAAACCGGCAACAGTTCCTTCGTCAACCGAAAGCAGCGATCCCGTTATAGAGGAATAACATGGGCAATATGAAAGAATCAGAGAAAAAAAGCGGTATCATACTAAAGGGTATCGGCGGTTTCTATTATGTGGAAACCGCCGACGGCGTTTTTGAATGTAAAGCCAAGGGAAAATTCCGCAAGGAGAGGATAACTCCGCTTGCAGGTGACAGGGTTGTAATTGAAGTCAATCAGAATGCTGAAAACACAATTTGCTCCATTGAAGAACGTAAAAATTTTCTCAGGCGACCGCCCGTTGCAAATATTGACAAGCTTCTCATAGTTGTTTCAATGCGCGACCCGGAGCCGAATACGCTCGTCATTGATAAAATGACGGCTCTTGCGCAAAAGAACAAGATTGAGCCTGTCCTTGTTTTTTCAAAGACCGACCTTGCTTCTGCGGAAAAAATGCTTGAAATATACAAAACAACAGGCTACAGCGTTTACACCGTATCGCCCGAGGAACACTCGGATATCGAAGCCATCAAAGCTGAGCTTTCCGGAAAGCTGACCGCCTTTACAGGAAATTCCGGCGCGGGCAAATCAACGCTTATTAATATGCTTTGCCCGTCCCTTTCGCTTGATACCGGAGAGATCAGCATGAAGCTCGGACGCGGCAGACACACTACACGTCAGGCAGAAATTTTTCATATAGGTGATGGACTTATCATTGACACGGCGGGTTTTTCGTCTGTAGACCTTGTTTCGTCCGATCCTGTTCTGAAAAACGAGCTTGCCGCCTGCTTTCCCGAATTCAGTAAATATATCGGCATGTGCAAATTTACCTCCTGCGCCCATATAGGCGAAAAAGGGTGCAAAATTTGCGAGATGACCCAAAAAGGCGTAATCAGCAAAAGCAGACACGACAATTACGTTTTATTGTATAACGAGGCAAAAAACATTAAAGAATGGGTGCTTTCACAATAAAATCGTTTCTCCGTATAATATTATTGAGCCTGAGCAAAAGAATGCCCGGCAAATAATATTGCAAAGGATTGATGGTATGCGCGACTCGAGGAACGCCAACAGGGGACTTGTTTTTGCCGCTTTCGGAGCCGGACTTCTGCTTGCCTTGTGCTTTCCAACAAAGATCATGCTGTTTATTCTTGCAATAATGCTTGTAATTCTCGGCGTGATTTCGTGCTCAAGATAGCTCATATTTTTTCGGGAGGTCTTGCAGATGAAAGTTGTTGTTATCAAAAGTCCGAAAGCCTTGCGGGGCATTTTAAAGCTGATTTTTAAGATTAAGGATACCGACGCTTCCTGAGGCTCAAATGAGCCTCTTGATTTTTTTTGAAAAATGTGTAAAATATATCTGTTGTACTATATATTGTTCCGTTAACTAAGTTAAATGGCGGATTTTGTGTTTTCCGCTCGGATAAGAAAGGATTTGGATTAATAATGGCGAAAAAAGGCGGCTACAGCGATCAGGACATTGAAGTCCTTGAGGGTGCCGACAAAGTTCGAAAGCGCCCTGCCGTAATATTCGGTTCTAACGGAATTGAGGGCTGCGAGCATTCAATGTTTGAAATTCTGTCAAACTCAATAGATGAGGCAAGGGAAGGCTATGGTGACAGAATAATAATAACAAGATATCTTGACGGTTCGGTTGAGGTTCAGGATTTCGGTCGCGGAATCCCCGTCGGCTTCAATGAAAAATACGGCAAATATAACTGGGAACTTGTTTTCTGCGAGATGTACGCCGGCGGAAAGTATAAAACAAATTCCGGCGGAAGCTATGAATACTCCCTCGGACTCAACGGACTCGGTCTTTGTGCTACCCAGTATGCCAGCGAATATATGGATGCGGAAATCAAGCGCGACGGGCAGAAGTATACGCTCCACTTTGAAAAGGGCGAAAACGTCGGAGGTCTGAGCAGCGAGCCATATTCAAAAAAAGATACCGGAAGCCGCATAAGGTGGAAGCCGGATCTTGAAGTTTTTACCGATATCGACATTCCTCTTGAATATTATCAGGAGGTCATCAAACGTCAGGCAATAGTCAACAGCCGCGTCCGCTTTGAGCTGAAAAATCAGATCAAGGGCGGCTTTGAAACCTTTGAATATTACTATGAAAACGGAATTGCGGACTATGTGCGCGAATTTGCGGGCGAGGACGCAATTTCATCCGTACAGTTCTGGACTGCGGACAGATCCGGTCGCGACAGAGCTGACCTTCCCGAATATAAGGTCAAGCTGAATGTTGCGCTCACGTTCTGCAACAAAAGGCAGATGATTGAATATTACCACAATTCAAGCTGGCTCGAGTTCGGCGGTTCACCGGAAAAGGCCGTAACAAGCGCCTTTGTTTCACAGATTGACGCCTATCTCAAGCAGAACGGAAAATACAGCAAGTCTGACTCAAAAATCAAGTTTCAGGATGTTGCGGACTGCCTTGTTCTGGTTTCCTCGTCGTTTTCAACCGAAACCTCCTATCTCAATCAGACGAAAAAGGCAATAACAAACAAGTTTATTCAGGAGGCGATGACGGAATTTTTGCGCCATCAGCTTGAAGTTTATTTCCTTGAAAATAAAATGGAAGCGGAAAAGATTTGCGACCAGATCCTTGTCAATATGCGTAGCCGTGTCAAGGCAGAGGCAACAAGGGTCAGCATTAAAAAAACGCTTTCCGCCTCCAACGACCTTACCAACCGTGTGCAGAAGTTTGTTGACTGCCGAAGCCGTGATGTCAACGTCCGCGAGCTTTTCATCGTGGAGGGCGATTCGGCCCTCGGCGCGTGCAAGCAGGCGCGTGACTCGGAGTTTCAGGCTCTGATTCCCGTCAGGGGAAAAATTCTTAATTGCCTTAAATCAGAGTATGACAAAATTTTTAAGAGCGAAATTATCGTTGACCTTATCCGCGTGCTCGGCTGCGGAGTTGAAGTTAAAACAAAGCATATTCCTGATAAAAACATGGTCACCTTTAACATGGACAACCTGCGCTGGAGCAAAATCATCATCTGTACCGACGCCGATGTTGACGGCTACCAGATCAGAACGCTTATTCTGACAATGCTTTATCGCCTTGCCCCGTCGCTTATCAGCGCCGGAAAGGTGTTCATCGCCGAGTCTCCGCTGTATGAAATTACAAGCGGAGATCAGACCTGGTTTGCATACACCGAAAAGGAAAAGACCGACGCCATCAATGAGATAGGAGACAAAAAATATTCCATTCAGCGCTCAAAAGGTCTCGGTGAAAACGACGCGGAAATGATGAACCTTACAACCATGAATCCGGCAACGCGGCGCCTTATTAAGATCGAGCCATCCGAAGCTGAAGCAACGGCGGAAAAATTCGATCTTCTGCTTGGCGATAATCTTGCCGGCAGAAAAGATTATATTGCAAATTTCGGTCATCTGTACATTGATATGACCGATGTCAGCTGAGGAGAAAACAAATGGCAAAGAAGAAAAAGACATCTGAAAAAACAAACGATATCACCGAACTGCTTGAACACGCTCATATCTCCTCGGCAGGCGATATTGTTGAGCAGCCGATAGTTGACGCACTTGAGATAAATTATATGCCGTATGCCATGAGCGTAATTTTGTCAAGAGCCATTCCGGAGATAGACGGGCTCAAGCCCTCACACAGAAAGCTTCTTTATACGATGTATAAAATGAATCTCCTTTCCTCCGGAAGAACAAAGTCGGCTAATATAGTCGGTCAGACAATGCGCCTTAATCCTCACGGAGACGCTTCAATTTATGAAACAATGGTGCGCCTTGCACGCGGAAACGAAACGCTTTTGTGTCCGCTTGTGGATTCAAAAGGAAACTTCGGCAAGGCATATTCACGCGATATGCACTACGCCGCCGCAAGATACACCGAGGCGAAGCTTGAACCCGTCTGTAACGAGCTTTTCCGCGATATTGACAAGAACACGGTTGACTTTGTTGATAACTATGACAGCACAACAAAGGAGCCTGTTCTGCTTCCCGTCACTTTTCCGTCAATACTTGCCAATGTCAGTCTCGGAATTGCCGTCGGTATGGCAAGTTCAATCTGCTCGTTCAACCTCAGAGAGCTTTGTGAAACAACAATTGAGCTTATCAAAAATCAGGATCACAACATTAGTGACACGCTCATTGCGCCGGATTTTGTCGGCGGAGGAACAATTATCTATGACAAAAAGGCGATTGAGGACGTTTATAACACCGGTCGCGGCTCAATAAAAGTCCGTGCAAAGTATAAATACGACAAAAACTGCAATTGCATAGATATCTATCAGATACCGCCCACCACCACGGCGGAGGCGATAATCGACAAAATTATTGAACGCATCAAGAGCGGAGCTTTCAAGGAAATCAGCGATATCCGCGACGAAACGGACAGGCAGGGTCTTAAAATTACCATCGACCTCAAAAGGGGAGTCGATCCGGAAAAGCTTATGCAGAAGCTTTACAAATCCACGCCCCTTGAGGATTCGTTTTCCTGCAATTTCAACGTCCTCATCAACGGCTATCCCAAGGTTCTTTCGGTTAAAGAAATTCTTATCGAGTGGATACGCTTCAGAGGCAGGTGTGTTTTCAGACGCATCAGCTTTGACCTTGAAAAAGCAAAGGACAGGCTGCATTTGCTCAAGGGTCTTGAAAAGATTCTGCTTGACATTGACAAGGCTATTGCGGTTATCAGAAATACCGAGGAGGAAAGCGAGGTTGTTCCGAATCTCATGATAGAGTTCGGAATTGACAAAACGCAGGCGGAGTACGTTGCGGAAATCAAGCTGCGCCACCTCAACCGTGAATATATTCTGAAGCGGCTGAAAGATATTGATAACCTTACCGCTGCCATTGCCGATATGGAGGATACGCTCTCAAGCAAGGCAAAGATCAGAAAGGTCATCATCAAAGAGCTTGAGGAGGTTATCAAAAAGTATTCTATCGAAAGGCGAAGCGATATTCTCTATGCGTCCGAGCTTGAGGAGACAGAGCCGGAGCAGGAGGTTCCGGATTATCCGGTTACGGTTTTCTTCACACGAGACGGATATTTCAAAAAGATAACTCCGCAGTCGCTTCGAATGAGCAGCGAGCAAAAGCTCAAGGAGGGCGATGAAATTGTTCTGAGAACCGAAACAACAAATGCTAAGGAGATACTTTTCTTCACAGACAGGCATCAGGTTTACAAGGCAAAAATAAATGATTTCTCAGACACAAAGGCAAGTGTTCTCGGCGATTACATCCCTTCAAAGCTTTCAATGGAAGAGGGCGAAAACGCCGTTTTTGCAGCCGTTCTGAATAACGGCTATAACGGGTATATGCTTTTTGTTTTTGAAAACGGAAAAGCGGCAAAGGTTAATCTTTCCTCATACGCAACAAAGGCCAACCGCAAAAAGCTGATAAAGGCCTATTGCGATAAATCGCCGCTTGTGCAGATTATGATGCTTGATGAGGACAAGGATCTTGTTATTGAAACAACAGCAGGCAGATATCTGCTTTTTAATACTGCTCTTATTTCACCAAAGGCGATGAAGGATACGCAGGGAGTTGCCTGCATGACGCTCAAAAAGAGCAACAGAATTTCTCTTGTCCGCGATTACAGGGAGGGTGAATTTGTTAAAGCCTACCGCTATAAATCGAAAAATCTGCCTTCAACCGGCGCGCTGCTCAGCACCGAGGACGCAGCGCTGAAAAACAATTTTCAGTTTGAAGGCTTTGGAGAATGAAAAAAACGGGCTGCCGCATTCTGACGCTTATTAAAAAGCACTGAATGCGACAGCTTCATAATTAAGGAACCGCAGATTTAATCAGAGCTTCCTTAATGCTATTAAAATTTTTGGCTTTGAGCCACAGCGAGTTTGTCGCAGCGTTCGTTTTCGGGGTGACCTGCATGACCCTTGATCCATTTAACGGTGACAACGTGGCTGTCAATAAGCGAAAGCAGCTCGTCCCACAGCTCGGGATTGAGCGCGGGCTTTTTGTCCTTTTTGCGCCAGTTGTTTGCTTTCCAGCTTTTTGCCCAGCCGAGATTGATTCCGTCGGACACATATTTTGAGTCGGTGATAACCGTAACAATGCATTTTTCCTTGAGGGCTTTCAGCCCCTCGATAACGGCTGTCAGCTCCATACGGTTGTTTGTTGTCTGTCTTTCTCCGCCGGAAAGTTCCTTTTGTCTGCCCTTATAATCAAGTATTGTTCCCCAGCCTCCGGGACCCGGATTTCCGGAGCAGGCGCCGTCTGTGTAAATAATAACTTCTTTCATGGTTACCTCTTAATCGGTGATTGATTAAGGAACCTCTGAATAAATCACAGCATACGCTTTGATGCACATCTTACTTG
>JAEDIH010000184.1 GCA_016292575.1 Clostridiaceae bacterium | reverse complement strand
TCGACCGAAAGCGAGAGTCCGTCTTTGCTCATCTCGATTCCGTAAAGCGCGTCGTTTGCAAAAAGCAGCTGATTCTTTTTATAGAAAAGCCTTGCCGAGCTAAGACCGAGCATACCGTATCTTGCCCTTTCATATGACATCGGGCAAAAAACGTATGAGGCCTTTGAATTTGCAAAAATCTGAATAACGGAATTGTAAAGGTGGTGCGGAGCCTGAAGAATATCGGTTTTGAATATCTCCTTTCCGTACATGGAAACCATCTTTCTTTCGGTAAGTGTGTTTATATCTCCTGTAACAAGGAAAGTTTTTCCGGCAGCGGTAAGTCTGGAAACAACACAGCCGTCATTTGCGTTTTTAATCAGTGTTTTTCCCGTCAGTGCGGACACGGCGTCCTCGTGGGTATAGAGAACCTCAAACTTCAGGTTTGCGATGTTGAAGCTCATTCCGGTATGCGGCGTAAGGTATTTCGCATCGGGATAAAACTCTGCAAGGCGGTCTCTGTGCTTATCTATGCGCTCGGCATATTCAATGAGCGAATACGAGGGATAGTTGAACATTGTGCGCTCAAGCAAAATTTCATTGTGATAGAAGCCCAAAAGCTTGTAGAAAAACGTCACATGGTCACTGTGGCCGTGGGTGCCGTACCAAAGAGAAATTCTGATTTTTTCACCCGGCTGCGTTTGGGTAATATTATGCATGAATTCCATGCACTCCTCAATGTTCTTGTCCGAGGACTGCTCGATTGAGCCGCCGTCAATGACAACAAGGCTGTTATCCGCAAGGTGTATGATATACATCATTCCGTTTGTGGAAAGGTTCTTATCGTCATTTAAGCCCCTTGTTTTGCAGTAGGGATATTGAAACTGATACACCGTAGCAGCTGAGCCTTCGGAATATGTGTAGCCGAAGTCCTCGAAGTTTTTGGTGCTGTTATCCTCAATAATCCTTGCCTCTTTCGTATTGCTGCAGTAATAGGTGTAATAAAGCTCTCCGTCTTTCCTGAAAGCGTTGCAGCTTATGCTTCCAAGCTCGTTTGAAAAGACCTCTTCAAAGCCGTTTGTGCAAAGCTTTTCGCAGTATTCGGTGTACTCCGAAAGGCTTGTTGAACAAACAAGCTGCATTTTTCCGTTGCATTCGGTCGGACCCTCCTTGTCACTCAAAAGACCCGAGCCGGTGTTATAGACCCTTTCGCAAACCACACCGTCCTCATATCGGGGCAGATTTTCAAGCTTCCATTTTTGGGTGTTTACTCCGGTTGAACCGAAGTATATCATGAGCGCCTGAATGAGCGCCATGATTGCTGCAATAAATTTTGTCATGAGTTTCTTCCTTTCCAAAATCTTCATTTGGCACCAAAATTTGCCTAATAAATATTATCATTTTTTATCGCGTAATACAACAATAAAACCGAACGAAAAATCCGTCCGGTTCTTGTGTATTTTTTCCTGTCGTTATCAAAGTACCTTTGCAAGCTCGTCGATATCGGAAAGATTGATGCGCTTTGAGGCGATGTAGGTTTTCAATCCAAGCGTTTTTGTCAGCTTTTTGTTGTCAAAGCAGCCGTAGCTTGTTGTAACAATCGTTCCGTCCGGCAGCACAACGTTTCCGCAGTAGCCCGTATCGGCATTTGCTGCATATTCCTTGTTGAGCTGCATATTGAGGAAGGTGTGCGCAAGCTTTATCCTGTACTGACCCTCCGCGCCGTTTTTAAGATCGTCATAGGTTCCTACCCAGGCGACCCAGCCCTCGCTCATCCAGCCCTTGCGGTTCTCAATGGGTGAATTTTCCGCAGCCTTTTTGCCCCTTTCAATCGAGCGGAACGTGATGAAAAGTCTTCCGTCCGGGGTGTAATCGGCTTTATGGCGTTCCCCGTTGAGGGCTGCCGGCGCAAAAACAGGCTCTGACCAGGTTCTGCCCTCATCGGTTGAAAAGGAGAGCAGCGAGTTTTGCTTTTTGCTGTTGCTTCGGGTAAGGAGGCAAAGCTCGTTTCCCCTGCCCTCATCGGAGCGGATAACCTCAACCTCGCACATATTCGTCTCTTTTTCAATGTCACGGTATGCGGCGAAGTATTTTTCGGGCTTTGACCAGTGCATTTTTCCGCTTTCGTCAAAGGTAAGGATGGTTTTATAGTTATAAAACTCCGCGTCATGGAAAAGACCCATCCACTTATCCACGAACTTTCCGTTCTCCTTGAGCTGAGTCAGGGAGGACATTGCAACAATGGGTACAACGCCGCCGTCAGCATCCTTGGGATAAAACAGCTCAAACTGCGACCAGGTCTGACCCTCGTCCGTGGAAAGCGAGCAGTTAAAGCCGCCCGTTGTCGGCGCGGCGCCCCACTTTGGATTTGCGGATATCATGATAAGCCTATCCTCTGTTTTTCCGTCCGTGAAAACAAGGCGGTAAACAGTCGGCGTCTCGCGTGAGTTCTCCCAGCTTTCGGGCGTATTTTCAAGACTTTGGCGCCAGCTTTTTCCGCCGTCTGTGCTCAGTTTTGTGAGCACCGCGCCCTTTCCGTGACCCGCCGGATACATCGTCAGTATATTTCCGTTTTTGAGCAACACCGAGTCGGGGTGAGCCGCGTAATCAAGCGAATCGTCAAGGGTAACAAGGTCATAGAGGTATCCGAACTTTTCATCAAGTCCCTCCGGCTTCACGCTCAGGTCGATACGCGTGATTGAGTAATCGCCGCCGGTAAACCTTGACTTGTTGACAATGCCGCCGTACCTTGCAAGCGAAACAAGCGGCGTGAGCACGGCAAGGAAAAACGCCGTGAGTCTTTGAAAAAATTTTGTGTTCATTGCAAATCCTCCTTTCAGCCTTATTATATCATAAGGCAAGGGCTGATGTAAATACTCCTCGGTATTTAAGAAGCCTCTGAATAAGCCGATATATTAATCATGTAGTATTCTCAGGCATTAATGAAACAAGACCTCTGCTTCCGCTTTCTCTTGCGAGGGCAAAAATTAAAAGGCCTGCGCTGCAAGCCTTTTAAGGAACCTCTGAATAAATCACAGCATACGCTTTGATGCACATCTTACTTGC
>JAEDIH010000183.1 GCA_016292575.1 Clostridiaceae bacterium | reverse complement strand
GGAGTATAGACCAGCATGAAGCAGTGCGAGCGGATCTTGCCCTCCATAACCTTTGTTCTGAAGTCGTTGCCGGAAATAACCTTTCCGCCAACATTTATTGAGGAAACATACCCCAGGTTTTCATTCACCGCGCGGTCGTGGGAAATAACGGTTATCCATGTTGACGGATCACCGCTTACATCAACATTCAGCTTGTTCTTGATGATCTTCTTCATCTCATCGCTCGAGATGGAATATGTTGATTTGAAGCCGTCCACCTGATAATCACCGTAGCTGGGTCTTCCGCCGCCGAGATATGGTACGGCGGTCTTTCCCCAGACGTTGTAAAACGAGGTTGTAATGCCTGCGCTGATGGAATGGAACGGAGTCAGAGCAGGCTCCGTGCCTGAATATGCAATATAAAGACCGTATTTCATAATTTCGTCAACCGCGTCATAGCACGCCTGCGACGGAGCCTTGCCGAAAGCGTTTGAATCGGTGCCGAGAGTGTAATTGTAATACTTTGCAAAGGTGTAAAGCGCAACAGCCTGCGCCTTGAGTGCTTCCTTCTGGAACGATGAACCCATCTCGCTTTCGAGTGCCGAGGCAAGGTATTCGCGCGTTTTGTAATCGGAACCGTTGTATTTAATCGTTTCCGGATAGGTATCGCCGGTAACGAGAGTTGTTCCGTAGTAATAGTTTGCAAGTATCTGCGCGTAGTTCCAGCCCTGCGAGGCAAGGTAATCTGCGCCGTGCTGACTCATGCCCACGCCGTGACCGTAACCGAAAACGTAGAACGTGAATTTTCCGCTGTTTGAGGGAGCGGGCGCAGCCGTGGGCTGTGCGGAGTACTCGGTGGCTGTCGGTTCTCTGGGCGTTGTTCCGGCGTTCACCTGCGCTGAGGGGTTGACATTGCTGTCAATGCCGGGAAAGGCGCCGCTTGTCGATTGAGTCTGGGAGAAAATATCCGACTGCGAAGACAGCAGCGGATTCATTGTTGTTGTCGTATCCTCCTTTGACCAAATCATCTTGACAAGAATAACGGGCGTTATGGCGGCAACAATCAGAACCGCCGCAATGAAGATGAGCATACCCTTTGAAAGCTTTTTCTCCTCCGGCTTTTTTTCCTCGGCTCCCGTGCCTGCCGGTTCCCTTTCCTCCTCTTTTTTGCGGATATCGTCAAGCTTTTCCGTAAGCGTGTCGCAGAGGATTGCAATGCAGTGCGGCAAAAGAAGCTCAATGTCATTCGGGTTGGTGGTGTTGATTTTTTTGGCCTTTGCACGCTTCTTTTCCGCAACGGCAATATACGCAAAGTAATTGGTGGTGCCGTCCTCGTTCTCGCTTGTAAGAATATCCGAAACAGCCGCGCCGAAATCGGACTCCGTGTTGAACATTGCCTCGCGCGCATGACGGATAGTTTTAACCGAATCCGATTCCGCAAGCTCGTTTTCGTCGGTGTTGTCCTCGTCCTCGTCAACAATTTCAACAAAGTTGACAACATCTGAAAGACCGTCTATTCTGTCATAGAGGTTGTATACCTGCATTGCAGCCTCGCCCGTTGCAAAGGCAGCGGTCTTTGAAAGCTGAATGAGGGCGGAGACCATTGCGCCGACAGACGGGGCAATGTCAAAGCTCTTCTCCTCTTCGTCCGGTTCGTTGTTTTCGGGCTCTTCTGCCTGCTCGGTCTCCGGTTCGCTTTCCTGCGGAGTTTCAAGGACAGAGGCAATGTAATCCTCCAGTATTGCGTCAACTCTTACAAAGTCAAGCGGCAGGCAGGTGAGCGTTCCGTTCAGAACAGCGCAGGAAAAGCCGCTGTGCAGCCCGTCCGGCGAAAGATGGAACAGTGCGCCGCGCGGAATGATACATTCGCTCTCCATGTCAAACGAGGCAGTGCCGTCGTCGGCATTTTGTGAAATCCTTTCGGCAATGTTCGGGCTTGAGTATTCGTCAAGCAGGAACTTTCCGATCATCTCGCGCTTAACAGAGTTATAGTCGGCAGAGTCTGCGGCAATAATGACGCGCTCGCCGTCTTGAAGAGCGCGCAAAGCGGAGTCAAAAAGCTCGTCATAGTTTTCAAAGGTAAAAACCTTATCGTCCGTAAGACCGTACTTTTCAAGCGTAAGGCAGATCTTATAGACCGCGTCGGCTGAGGACGCCGGTAAATTCTCAAGTGTAAACAGCTTTAACATTTCTCTCCTCGGTTTTCTAGATGCCGGATCTTAAACGCCGGACATCATTGTATTTATGGTAAAAATGTTCAAACAACCAATCACTTTTTCAATACGGCAAAGCTCACCAAAAATCAGCCGATATACCATCTTGATGCGTTATAAAAGGGATTCGTGAGCTTCTTTGCGGTGTAATATGCCTGCGGATAGCGCGGATTTGAGTTGACCGCCGCTTTTGAGGTATCAACCTCGGCGCTTTCTCCCGGGCGGACAAGGCGCGCAACAACAACAAAGCGCGCGTCCTCAAACTCATGCGAGCAGGTTGAAAGGGTCAGCAGCTTATCCGTCGGAAGAACGTCAACGCCCGTGTCATAGAGCGAACGCTGCGCAAGCTCGTTGAGATAGGCGGAAAAGCGCTCCTGGGTTGAAAGCGATGTGAAGTAATACTGGAAAACATAGCCGTTATCGTCCTTTTCCTCAGCGTTCGTGATGAATGCGGCGATAACCTTCCATTTGTAGTTTTTATAAAGGGTGTTGAACGTAATGACCGGAGCGCTTTTGAAGCCGTCAATGCTCTTGTAATGATCAAGCGCACCGAAAATTGTCTTGTCGTTCATATGGTGACCGAAGATGATGGTGTTGAGATCAAGCGGCTCAATATTGTTTAGATAAGTAACAAACGGGCAGCCGTACTTGGTGCTCTGACCGTAAAAATTCTTTTCAAGATAGGTGTCGTCATTATTCGTCTGAACAACGGGGAGCGAAAGATTGACTCCCTTTGCCTCAAGATAGCCCACAAAGTCATTATTTGTGGCGTAAAGCTTTGCATACTTTAGCTGTATATTCTGCGGAAAGACCGTGTTCGGGTATTCCTCGCGGATTTTTGCCCACTTTTGCTCGGTGGACAT
>JAEDIH010000182.1 GCA_016292575.1 Clostridiaceae bacterium | reverse complement strand
TTTGCCAAATGGTATACCGATATCGTTAAAAAGGCAGAGCTTATTGAATATACGAGCGTAAAGGGCTGCATGGTTATCCGCCCCTACGGCTACGCAATTTGGGAAAACATTCAGCGCATTCTTGACGGAATGTTCAAGGATACCGGACACGAGAATGTCAGCATGCCGATGTTCATTCCCGAAAGCCTCCTCCAAAAGGAGAAGGATCATGTTGAAGGCTTTGCACCGGAGGTTGCATGGGTCACACACGGCGGAAGCGAAAAGCTTGAGGAAAGGCTTTGCGTCCGTCCGACTTCGGAAACTCTGTTCTGCGAGCATTACGCAAACATTGTTCATTCATACCGCGATCTGCCGAAGCTTTATAACCAGTGGGTAAGCGTTGTCCGCTGGGAAAAGACCACCCGTCCGTTCCTCAGAAGCCGTGAATTCCTCTGGCAGGAGGGACACACAATCCACGCAACGGCAGAAGAAGCAATTGCCGAAACTGAAAAGATGCTTAATGTCTACGCCGATTTCTGCGAAAAATATCTTGCAATTCCCGTTGTCAAGGGCAAAAAGACGGAAAGCGACAAGTTCGCCGGCGCAGTTTCAACCTATGCGATTGAAGCGCTCATGCACGACGGAAAGGCTCTCCAGGCAGGAACCTCTCACTACTTCGGCGACGGCTTTGCAAAGGCTTTCTCAATTCAGTATCAGAGCCGTGAAAACAAGCTTGAATATCCGCACCAGACCTCCTGGGGCATGACAACAAGACTTATCGGCGCAATCATCATGACTCACGGCGACAACAACGGTCTTGTTCTTCCGCCGGCGGTCGCTCCCATTCAGGCGGTTATTATTCCCGTTGCTCAGCACAAGGCAGGCGTTCTTGAAAAGGCAAGGGAGCTTGAAGCAAGGCTCAAGGCTGCAAACATCAGAGTAAAGCTTGACGACAGCGACAACAGCCCCGGCTGGAAATACGCGGAATACGAGATGAAAGGTGTTCCCGTAAGAATCGAGCTCGGTCCGCGCGATATCGAAAACAATCAGTGCGTTCTTGTTACACGCCACAACAGGGAAAAGACCGTGGTTTCCCTTGATGAGCTTGAACACGCAGTCGGAGAAAAGCTCAAAGAGGTTCACGACGCGCTTTATAAAGCTGCGCTCGAAAACCGCGAAAGAAGAACCTATGCCTGCACCTCGCTTGAGGAGATTACAAAAACTCTTGAGGAAAAGGGAGACGGCTTTGTCAAAGCGATGTGGTGCGGCGACGAAGAGTGCGAGGACAAGGTCAAGGAAGTTACCGGCGTCGGCTCGCGCTGCATTCCCCTTGAGCAGGAGCAGCTTGCGGACACCTGCGTTTGCTGCGGCAAAAAGGCAAAGTATATGGTGTACTGGGGAAAAGCATATTAACAGAAAATCGGGGCTGTCAAAGTGGCAGCCCCTTGATTTTTTATAATGTCCTCACAGGTTCACTTCAAAAAACTGTTTCGGTATGCACCGGGAGAAACCCCCGTGTACTCTTTGAAAATGCGGTTAAAATGGCTCAGGCTGTCGTAGCCGAGGGCAGTTGAAATTTCAAGAGTTGAAAGGCGCGTTGTTCCCAAAAGAATACAGGCGCGCTCACATTTCATGTCTCGCAGATAGGCTTTCACCGTCTTTCCGGTATACTTCTTGAAATATTTTATCATAACGGGCGGAGAAAAGCCTCCCATTTCATAAACCTCCGGCACACTGACGTCAATGTTTTCGGCGGAGTGGATTTTTTCAATCAGCTCGGCAAACCAGCCGGGATAATTGAACTGTGCAAAAAATTTTTTGTTGAGTATCAGCGAGACGGCGTGGGAAACAAGCTCGCAGATAAGCACATCTGCATAGTTCTGATTTGAAGCAAGCATGAGGCTTAACGCGCGTGCCTTTTCCAAAAAAAGCGCCAGTTCTTCACTTGAAAGCTTGATTTGCGGCTCATCAATATTTTCAAGCAAGCTCAGGGATACTTTTAAAGCTGAGCATATTTTTTCAAGTCGCTCGCCTGTTACGCAAAAATTCATGTGTACACAGGAAAAGCCGTCGCTTTTTATAAAGCGATGACAATCTTTTGGCTTGACCATTCTGAGAGTTCCGCAACCCAATTCCTGCTTTTCAAAATTCAACTCGTGCAGCGCCGTGCTGCCGGTAACAATAAAGAATTCAAAATATTCGTGCGAATGAAGCGACGTGTCCTCGTTGGGCCACCAATGGAACGTCACTTCATTTTCAATCAGGTCTGCTTTTTTGTTTATGCAAAGAACTTCATCTATGCTGTTTTGATGCTGCATTTCACTGTCCTCACATTTAAAATGTACTTTGTTTAATTAATTATAGCAGTTGTTTCTGCTGTGTACAAGGCATTCAAAGGAAAAATGTTAAAAAAAACACCTAACTTCAATAAAAAAACACAAGCAATATATGCGGCTTTTCAGTACAATATAAATAGAAATGAGGTGGCAGACCTGAAAATTATACACAAAATTACCAAAGAAAGGGAAAAAACATATTACACCGTTCCGTTTACTGTTGAGGACGATGTTGAAAAAATAACCATTACTTACTCATACCCGAACGCAACAAAGGGTCTTTTGGGGGATATGCACCCTGTTAACACCGTAGATATCGGTCTGATGAATCAGGACGGAAAATTTCTCGGCTGGTCGGGCAGTGCCAGAAGTCAGATATCCGTCGGCGAATATTCTTCAACAAAGGGCTATCTTTCCGAACCTATACACCCCGGCGAATGGAAAATTATCGTCGGTGCATACCATATCGCCGAAGAGGGAGTGGAGGTCACATATAATATTGATTTCAAGAAAAAAGAACGACAGCTTCTTTTCGGAGATCTGCATATTCATTCCGACGCATCGGACGGAAAGTTTGATGCTCTTACTCTTGCTCGCCTTTCCAAAAAACGGGGACTTGATTTTATTGCGCTTGCAAACCATAACAATTACAGTGAAAATCTGTATCTTCCCCGTGAAAACGACTTGACCTTTATCCCTGCCGTTGAATGGACGCATTATAACGGACACATGAATTTTTTCGG
>JAEDIH010000181.1 GCA_016292575.1 Clostridiaceae bacterium | reverse complement strand
CTGTGTAACTGTATTTTTTGACAAAATGCACAATTTTTGTTAAAAAATTTTTGAGAGTTTCTAACAAAACAACAAAAACCTCTTGTCTTTTTATCCGCAGAATGATATTATTATCATAATAGGGTAACCATATCAAAAGATTGCTGCAGCTCAAGGAAAACAGCCCTCGCCGTGTGGGCTTTTCCGCTTTGCCGGGTGCAGCTTTTGAAGCGTACGGTTCCCCCCGTCACGCCTTGTCCGCCGCGACATTTGGCAGTGACCGTTACTTTTGAGCAGAGTCCGCAAAAGAGCCAAAAAGTAGATGGGTTCTGTTCGGGAAAGGTTATGGTAATATGGAATCAGGAAAACTCAGAAAAGGCGATGATACTGCTCTGTACTTTTTCCATTCGGGAAAGGGCTGCCGTGTTTATGAATACCTCGGCGCGCACAAGACCCCGGGGGAAGACAGCGTAACTTTCCGCGTCTGGGCGCCCAATGCGTCCTCTGTCAGTGTTATCGGCGATTTTAACAGCTGGGATGAAAACAAAAACAAAATGTACCGCCTTTCGGACGGTCAGACATGGGAGTGCTCCATTCCCTCGGTCAAAAGGTTCGACAGCTATAAATATCTTGTTACCTATCCCGACGGAAAAACAAAGGCCGCAAAGTGCGATCCCTATGCTTTCCACAGCGAAACGCGCCCCAGTGACGCTTCAAAATACTATGAGCTTGACACATACGAATGGAAGGATCTTGACTGGCAAAAAAAGCGGGCAAAGGTCAATCCCTATGAAAGCCCCATGAACATCTATGAGGTTCACGCAGGCTCATGGCGCCGGTATAAGGACAACAGCACCTTTTCATATCTTGACCTTGCGCGCGAGCTTGTGCCGTACGTTAAGGAGATGGGCTATACCCACATTGAGCTGATGCCGCTTTCGGAGTATCCTTTTGACGGCTCCTGGGGCTATCAGGTTACGGGCTACTTTTCCGCAACCTCGCGCTACGGCACGCCGGACGAACTGATGCAGTTCATTGATACCTGCCACCAAAACAATATTTCCGTCATTCTTGACTGGGTGCCGGCGCATTTTCCGCGCGATCTACACGGTCTTTCCCTCTTTGACGGAACGCCCTGCTATGAATACGCCGATCCGCGCAAGGGTGAGCACAAGGATTGGGGAACAAAGGTCTTTGACTTCGGCAAAACTCAGGTTGTCTCCTTCCTCATAAGCTCCGCGGCGTTCTGGTTTGAAAAATATCACATCGACGGTCTGCGCGTTGACGCCGTTTCCTCAATGCTTTACCTTGATTACGGTCGCGAAAACGGTCAGTGGGTACCCAACAAATACGGCGGAAACGAAAACCTTGAGGCAATCGAGTTCTTCAAGGCGCTCAACTGTGCCATCTTCCGCGAATATCCCTATGCTTTGATGATTGCAGAGGAAAGCACGGCGTGGCCGCTTGTTTCAAAGCCCGTTGACGTTGGCGGACTCGGCTTTAACTTCAAGTGGAACATGGGCTGGATGAACGACACGCTGAAGTATTTTTCCCTTGACGGTCTTTCAAGGAAATATAACCACAACCTGCTCACCTTCTCGTTCTTTTACGCTTTTTCGGAAAACTTTATTCTTCCTGTCTCGCACGATGAGGTCGTTCACGGAAAATGCTCGCTTATGGGAAAGATGAGCGGAACGTATGACGAAAAGTTTGATACCCTGCGCGCCTTCTTCGGCTATATGACCGCTCACCCGGGAAAGAAGCTGTGCTTCATGGGTCAGGAGTTCGGACAGTTTACCGAATGGCGCTTTGACGGGGAGCTTGACTGGCTGCTGCTCGGCTACGAAAAGCACAGCGCACTCCAAAGCTATGTTAAAACGCTCAACGGAATTTACAAAAAGTATCCTGCGCTGTGGCAGATTGACTACAGCTGGGAGGGCTTTTCCTGGTGCGTCAGCGATGACTGCAACAACTCTGTTATCGCTTTCACAAGGAAGGACAAAAACGGTGAGGTGCTCGTCTGTGTCTGCAACCTGACGAACGTTGAGCGAAACAAATATTCATTCGGAGTTGAAAAGGAAGGAGTTTACGAGGTTATCCTTAACTCGGACGATAAAAAATTCGCCGGAGGCGGAAGGGGAACAAAAACAAGGGCTACCTCAAAGGAAAAGCCGATGCACGGCTTTGAAAACAGCATTACCCTTGACCTGCCGCCGCTTTCGTGCCTGTATCTCCTCAGAAAACCCAAGAGCGAAAAAAAGTCCGCAAAGAAAAACACCGTTAAAAAGCCAAAACCATTAATAAATTAAGATAAAAATATATTAAGGAGGAATTTTTTTGGCAAAAAAAACAGAATGCCTTGCAATGCTCCTTGCCGGCGGACAGGGAAGCCGCCTCGGCATACTCACAAAGAACATTGCAAAGCCTGCCGTACCCTACGGCGGAAAGTACCGTATTATTGATTTTCCCCTTTCAAACTGTATCAACTCGGGAATTGAAACAGTCGGCGTTCTTACTCAGTATCAGCCGCTTGAGCTGAACGATTACATCGGCAACGGTTCGGCGTGGGATCTTGACCGCGTCCGCGGCGGCGTGCATATTCTTTCGCCCTATCAGCAGATCAAAGGTACTCAGTGGTACAAGGGCACAGCCAACGCCATCTATCAGAACATCAACTTTATCGACCGCTATAATCCCGAATATGTTGCTGTCCTTTCCGGCGACCATATCTACAAAATGGACTATTCAAAAATGCTCGCCTATCACAAGGAAAAGAACGCCGCCTGCACCATTGCAATGCTTGAGGTGCCGTGGGAGGAGGCCTCAAGATTTGGTCTTATGTTCGTTAACGCTGACGGCTCAATAAGCGAATTTGAGGAAAAGCCGAAAAACCCGAAAAGCAACAAGGCCTCAATGGGCGTTTACATCTTCACCTGGAGCGTACTCAGAAAGTATCTCATCGACGATGAAAACAACCCTGATTCCGGCAACGATTTCGGTCATGACGTTATCCCGGCAATGCACAGCGCCGGCGAAAGACTTTTTGCCTATCAGTTTGACGGCTACTGGAAGGACGTCGGCACCATCGACTCGCTCTGGGAGGCGAACCTTGACCTGCT
>JAEDIH010000033.1 GCA_016292575.1 Clostridiaceae bacterium | reverse complement strand
TTGGTGACCTGAAGCTCAACAAAGTTCGGCGGTTCAACTCCGAAAACGTTGCCCTTATAGGAAAGGATCTTGCAAGTCATGTTCTCCTTAACGAACTTGAAGCTGTCCGGAAGGTCGCTCTCGTTGATGGGGATAAGCTCATAGCTTTCCGGATCCATGAAGTAATAAAGTCCTCCGTCGTTGTAGGAATATTCCATATCCTTCCTTTCAACAAATGCGGTCGGGAACTTATCGTTCGGGTTAAAGGTGCGCTCAACTACTGAGCCTGTGATAACGTTTCTGACCTTTGCACGGACAAAGGCAGCGCCCTTGCCGGGCTTAACGTGCTGAAATTCAATGATCTGAAGAACGTTACCTTCCATTTCAAAAGTAACGCCGTTTCTGAAATCGCCTGCTGATACCATTTAGTATTCCTCCGAGTATAAAAATTACGCATATATTCTATACCAAAAGAGTGCGATTTTCAAGTGCTTTTTTGAAATTACCGTGTCTTTTATTGCGAAAAAGGCTTGAGACGGTGCAAAAGAATCAATTTTTTCTTAATTTTTTTCTTTTTCCTTTCGTTTTGCTCTTGTCTGTGCTATACTCAAAAGCGACAAATTACGACTTTCACGGGAGGTACTGCATGAAAAAATTTCTCATAACGGCTTTTGCTCTGCTTCTTTTTCTCTGCTTTTCCGGCTGTTCAAAGGAGCAACGGCTGAGCGATTCGTCTCAGACCGCAACCGAAAGCACAACCGAATCGCTTACGGTCAAATTGACCTTTCCCGAGGGCTACACGGCGCTCGAAATTGCCGAAAAGCTTGAAAAGAACAAGGTCTGCTCCGCCTCAGACTTTATGAAAGCCGCTCAAAGCGAGGAGCTTGCCGAAAAATATGGCTTTCTTGAAAATATGAAAGACCAAGATAAACGCGCGTTCTTACTTGAGGGCTATATTTTCCCGGACACCTATGAATTCTATAAGGGAGAAAGCGCCGAAAGCGCAATATCGCGCTTTTTGCAGAACACAAAAAGCAAGCTCACCGATGAAATGAGCGCAAAGGCAAAAAAGCTCGGCTATTCCATGGACGAGATAATCTCGCTGGCTTCCGTCATTCAGGCCGAGGCCGGCGAGGTCAGGGAGATGGGCAAGGTCTCATCCGTGCTCCACAACAGAATTGAAAGCCCCGACTACGGTCTGCTTCAGTGCGATGTGACTATAAATTACGTCAATGATAACATTCTTGACTCGCCCTATCTGAGCGGCGACAAAACGCGCTTTTCGGAGTATTACAATACCTATAAAAAAAGAGGCGTCCCCGTCGGAGCAATCTGCAACCCGGGCATGGACGCAATAAACGCCGCGCTCAACCCGGAAAAAACGGATTATTTCTACTTTGTTACCGACAAGGATTGGAATTATTATTATGCCTCGACATATGAAGAGCATCTTAAAAATTGCAAAATATGTGAAATTGAGTCTTAAAACGCTTGAACGCCAAATATATTTGTGGTAATATACCACAGTAAAAGTTTTATTCAAGGGAGAGATTTTATGGATTTTTCAAAAATCATCGGCAAAAAAAAGGAAGCTGCTTCCTACATGGTCAAGGAGATAACTCACATCATCAAGGCCTTTGAAAAGCGCAGTCCCGGCTCAAAAGGGGAAAAACAGGCCTGCGAATACATGGCCAAGGTGCTCAAAGAGGACTGCGGCTGCGACAGGGCTGAAATTGAGTCCTTTAAGGAGCATCCCGGCGCGTTTTACGGCTGGCTGTTCTTCACGCTCACGTTCGTTCTTGCGGCGATTGTTCTGTTCTTCTTCTGCCCGGTCATTTCAATCGTTCTTATCGTTGTCGGTCTCGGTCTTGCGCTGCTTGAGTTTGGAACCTACAAAAAGGTTGTTGATCCTTTCTTCAGGGAGAAGACCGGTCACAACGTTACCGCAATCAAAAAGTGTACCGGTGAAACCAAAAGAAGAATCATCTTCAACGGTCATCCGGACGCAGCCTGGGAGTGGCCGGTCAACTACAGGCTCGGCGGCGTTGGCTTTGAGGGTCACGCAATCATCTGCGGCTTAGGCGCTCTCTATTATCTTGTTCTTTCGGTGATCTATGTTGTAAAGAACGGAATCGGCTTTGCCGCTGTCAGTGCTTCCGACCCGCTTGCAAAGGCGGCTCTTTGGGGACTTCTCTTTGTTCCGTTCATCATCGGTCTTTACTTCATGGTCAACTATCGCCGCGTTGTTGACGGCGCGAACGACAACCTTTCCGGCTGCTACATGGGCATCAGCGTTCTCAAGTTCTTAAAGGACGAGGGAATTGAACTTGAAAACACCGAGCTTGGCGTTGTTCTTACCGGCAGCGAGGAGGCAGGTCTGCGCGGCGCAAAGGCATGGTGCGAAAAGCACAAGGGAGAGTTTGACGATGTTCCGACCTTCATCTTCTCATACGACACCATTCACGACCCGAAGTATCTCATGGTAAACTACCGCGACCTTAACGCAACCGTTGCGGCAGACAAAGATGTTTCCGACCTGTTCATGGAGGCGGCAAAGGAGCTTGGCGTTCACTGCACAAAGGGCATGGTTCCCCCGCTCGGCGGCGCAACAGATTCCGCTGCCTTTGCCCAGGCAGGTTTCCGCGCAACAGGCATTACCGGACTCAATCACAAGCTTGAGTCCTACTATCATACCCGCCGCGATACATACGACAACATGGACGAAACAGGTCTTGCAGACTGCTTTGCCGTTTCGGTCAAGGCGCTCGAAATGTTTGACAACGGTGCAAAGCAGTAATTAAAGCTCATACTTAACGCAAATAACGCAAAGACGCCCCCGAACAGGTTCGTTCCCGTTCGGGGGTGCTTGTTATCTGTTTTTATACATCTTTTCGTAATACTTCATGTAGTCTCCGTTGATAATGTTCTCCCACCACTGACGGTTGTCAAGATACCATTGGATGGTTTTTTTGATTCCCTCCTCAAAGGTCGTTTCGGGATACCAGCCAAGCTCGTTGCGGATTTTTGTGGGGTCAATGGCATAGCGCATATCGTGACCGGGACGATCCTTGACGAACCTTATCAGGTCTTCGCTTTTGCCGAGAATTTTCAGAACGGTTTTTACAACCTCAAGGTTCGTTTTCTCGTTGTGACCGCCGATATTATATACCTCGCCGAGCCTGCCTTTTTCAAGGATAAGGTCAATAGCCTTGCAGTGATCCCTGACGTAAAGCCAGTCGCGGACGTTTTTGCCCTCGCCGTAAACGGGAAGCTCCTTTTCCTCAAGCGCATTCGCAATTATTAATGGAATGAGCTTTTCCGGAAAATGATATGGACCGTAGTTGTTTGAACAGCGGCTTATGGTCACCTTTGCGCCATAGGTTCTGAAATACGCCATAACAAGCAAATCTGCGGCTGCTTTGCTCGCGGAATACGGAGACGAGGTGTGAATGGGCGTTTCCTCGGTGAAAAAAAGCTCCGGTTTGTCAAGCGGAAGATCGCCGTAGACCTCATCGGTCGAAACCTGATGGAAACGGATTGCTCTCTTCCTGCACGCGTCAAGCAGCACCTGAGTGCCGAGAATGTTTGTTTTGAGGAAAACCTCGGGTTTATCTATTGAACGGTCAACGTGCGACTCTGCGGCAAAATTGACAACAGCGTCAAAGCTTTCCTCCTCAAAAAGCGCTTCAACGGCTTTTCTGTCGGTGATATCACCCTTGACAAAGCGGAAGTTTTTGCTTTTCAGCGCCCTTTCAAGCGTTTCAAGGTTTCCGGCATAGGTAAGTGCGTCAAGGCAGACTATGCGGCGGTCCGGGTGCTTTTCAAGCTCATAATAGATGAAATTTGAGCCGATGAAGCCCGCTCCGCCCGTGACTAAAATATTCTTCATGCTTCACCTCACGTTCTTTTTTTGAACTTCCGTCCGCAGTGCGGACAGGAAATTTCAATTTTCCCCTTGCCCTTAGGAACACGCAGAGTGCGCGAACAGCCGGGGCAGTTATAATACTTATGCTCCTTATCTCGAAACTGCGATGCCTTCTTTGAAAAAAACGCGGCGCAGGGAGACCAGACCTTTAAAAACCTCAGGTTTTCCGCTCTGCGCTTTTCAATGTCCTTTGAAAGTGCGCGCAGAACAAAAACAAGATAGGGAAGCATTCCAAGAACCCTGAAAATGAGCGCACCCCACCCACCTCTATAGCGCAGACCGAAAAGCGAGAGCACAAAAGTTATTACGCAGCCGAGGATAACCAGCGCGAAGCCGAGCTGATCCATACCGTATCTGCCGTACATAAACTGACGAATTCTGTTCATTTTTCCTCCCGAAAAACATATAATATCAAAAACCGAAAACCGAAGAAAATTATACTGCTCTATCTTTAATTATAGGTTAATATTCCGTGCTTGTCAATACAGACTCAAAACGCACTTGATTTATTTCATCCCATGGTCTATAATGATTGAGAAATTCCGGCGGTATTCTGCCAAAAGGACTGATAATAAATGAAAACCGTGAAAAAATACTTCAAAAGGTACTTTGTTGACGCAATGAGCGCAATGGCGCTGGGTCTTTTTTCCTCGCTCATTGTCGGACTTATCATAAGCCAGTTTGCAAAAATTCCGCACCTTGAGTTCCTTTCAAAATTTACCGAGGTGCTTTCCGCCTCCTCGCCCGTTGTCGGCGGCGCAATCGGAGCAGCCATTGCGCACGGGCTTAAATCAAAGCCGCTTGTTGTTTTTTCCTGCATTGCGGCCGGCGCATACGGCTACTCGGTCGGAGGTCCGGTAGGCGCCTTTGCGGCCGCCACCGTTGCAAACGAAGTAGGCTCGCTCGTTGCCGGAAAAACAAAGATTGACATCGTAATAACTCCGGTTGTAACGATAGTCTCCGGCGGACTTGTCGGAATGTTTGTCGGTCCCTATCTTTCGCAGTTCATGACCTGGCTCGGCTCTGTTATAAATGCCGCAACACAGCTTCATCCCTTCCCGATGGGTATTGCAGTCTCAACTTTGGTTGGTCTTGCGCTCACCGCTCCGATAAGCTCGGCGGCTTTGTGCATTATGCTCGGCATTGACGGAATTGCGGCAGGTGCGGCGGCAGTTGGCTGCGCCGCTCAGATGATAGGCTTTGCCGTAACAAGCTACAAGGCAAACGGCGTCGGCGGTCTGCTTTCGCAGGGACTCGGAACAAGTATGCTGCAGTTCGGCAACATTATGAAGCGACCGCAGATTTTGCTTGCGCCCACCCTTGCCGGGGCAATTCTCGGTCCTGTTTCAACCTGCGTTTTTAAAATGACAAACACCGCTACCGGCGCAGGAATGGGTACGAGCGGTCTTGTCGGTCAATTCGGCGCATTCAGCGCAATGAGTGAAAGCTTCGGCGCGGCAAGGTCAGTGCTTCTCATCGTTCTCATGCACGTTATCGCTCCGGCAGTGCTCTCGATTTTGTTCCACCTTCTGTTTAAAAAAATCGGTCTTGTTAAAGATGAATACCTGAAGCTTGCAACCGATGATTAAGGCAAACGCCGCCTGCGTCCGCAAAACTGACTGAGGAGAGACTTTATGAACGTTTATGACTTTGACGGAACAATTTATGACGGCGAAAGCTCGGTTGAATTTATTCTTGCCTATCTCAGGCAGGATATCAAAATTGTTCAATTTATTCCCGGCATCGTTAAGGCAATGTTCAAATATCAGAGAGGAACTATTACCTTTGACGATTTTATGAAAAACTACGCTTCAAAAATCACGGACTTTTTTGCAAAGAACAATGTTGAACTTATGCCGCTTGTCAAAAGCTTCTGGGATCGCCACGAAAAGCAGATAAAGCCCTTTTACGCCCATGTTCACCGCGATGACGACGTTATCATTACCGCCTCGCCGGAGTTCATGATGCACGATATTTGCGAGCGTATCGGGGTAAAGCACCTGATTGCCACCGACTTTGACATCAAAACCGGCGAGGTTAAAAGGGCCTGCTTCCGCGAGGGCAAAATTCCGTGCTTCCGCGAGGTCTTTCCGGACGGTGTGATTGATGATTTTTACACCGACTCCATAAACGATAAATTCCTTTTTCCGTTTGCAAAACGCGTGTTTATGGTGAAAAAGCACAAGATTACACAGATAAAATAAACATCAGACTATAATCAGAAAGGGTGTCCTCCTGCGGATTCATGCTTTGCAAGGAGACACCCTGAGTTTTTTCTGTTCAGCCGATGGTTACAGCTTTTTCAAGCAGAACAAGGTTCACGCCCGGTATTCCGTTAAAAACGCAGGGAACAATTCCCGCTTCTCTGAATCCGAGCTTTTGATAAAACGAGCGCGCAACAGTGTTTTTTGCGTTAGTGTCAATGCGCAGCACAGTGCAGCCGTTCTCCCTTGCATACGCCTCATAAAAAGCAACAAACGCCCTTCCGATCCCCTGCTTTGCCGCTTTTGGAGAAACGGTCAGAGTGTGCAGCACCATAATTCTGCTATCCGGAGCGTTGTACAACCATTTTCCGTCCTTATAGACTTCAACCTGACTCTGATTGATAATGGCAGAAGCAAGCACCTTTAAGCCTTCTTCAAAAACAAAAAGGTCTCCTCTTTCCAGTGCAGTCTCGGCTGTTTCCCTGACGGGATATATTCCGCTCAGCCAGCCGGTAGCCAGTCGATTTGCTTTTTCTTCCTCATGTATTTCATTGTATATTCCGGAAACTTGGTCAAGATCACTTTCAACGGCTTTTCTTATCATAAGCTTATCATCTTTTTGCAAAAATGAAAAAGCCGCCCTTAGGGTATCCTCAGAGCAGCTTTGATTCATTCAGAATTACTCTTCAAGACCGGAACCTTCTTTGCTGGCAAGGAGAGACTTGAAAAGCCCCATAAGCATATTAATGATTTCAAGAATTTTTTTAATGTCAAACTTCATGTTTTCTCCTCCGATAGCAATGTTTTATCATTTAAATAATATCACCGTCTGTCAATAAATTTATGAACATATTAAAAACAAAATATGAAAAATAATACAGTTTGTTGCTTTTTGTATATTATCTGACTTTTTTCCCTGTTATGTCTCAAATCTTCACGCTTGACTACTGTTTTTTCAGCTTAAAAGGGGGCTGCCGACGCAGCCCCCCTTTTTTTATTTAACTTATTCAGCTTTTGTAGATAATCTTGTCACCGTGAACAACAAACATATCATAGCAGCAAACGTGCTTAATTTTGAATACTCTGTAAAGGAGATTCAGAATGGTAATCCACAGACCGCCGACGAAGGAGTGGCAAATGCATTTGCACTTCCTGTCCTCCGGGCTGTCCGGATTGTCGGTATTGTTGTTAAGCTGAACCAGAATCTGATAGGTGTTGTTCTTTCCCGCAACCTTTGCGGCGGCAATGGTGCCGGGATTAAACGGATCGAGCGTGAATGTACCCTCAATCCAATAGTTGCCCCTGCTTATGGTAAGTCCATATACGCTGCTGTAATCAACATTGATGCTGGCATTGCCGTCAATATCCGTTGTGCCGGAGGCAATGAGCTGACCCTTGCTGTTTGTAATCTGAATTTTTGCATCGCCAAGATTCTGACCAAACGGATCAAGAACGCCAAAGTTGATTATATATACCTTTTTGCGTTGCGCATACTTTGCAAAGACATGAATTTCGGTACCCTCTTTTGCTCCGTCGTATATGCCGGTGAAGTTCTTGAGATCTACTTCAACACCGTTCTGAAGCACCCATTTGTTAAGGAAGGTGTAGATATATGTGTTATCCTCCGCTCTGCCCTTAACAGTGGGTTCATTCTGAGCAACTCCGCCATAGGTAATTTCTTCTCTGCCAAGCTCCGAGCCGTCCCAGTCGTGGTAAACAAGGACATACTTTTTCCTTATCTGGTCAAATTCAGCAAAGACACCGACAGTTTCATAGATCTGCGACCAGTTATAGCTCCAGCCCTTGAACTCGTACTTATAGTAGTTGTCCTCGGGACGTGTGGGAGTGACAAGGTAATCCGGATACTCGGCACTGTGACCGTGGAGAACCTTTTCAATAACCGTAAGCTGGCGACCGTCGCCGTTAAAGAATGTTACATCATAATAGACTTCTCTGCATCTGAAGAAAGCATAGAGATCTGTGTTCTTTGTAATTTTTGAAGTATCTGCAATAACTCCGTCAGGAATCGGATTCAAAACGGTATGCGTCTCGTCAACAAGCAGTACTTCATACGGATCCTGACCCTTGAGCTCTGTCCAACCCTCAAAGGTGTAATCGCCGTAATCTCTGGTCTTGTCACGTCTCGGATTGCTCTTTCCGGGATAGACCGCCTCGGTGTTCTTGAGGACAAAGATTGAAGCAAGCTGCTGAGTTTTGAAGGTATCGGCAAGCTGTGTATACTTCATGGGCGGTTTCTGATTGAGCTTATTGGTCGTAATAGTCTCGAATGTATCGGTCACCCACTCGTTATAGTAGTTGACTTTGTAATAGACATTGACTCCGTCGGCTGCTTCGTGGTCGGTGCCCGCACCCTTTTCATATTCTGAGTAGGTGCAGCCGGCGTTCATGCACTCACGCCACTTTGCGTATGCGTCGGGCTCAGAAGGATGCTCAACAAATTTCCATTCGGAAAGGTTATGACCGAAAGCAGGCTTTTCCGGATCCTCAACAAACTTGGTATAACCGCAGGGAACGTCAACATATACCTTTTCGCCGTCAACCATCTTTTCAGTCTGGAAAACGCGCTTACAGGTGTACAGTATTCCGCCGGCAGTTGTGCAGGTTGCTTCAACAACAACGCCGTCGTCAAGATCATGCTTGAGAGCAGCAACATAATCGTCCCTGTAGGTAAGTCCGCAGCCCTGGCAGGCATAGATGGTGTATCCTCTTTCCTCACAGGTGGGAGCAACAACAGTCGGAATAAAGTTATGGTTGCCGGTTGCGGGAATCTCAACATAATCGGCAGTGCCGCAATTCTTACAGTATCTTACATCCTTTCCGGGAGCAGCGCAGGTGGGCTCTGTCAGCGTCTGATAGTCGCCCCAGTTATGATCGCTCGGAGCGGCAAGAACAAATGAAGCCGTTTCGTCAACATAGGTGCAGCCGGAATTGGTGCAGTAAACCCTGACTTCGCCGGGAGTAAAGGTATCGGTATAAGTACCGTCCTCGTTAAACTTGCGTTCGCACTTCGGATAAGTGACAGACGTGTAAAGCTTGTGCGGAGTTTTTGCCGCAGTAACATTGATTGAAACGTCGCAGGTGTTGTTGCCTTCAGCGTCAACGTGAGCGGTACAGGTATACTTTGTTACACCCTCGCTGTGGCAGGTTGCCGCAACAACAACCTCGCCCACTGCGCCCTCAAAGCTGTGACCGCCGGCAGGAATAGCGACCTCCTCGGTGGCTGTGCAGCCATCTCTTGTGCAGGAACGGGTCATTGAGCCTTCCTGAGTATTGGTTGACTGAGTGGTAATTGTCCATGCGCCCCACAGATGACCGAGGGCAGGCTTGCTTTCATCATATTCGTTATATGTTTTGTCGCAGCCGGCATTATTGCATTTCATTACGGTATATCCGCTTGTTGTGCAGGTGGCGGCAACAGTGCTTTCGGCAACAAAGTTGTGGCCAAGCTTCGGGATAACAGTCGTTTCTGTTTCCTCGCAGCGCGAGCACTTCATTACCTTTGAGCCGTCAGTCTCGCAGGTTGCGGGAGTGGTGCTCTTTTCAACGGAGAAGTCGTGACCGAGAGCCTTTCCTTCATCGCCGGTTGCAAGTTCAAAGCTCTGATAATCGCACTTGACACCGGTGTTTGCGTCTATGTTCATGCAGGTATATATGGTATATTTTCCGCTTGTGCAGGTCTGAGCGTGAACAACGCCGCTGTCAAGAGCATGACCTGTGGGCTGAGTTACCGTTGTATCTTCATAGTCGCAGCCGAGACGGGTACATTTTTCAACCCTTACGCCTGCCTGAGTGCAGGTTGCATGGCTTTCTTCGGCAATATAAATATCGTGGGTGAGAGCAGGAATAATTTCCGTTTCATACGCGCCGCAAACGCAGGTACGCTTCTGAACGCCCTGAGCACCGCACTTTGCCGGAACCATTACCTCCCATTCGCCGTAGGTGTGAGAGAGCTTGTCGGTAAGCTCTGCCTTTTCAGCGTTACAGTAGGCACACTTTGTATACTTAATGCCGTTGGTTGAGCAGGTTGCAGGAACGGTTCTTACTGCGCCGGTATAGGTGTGCTCCCTTGCCGGAATGTCTGCAATCTCTTCGCCGCAGACTGCACACTTGATTTTTCCGCCGGAGGTGCAGTCAAGAACAACCGCGCTTTTCTTATGTCCGGTTGCGGAGATATTTTCAGTAGTGCTGTAAGTGCAGCCGTCTCTCTTGCAGGAGATTGTCTTTACACCGACAGCTGTGCAGGTTGCCGGGGTGGTTATCGTTTCTGCAAGGTCATGACCGAGCTTTGAAATTGTCTTTGCGTTTGTTTCGTCGCGATAGCCGCAAACGGTGCAGACGTTGACAATCTTTCCGTCAGCCGTGCAGGTTGCCGGAGTAACCTCTGTTTCAAAGCTGTGAGGAATACTCTCCTTGCTGATTGTTACAGTGTAGCTGCCGGTACCGGCAGTAACGGTAACAACGCCGTCCTCTTTGCAGGTCGGCTGGGTGGTAACAGCTGCACTTGTGTAGTTTTCAATGTTTGCGCCTATGTCAACGGTTTTAACAGTGTCGCAAACAGAGCAGGTCAGAGTGAGGATACCGGTTGCGCTGTTATAGCTTTCGCTCCAGGTGTGCTCGTTTGAAGCCGCGCCGAGGTACATATTATAGGTATCCTTGCAGACTGAGCACTCCATAACGTCATAGCTGCTGTTGTCGCAGGTTGCGTCAACATGGCTCTTAACAACATAACTATGCTGGATTTTGGGGATTGCTTCGGTTGTTGCAACGCCGCATCTTGTGCAGGTGAGAGACCTTTCTCCCTCGGCTGCGCAGGTTGCCTCAGCGGTAACTTCAATCTTATAGCTGTGACCGAGTGCAGGAATTGCAGTATCAGCCTCAACGATTGCGCCGCAGACGGTGCATTCCCTATGTCCCTTGCCCTCTTCGGTGCAGGTGGGGGCAACGTCCTGAATGAGTCCGGTCAGCGTATGTCCACCGAGCACGGAGCTTGTTGTTACAACCTTTTTATAGTCGCAGACGGTGCAGGTATATTCCTTGCCGGCGCCGTGCTGACAGTTGGCGGCAACATCTACACCGCTGTCAAAGGTATGGGCTGCTTCTTCATAGACTGCTTTAACAATCATGTTTGCGGAAACGCCGTTTACGTTCCGATCCCAGCCATTGAAAGTGAAGTGCTTATCGGGCGTGGACTTTGCTTTGCCGAGCTTTGCCGCTGCGGCAGCACCGTTGGCATTTCCTCCGTAAGGAACGTACTGAATGTCAACGCTCTTGCCTTCTTTATCAAGGAAAACAACAACATAGGTATTCTCATCCCACTGTGCATAGTAGGTCTTTGAGGCTGTTACGGCAGCGTTCGGATCCATTGCGTTTCCGCCGTTTCTTGCGTCAAAAAGACCGAGCCAGCTGTGACCTGCGTAGGTTCCGCCGGTGGGATAGTTTGAGGTGCCGTCAAGTGCCGCCTGAGAAGCAAGCGACTCACCGTAATAAACCCCCGTTGACTTCGGTGCAAGATCATTGCCGCCGTTTGCGTCAAAGGAAACGGTATACTTCGGGTCATAGATTGTGAAAGTTTTACTCGCGCCGATACCGGGTCCGGGTACGGAAACATAAATCGTAACTTCATAGGAGTTTATGCCCTGCGTAAGGCTCTTGAGAGCGGGCTTTGCGTATACTGTTGCCGTGTAATTACCGGTACCGTTTACAAAAGTATAATAGAGGTTTGCGTTATTTTCCGTTGAAACAGTGCCGCCTGCAAAGTTTGTTGCGGTCACGCTGACGGTCGGCTCGGCGTTGGCGGCATGCAAGGCACTTGTGCTCATAACAACGCCGTACTGATCAAGAATGTTGAACTTGAAGGGTCTGTTTACGGCATTTGAACCGGTTGAAATTGTAAGGTTGTTTTCGGACGCCGAAACCCAGTCAATGGAGGTGGGAACGGGGGTAACCCACTTGCTGTCGTAGCCTGAATTGGTAACAGTCTCCCATGAGCCGGTGGTTCCGCTCTTGGGCTTGCTGAGCTTTGTTGTTCCGTACGAGTCGAGATATATGTATCCGATATATGCGCTTGACTTTGAGTCAACGCCGAAATTGCCCGACCAGAGGATCTTAGCGTCAGTCATACTACTGCTGCTTGCAACTTCAATTTTCTGAATATGCCACTCGCTTATAAGCGCCGAAACGCCGTCGGATTCACAGTTATAATACTGAATTTTGGTCGGGAAGCCCTCGCAGGCCGTTACAAAGGATTCGGTTTTACCCTTATTGTCATAGTCTTTTTGAATAAAAGTTTCAAGATCCTTTGTCACATAGCTTTCGGTTCCGTCGGCTTTATTAAAGAAAATCGTATAGCCGCCGCCGGAATTGTAGCTTGTTCTTCCGTTTGTGTTTTTTGCATTACTGTAATTGCCATTGACGGAATAGCCTCCGGTTGAGTCCTGCCACGGGGCGGTATAGCTGCCCTTGGCATCCTTGGGGTTGTCGTTATAGCAGGTAACTCTGACATAATACTTACCTGCATTAACAGCTTCCGCCTTTTGCGGCGCGGCAAACACCAGAGCGGTGAACGCCATCAGAACCGCAAGGAAAACAGAGAGGGTCTTTTTTCCTGTTCTTAAAAACTTCTTCATCAAGAAATTCCTCCTTTAGAAAGTGAACTTTTCCCGCACAACCGCGAGGGAAAACAAGGTCTATATCAACGGACTTTTTAAACAGCCGATTAACGGGTAACCTGCTCCGCTTTCCTGACCGATACGAAGCAGAAAACTGAATATAATAATTCAGACTATAAACCTATCCTATGATACATAGTTATAATAAGCGATTTTTAATCAAAAGTCAATGAATTTCATGAAATTGTGACGTAAAAATTAACAAATAATTTATAGTTAAAATGACAACAGCTTTTCAATGTTCTGTATACCTGACAGGAAACCGCCCGTCTGCTTTTTTGCAAACGGGCGGCTTTTTAATTATAGGTTTTCAGCGAACGTTTTAAATCTGAGCGCCGGATTAATAGTGCTTTGCACCGCAGACGCAGGTCTTGTTAATCTTGAAGATCTTCCAGATAATCAGGACTATCTTATAGATGAACGCTCTGAAGCCTGTTCCATGGCAGAGACAGGTGTCTTTTCCGTCATCAAAGTGCATTGTCATATTGCAGCCCTCGCACTTGCCGTCACCGTTAAGATCCATGTGATCCTTCATCGGTATCTCCTTCTGAGCAACAAATACGTAACCGCAAAGCGAACAATGGCTTCCGGCAGTCTTGCCGACGGCTGTGCAGGTTGCTTCAACAGCGTTGTCTGCAACACGGTTGTGACCGCCCTTGGGAATGGTCTGAACCTCCCACGTCTTGCAGCGATCGCAGTATCTTCTCTGCGAGCCTTCCTCAACGCAGGTAGCTTTCTTTGTAACTTCCCAATCGCCGTAGTTATGACCGATTTTTCCAACGGCTTCGGTCTGGGTGTGTCCTTCATCACTTTCCGAACAGCCGGTGGTGCAGGTGCGTACTCTCACGCCGTTGGTGTCGCAGGTCGGCGCGGTAACAACCACCCACTCGCCGTAAGTATGAGCAAGCTTAGGAAGTTCAATATATCGGCTTTGATCCTGCTCAAAGCTTCCGCAGTTGATGCAGTAGTGAGCCTTTGAGCCGGTCGAATGGCAGGTCGGTTCAATAACTATCTTATAGTCGTTTGAATACTTGTGACCGAGCTTCGGCACATAGTCCTTGACTATCGAATAATTATTGCAAACAGTACATGTATAGGTCGTAAAGCCGTCGGTAGTGCAGGTAGGCGGTGTTACAACGCCATTTTCGGGATAGACGTGCTCGCCGGCTCCGGTGGAGATTATCTCTGTCTCGCCGCAGACAGTACACACTCTTTTTCTCTGACCCTCAACCTCGCAGGTTCCGCCGGAAATCACTACCCAGTCGCCCCAGGTATGACCATTGGCATTAGTGTATACGATATCCTCAAGGAGCTTTCCGCAAACGGAGCACTTGGTTGTTATGGTTCCGCCGCTTGTGCAGGTCGGCTCAATGGTGATAACCGTTTTAGTATGCGCTGTTTTTTCAAGTGTCTCCTCGCTGAGTATCTTTCCGCAATCCTTGCAGGTGATGCGGACATAGCCTTCAGCCTCACAGGTTGCGTCCTTGGTAACAGTCTCGGTGTGCTGATGATTAAGCTTTTCGCCGGTCTTTACAAACTTCTGAGCATCGCAGTGCTTGCAGTTGTAGACCGCATATCCGTCTGTTGTGCAGGTTGCCGGTACACTGATTGAAGGTGTTCCTTCAAATTCATGAGCGCTTGGGTTCATCTCAAGCTCGGTAACTCTTTCGTTTCCGCAGACTGAGCAGCATTCGGTAACCCTTCCCTTTGAGCCGCAGGTTGCTCTTTCAACCTTAACGACCTCATACTTATGAGCTGCCGGAACAATTATTGTTTCAACTATCTGCGTTCCGCAGACCGAGCAGTTGACGGTGATGGATCCGTTGATGAGCGTTCCGTCCTCCTTGCACTGCGGCTCAACCTTAACAATGCTTGCTGCCGTTGCGCTGTGAGAAGCAAGCGGAAGCTTTTCGGTATGATTCTTCGCGCAGTCAGCATGATTCTGGCAGGTGTATGTCATGATGCCCTGCTCCGTGCAGGTGGACTGCTTGGTAATCTTACCAACGAATGCGTGAGTGACGCCGTCCTCGGTAACAGTCTTTTCGACGGTGATGGTCTTGTCGCAGCGCTCGCACTTCATCACGCCGTTACCCATGTTAACAGTGTAATTGTGACCGAGCGGATCAAGAGCCTTGACGCTCGAATTATCAACCGCGCCGCAAGCGCACTTGTTATAGGTGTAGCCGGCTGTCTCACAGGCTGCAGGAACCGTTTCGGTTACATTGTAGATGTGGCTGCCTGTTGCCGGTACCTCGTAATCATAACCGTCAATGTCGCAAACGCTGCACTTGAAGTACTTGTGGCCGACAGTTGCGCAGCCCGGAGCCACATAGCGAGTTGTATCCTCGGTGAAGTTATGACCGGTTGCAGATTTGGTTACAACATTATAGCTCGCCGTGCAGCGCTCGGTGGCGCAGGAATAAACATCGTAGCCGCTGTCGGTGCAGGTGGGCGGAACCGATTTCGTAAGAGTATAGTTATGCGGAATCTTATCAAGCGTTGTAACAAGCTTTGCGGTGCAGCC
>JAEDIH010000032.1 GCA_016292575.1 Clostridiaceae bacterium | reverse complement strand
CCACGACCTCACGCATGTGAAACGTGCGCTCTGACCGGCTGAGCTATGTCCCCGTGAATGATATGATAGCACTTTTATCAGGGTTTTTCAAGGGGAAAAGCATTTTTTGTGCATAACAATACGGCAAATAAAAATAAAAAAGTCCACCGCAATTCTGTCAAAAAAACGGTGGGCTTTTTGGTGGACCCGAAGAGATTCGAACTCTCGACCTCTCGGATGCGAACCGAACGCTCTCCCAACTGAGCTACGGGCCCACATTTTGAATCAGGTATACGCGCAAGCGCAAACTACAAATGGCATTATACACCGACCGTGCCAAAAAATCAAGAACAAAACCGAAAAAAAACAGCCGACCGATCAGAAAATCATCCGGCTGATTTTTTTCATATAATCACGCGCTGCGCCTCCTCGCGTTCTTTTCGGAGGATGGCGCCGCTTTCAAGCGGCTCTTCGCAGGAAAAGGAAAACTTCATCATCGGGTGGTTCGTTGCTTCAATCGGCTCGTTGTCGGCGTTTCTCAGGTCTTTTGCGGTGAGCCTGAACGGTATGCGGCTGCTTTCAAGCACTTCAAGCTCGTCGCCCTCAAAAAAGCGGTTGCGCTGAGTGCAAAAAGCAACGCCGTTTTCCCATTTTTCAACAACTGCCATAACGTCCCATTCGCGGTTGTAGCCGCCCTTGAGTGCTATTGAAGCGTCGCTTTGCGGATCGGCGAAGTAGAAGCCCGTGCAGTAATCGCGGTAACTGATTTTGCGCATTTCGTCAATGAGCCATTGCTCGGGTCTGTAATCGTCGCGCGGATTTTCAAAATAGGCGTCTATTGCGCGGCGGTACGCATTTGTCACAACGGAAACGTAGTATTCGGACTTTGCTCTGCCTTCAATCTTGAAGCTCGTTATTCCTGCTCGGACAAGCTCCGGAATGTGCTCTATAAGACACATATCCTTTGAATTGAGAATGAAGGTTCCGCCGTCAGCGTCTTCAACGGGAAAGTACAGCCCCGGGCGCTTTTCTTCAACAAGGCTGTATTTCCAGCGGCAGGGCTGGGCGCAGTCTCCGCGGTTTGAGTCGCGACCTATAAGGTAGTTTGAAAGCAGGCAGCGACCGGAAAACGAAACACACATGGCTCCGTGAACAAAGCACTCAATATCCATGTCTTCGGGAATGTTCTGTCTTATCTCGGCGATTTCTTCAAGCGAAAGCTCGCGCGCGGTGACAATCCTTTTTGCGCCGAGGGCGTAAAAGGCGTTGGCCGCGGCGTAATTTACAATTCCCGCCTGGGTTGAAACATGAAGTTCAACCTCCGGCGCGTATTTTTTTGCATATTCCATTACGCCGAGGTCGGAGACAATGAACGCGTCAACGCCGCTTTCCTGAGCTTTTTCAAGGAAGGACGGCAGGAGGGAAAGCTCACTGTTCCTCGGCAGAGTGTTGACGGTCTGGTACACCCGGACGCCTCTTTCGTGGCAGTAGGCGCAGGCCTTTTTAAGCTGCTCTTCGCTGAAATTCTCCGGCGCTGTCCTCATACCAAAAACAGAGCCGCCTAAATAGACGGCGTCTGCTTTGTATTTTACTGCGGCTTTGAGCCTCTCCATATCGCCCGCAGGGGCAAGAAGCTCGGGTTTTTTAAGTCCTTCGGTCATTTTATCAATCCGATTCATAAAAGATTTTTTCCGTGTTCTTCTGGTGCTCGGCAGCAGTTTCGGCAAGATAGATGTTACCCTTCGCATCGTGGCAGAAGAAGTGATAGTTTGTATCGCTCGGATTGAGCGCGGCTTCAATCGCGTCAATTCCCGGGTTACAGATGGCTCCCGGAGGAAGACCCTCAATGCTGTAGGTGTTATAGGAATCAAGATAGATTGAGTAATAGAAATCGCTGAATACATTGTATTTGTTTACTGCGGTGATGTATTCCTTGGTGGAATTCATCTGCAGCTGCGGATAGGTTGCCGAATCGTTGAGACGGTTGTGAAGAACCGAGGAAATGACATGCATCTGCGATTTATCCTTTGCCTCGCGCTGAATGATCGAGGCAAGAATAATAATCTGATCCTGTGTCATGCCGAGCGACTTTGCTTTTGCTTTAAACTCCGTTGTCCATTTCTTTGTGAAGTTTGAGAAGAGCTTTTTAAGCACGGAGTTCGCATTTTCGCCGATATAGAAGTCATAGGTGTCCGGGAAGATGTAGCCCTCGGCTTTGAGATAGCGTCCGGAGTTCGCCGGAATGTTCTTGTAGAAGCTGAACTGCTGACCTGCAATATCGAGATTTGCATAAAGCTTTTCAGCGGTGCAGACGTTGTATTTTTCAATTTTTTCAAAGACCTGCGCAATCGTCCAGCCCTCCGGGAAGGTGAGTCTGACCGTATCCTTTGAAACGGAGTTTGAAACCTTGATTGTTTCAAGCATAACCTCTATTCCGCTGTCCGGTTCAAGGTAGTATACGCCGGGGTTATATTCAATTTTGACGTCCTTTTTCTGCTTTGAGCTGTAAGCCTTGTCATAGTGCCTGAACTTGCAGAAAAGCTTGGTGATAAACCTTTGGCGAACAAGTCCGTTGTCGCAGAGAATGTCATAAACATCGTCAAAATCCGAGCCCTCGGGAATAACTACGGAGACGGTTTTTGCGCTGTCGCTTTTTTTGAGTACAAGAATATCGTTAATCGTTGCAAGGGCAAGGGAGGAGGCTGCGGCGGTTATAATTGTAACGATAACCGCGCAGATGAAGAAAATCATAAGACCGCGCGTGCGTTTTAATTTTTTGCGCTCCTTCATTTTTGCTTTTTGCTCCGGAGTGAGCACGCGTGCAGGCTCGCTTCTTTTTTTACCTGCGGTCCTGCGCCGGTTCGAGGCGGCTTTTTTCTTTTGCGCCGCAGCTTTTGAAGCGGGGGCTTTTGCACCGGAAGGTCTTTGGGCTGCAGGTCTTTTCCGGGGAATGTTGACCTCAAAATTTTCACGCGTGTTCCTTTGCGCCGCGTCGTATTCGCCGGTTCTCTTCGGAGGAATATATTCATCCGGAACGTGGTTGAACGCATCGATTGAAACTTTGAAATTGTTAGCCCTCTGATTTCCGTAACGGGAACCGTCTTGTCCGTTCTGTCCGTTTCCCGACGGCGGATATGTTTTTGAGTCCATATTGTCCTCCTTATGTCTGCGCGGCTTTTGAGCCGCTTAATATCTCGTTTTCCGTAATGATGACCGAAACCGGGCGGTCAAAGCCGTCCTGCGGCAGCGTTTTAAAAAGGCATTCTTCAAAGCACAGCCCGATTGTTTTTCCACGGCAGTCGGAAAGGAAACGGTCGTAATATCCCATTCCGTGACCGAGCCGCGTTCCGTCCCTGCCGTAAGCAAGCGCAGGAACAATAACAAGCGTTTTTTCATCGGCTTCGGCTTTTTCGGCATCCGCTTTCGGCTCAAGGATTCCTTTGAATGTACCATTTTCAAGCCCGGCGGCGCTTTCAATGTAATAAAAGCTCATTGCTCCCGGGCTTCCACAGCGGGGGAGAGCAACCTTTTTTCCGTCGGCAAGGGCTTTTTCAATGATGAGATTTGTCTGAACCTCTTGGTCGTAAGAAAAATAAGCAAAAACCTTTTCACACGAAAGATAAGAGTCGAGCGAAAAGAGCTTTTCGGCAATCTTTCGGCTTAAAACGTCTTTATCTCCGACCGAGGAGCGAAGCGCTGCGGTCTTTTTGCGCAGCTTTTGTTTTTCTTTGTTTATCTGCATTGAATCGAGGAGCGGATTTCATCGCTTTTTGCTCTTGAAACAAGGGCGGCAACAATTTCAAGACCGAAATCAACGGCAACGCCGGCACCCTTTGCGGTGATAAAGACGCCGTCCTTGACAACGGGGTCTTTGCTGATTATTGCGCCCTCAAGCTCCTTTTCAAAGCCGGGGAAAGCGATTGCTTTTTTGCCGGAAAGCAGACCCTTTCTGCCTAAAATTGACGGAGCGGCGCAGATTGCGCAAACAAGCTTTTGGTGTGAAACTGCAAAGTCAACAGCCGAATGAACGGTCTGCGAAGCGTCAAGGTTCAGCGTTCCGGGCATACCGCCGGGAAGAATAACGCCGTCAAGCTCGTCCGTCAGGCGCAGCTCGCTGTCGGTGAGGTCGCAGATGACGGAAATACCATGGCTTCCGGTAATCACGCTTTTGCCGATACCTACGGTTTTAACCGTTACGCCGGCGCGCCTGAGCATATCAACGGGAGCAATAGCCTCGGTCTCCTCAAAGCCGTCGGCCAGAAAACAATATACCATAATGTTTACCTCCGAAAGTGAAAGTATTAATCAGTGATAATTAAATATATTTGCAGGCTGTTTCAAAAACAAGCCTTGAAATTTCCTCAACGCTTTTCGGTCTGCCGTCCTCGGCGCAGATGATTCTTTCCCAGCCGAGCTTGTCGCAGGCGTAGTTTGCGGCAAAGCGGCAGTGATGAAGATAGTCAACATCAAGCTCGTGGATATCCTTTTTGCTCTCGTCGTTTTCATACCGCTTTTCAAGAAGCCTCTGCGAAACCTCCACGGGCATATCGAGGAAAATAACGCAGTCGGGAGCCGGAATGCCGAGCTTTCGGTATTCAAAATCAAACAGCCAGTCAAGGAACGGATCCCATTCAGCCTCGGGCAGCTTTGTCATTTGGTGGCAGGCGTTCGAGGTGGTGTAACGGTTTGCAACAATAATTTTTCCGCCGTCATATTCATTGCCCCAGAATTTTTTAAAGCTTGCATAGCGGTCAACGGCAAAAAAGGTTGAGGCGGCGTAGGCGTTGACGTCGCCCGGATGACTTCCCATTTCGCCCCTGAGATACATTCTGACAAGAGCGCTCGAGTCGTCTGAGTAATTCGGCAGGTCTATGGCAAAAGCGTCCCTGCCGCTTTTTTTGAGGTTTTCAAGCAGAAGAGTCGCCTGGGTGCCTTTTCCGCTTCCGTCAAGACCCTCTATAACAATCATTTTGCCCATTATATTACAGCTTTATCAGTAAGTGAGGATAACGGCGAAAACGGTGAGATTTTCGTTTTCGGTACGGTTTGCAATGGAGTGCTTCTGTCCGCCGAGGCAGACGCAGCTGTCGCCCTTATAAAGAATTTCGGTTTTTCCGTTGTCGTCATAGGTTGCCGTACCCTCGATGATATAGAAGACCTCCTCCTCGTTTTCGTGAACATGGGCGCCGATGGAGCAGCCCGGTTCAAGGAGAATTGTTCCTATGAGTCTTGCGTTTCCCTTGTACTCGCCTTTATCAAGAATATCGGTAACAACGGCCTGTCCGTCGCCGCCGCGCATATTGACTTTAACGTTTGCGGTCATATTTTCAGCTCTTTTAATCATTGCAAAACCCCCATATTAATTAAGTTCACAGTATTATAGCAACATTGCGAGAAATTATCAAGAACAAAATTGTAAAAATTGGAGAAACGGCAAATTACTTTAAAATTCCGCAAAATGTCGTCTTTTTTGATTGACAGAATTTTCCTAATGTGCTACACTGATAAAAAACAGAGGAGGTTTTTAAAAAACATGGACAATCAGAAGCAATCAAACATCAAGCGTGTCATCGCCTGCCTGATGGCAGTACTGATGATACTCACCGCCGCACCGTTTTCTGCTTTTGCGGCTGATGAACATACGCATGAGTATGTATATGCTCAGGGAGATGTCAAAGTAACTTTTCAAAACGGCAAGTACAGCGTTTCAAACGAAACGTATAAATGTGCTTCCTGCAACAGGACCGAAACAAAAAACATCTCTTCAGATAATTTCAACAAAGTTGTTGACAGTGCAAAGGCGTTGCTCGATTCTTCCGAATACAGAAAGGACAGCAAGGAATACACGGCTTTGAAGAACGCCCTTTCCTCTCTTACCGGTCTTGCCGATAATTCCGGTCACTATGAGCTTTTCATTAACGAAAAGCTTAAAAATGTTACGGACGCCGCGGCGGCTCTCCAAAGCGCAGAAGCGAAGAACGTTAAAAGCGAACTGAGCGTTAAGTTTGTTTTCCGCAAGGAGGACGGCACGGAGCAGGAAAAGACTGTTTCGGTTTTATACGGTGAAAACGCAGAAGCTCCCGAAGTTCCGCAACTCTGCTACGATAACGCAAAGCATTATAATTTTGAAAAATGGGACAAGAGTCTTGGAAACGTGCAATCAAACCTTGTTGTGAAAGCCGTTTACTCAGCCGGCGAAGACCACAAGCTTCAGGTAAATAAAGAAGAAAAGGCTGCAACCTGCACCGAGGACGGAAACACCGCAGGTAAATCCTGCAGCGTATGCGGCTATGAAATCAAGAGCGAGGATATCCCGGCTCTCGGTCATGAATGGGGCGAGGTTAAGCCGAGCTACATCGGAGGCGAAATGCTGATCAAGACCTGCACCCGTTCCGGCTGCGGAGCAACATACACCGAACACGCAAAGTACAGCGACCACAGCATTATTAATCAAAAAGCAAAAGCTGCAACCTGCACCGAGGACGGCTATAAAGCTTACAGCAGCTGCCAATATTGCAATTGGACGAACAAGGAAATTATTCCTGCCACCGGACACAAGGAGGTTGTTGACGCCGCAAAGGCTGCAACCTGCACCGAAGCCGGACTCACCGCAGGCAAGCATTGCTCGGTTTGCAAGGCAACCTTGGTTGAACAGGTAAACATTGCGGCTCCCGGTCATGACAGCGAAGCAAAAATAATTGATGACGCTCACCGCAAGGCTCTTGCAACCTGCGAAAGCGCGGCAGTGTATTATTGCTCCTGCTCACGCTGCGGAAAAAAATCAACCGAAACATTCACCGACGGCGAAGCTTCCGGACATGACTTTTCGGCAAAGCTCATTGAGGACGCTCGCCGCAAGTCGGAAGCTGACTGCAAATCGCCTGCAATCTATTTTTACAGCTGCAAAAACTGCAAAGCTCTTTCACTTTCAGAGGATAAAACATTCACGTCAGGTAATGCTCTCGGCCACAAGCTGACCGATTGGACTCTCAGCAATGACAAGAAGCTGCTGACCCGTAATTGCTCGGTATGCAGTAATGTTCCCGAAAAGCTCTGCGCTCCGAACGATAAGGGCGAAACTGTCCATAGCCTTGAAACCGTTCCGGCAAAGAAAGCAACCTGCACCGAGGACGGATACGCCGAATATAAAAAGTGCACCGTCTGCGATTATACCGAGGGCTATCAGGTAATTCCTGTCGCGCACACTCCCGGCCATACCGAAAAGGCAGTAACGGTTCTTCCGACCTGCCTTGAGGGCGGAAAGACCGAAGAGGTTGTTTACTGCACTGTTAAAGGCTGCGGAAAGGAACTCAGCAGAAAGACCGTTGACACCTCCGCTCTCGGTCACGATTACGGCAGCTTTACTGCCGATGAGGGCGCAGACACCCACAGCAAGGTCTGCAAGCGAAGCGATTGTTCTGCTCAGACCAAGGATCACAAAGTAACAGAAAGCCATAAAATAACTAAGATTGAAGCCAAGGCTGCAACCTGCGTTGCAGAGGGCAATACCGCTGGCGAGACCTGCTCGGTCTGCGGTTATACAACCGTTGAAAAGATTGCGGCAACCGGAATTCATACCGAAAAGGTTGTTCCGGAGGTTCCCGCAACCTGCACAGAAAAAGGTAAGACAGCAGGCAAAGTATGCTCCGTTTGCGGAAAGGTTCTTGAGGAGCAGAAAGAGATTCCTGCTCTCGGCCACAAAGAGGTTAAGGGAGAAGAAAAGCCTGCAACCTGCACCGAAACCGGCCTTACCGGCGGAATCAAGTGCTCCGTTTGCGGAAAGGTTCTTGAAGAACAGAAAGAGATTCCCAAAAAGGAACACACCGTTGTTCCAATTCCCGACGTTCCGGGCGACTGCACAACCGATAAATCAGTCGGCGGAAAGAAATGCTCCGTCTGCGGCGCAATTATTGAAGATCCTGTGGTAACACCGGCACTCGGTCATATCTATGAGGTTCTCATCCCTGCAAAGAAAGCAACCCTCAGCGAGGACGGAGCCACCGAAAGCAAAAAGTGCGCAGTCTGCGGCGATGAAATTTCGGGCGAGGTTATTGCAAAAATTGATTCGGTAGCCCTCACCGTTTTAAAGGTCAATTACAACGGCAAGGCATGGACTCCCGGCGTTGTTGTCAAGGACGCAAACGGAAAGACGCTTACCAAGGGTGTTGACTTCACCGTCGAATATAAAAACAACATTAACCCCGGAAAAGCCCTTGTTACCGTCAGCTTTACCGGCGATTATGAAGGCGCCGTTGCGCGTACCTTTACGATCAACTGTTATTACACCGCAAGGACGGCAAAGCTTGCCGCCAATCAGACCACGAATTCTATCAAGGCTTCGTGGAGCGCAGTTTCCGGCGTGTCAGGCTACAGAGTTCAGCTCTATAAGGGCAAAACGCTTGTAAGAACGGTTTATACCACCAAAACGAACGTAACCGTCAAAAAGCTTGATAACGGCAAAAAGCTTTCAGCCGGAACCGAATATAAGATTGTTGTTACCGCGTTTTTAAAGATCGGCGGCAAGAACTATTATTCAACCGCTTCAAGGTCGCTGCTCACCGCAACAAAGACTGTGGCTCCCGTTGTCAAGAGCGTTTCCGCAGGTAAAAAGAGCGTAACGCTCAAGTGGAACAAGGTTGCCGGCGCAACGGGCTACACCGTTTACTACAGCACCAAGAAGAACAGCGGCTTCAAAGCAACAAGCGCAACAACCAAAACCTACCGTACCGTTAAAAACCTCAAGAGCGGAAAAACGTATTACGTCAAGGTTGTTGCAAACAAAAGGGTTTCCGGAAACAGGATTACCTCAAACTTCAGCAAGACCTATAAGGTTACCGTTAAGTAAACAAACAGAATACTTTCCCGGCGGACGCTGCAAAAAAAGCGGCGTCCGCCTTTGTGCGCGCCGTGCGCAATTTGCCGCCGCCTGCCTTGACAAACCCGGCGCGTTATATTACAATTATTTCATACAGATACTGGAAACGGGGGAGGAAAAAGTTTTGGCAGAATCAGGTGTTTATATTATAGGCTGTACCGATTGCGGAGAAAGCGTTTGCGCCGCTTCGGGAAGAATATCAACTCAACAGGGAACCGCGCTTGAAATTTTTGAGCGTTCCCATGACGCGCAAAAAAACTCAAAGCTCATTTCAAAGGTCATTCGTTCCGGTCATACCTCAACGACAGAGCATATGCTTTTTAACCTTGCTTTTGAAAATGTTTCGGTTGTTGTCGAACAGTTTATGATTGAGTTTCGTCTTGCCTCGTTTACCGTGAAATCGCGCAGATATGTCGATTTTTCAAACAGCGGCTACTATGTTCCGAAGCTTGAAAGCGAAGAACTCAAAGCAAAATATACATCGCACATGGACTTCCTTTTTTCGCTTTATTCAGAGCTTTGCGAAAACGGCGTTGCAAAGGAGGACGCACGCTTTGTTCTGCCGTACTGCTTTTTCAGCAACTTTTTCTGTTCGCTCAACGGCAGAGAAATGGTGAACGTTCTGCGCGCAATGCTTTACGGACGCGGAAAGGATATACCGGAAATTTACGGCATAGGTCTTTCTCTGCTTCGCGAATGCAAGGAAAAAGCGCCGGGTGTTTTTGAAAATTTTGAGGCGGATAATGAAAATTACAGGGATCTTGCCGACCTTTCGTTCGTTCACGCACAGCAGCAGGAGCAGGAGCTTAAAAAGGATGTTGAAATTCTCTCCTTCACGCCGGACTGCGAAAAGCTTGTTGCAAAAGCCGCGCTCATTGAAAGCGGACGCTTCTCGTCCACGGACATTGAAAGCGCGCTTGCGGACAAAAGAACCGTTTCAAAAATACTTGACGCCGTTTTTGCTTCAGACAGACCGCGCGCCCTTGAAAGCGCAGTGTTTACGGTGAAATTCAACGACATTTCGCTTTCAACGCTTACTCACCTTGCACGCCACAGAATGCAGGGTATTTGCGTTCCGCAGCTTGATTCCTGCAACAGGAGAAGCTATATCATTCCGCCCTCGGTTAAAGAGAGCGGTCTTCTTGAAAAGTACATTGCCGCTTTTGAAAGAACGGCGGCACTGTTTGAGGAATTCAAAAGCGCAGGCATACCCTCCGGACAGAGCGTTTACTGCCTGCTTTCCGGAAATACCATAGACGTTGTTTCAACCATGAACGGTCGTGAGCTGAGGCTGTTTTTTGCCCTGCGCACCTGCACCAGAGCGCAGTGGGAGATTCGCGAAAAAGCAACAAGGCTTTTGTTTGAGCTGCGCAAAGAAGCGCCGCTGCTTTTCAAAAGCTGCGGTCCGAGTTGTTTTTCAAAAGGAAAGTGTCCCGAGGGACGGCTGAGCTGCGGAAAAATGAGTGAGATGAACGAAAGGTTTTCGTAAGCTGTTTATTTAAACCGACGGAAAATTAATATACGGAAAAAATTACCGCCTGTTTGCCATTGGAAGCAGACGGGCGGTTTTTGAAAACGTGTGGTTTTTAAAAAGCTGTTGCGTTCGGGTAAACGGAAAACGACCGATAAAATATTACATATCAGAGCGTTTTGTAACAAAATAATGCCGTTTGCCACGGTTGCAACCGTCAGTTGACAAATTGAAAGGCGTGGGTTGGTAGAATTTTGCTCTGAGTTTCGCTATAATCTGAACCGTGATAAGCAAAATCACCACAACGTTTTGAGAGGTGTAAAAAATGATATTTGCCGATAAGATTATCAAACTCAGAAAGAAAAACGGCTGGTCGCAGGAGGAGCTTGCGAACAAGCTCGGCGTTTCACGTCAGGCGGTTTCAAAGTGGGAGGCGGCGCAGACTGTTCCCGACCTCAACAGAATACTCGAGCTTGCCTCGCTTTTTTCGGTCACGACCGATTATCTTTTAAAAGATGAAATTGAAAACGAGGAATACACGAGCGAAAACGAGGAAAAAACAGGCAGAAAAATCTCTCTCAGTGAAGCGAACGAATATCTTGCTTTGCGCAAAAGCTCGGCGCTCAAGATTGCAGTCGGCACCTTTTTGTGCACCGTTTCGCCTGTTCTTCTTATTCTCCTTGGGGGATTAAGTTCACTTCACGGCGGAATCGGCAAATTGTCCGAAGACGGTGCAGGTATCATAGGTCTTTGCGTTTTGTTCGTTGTTGTTACGGCTGCGGTTGTGCTTTTTGTTCTTGCCGGTTCGGGAAGTGCGGAGTATGCTTTCCTTGAAAAAGAGCCGTTTGAAACAGAATACGGAGTTGAGGGAATGGTGAAAAACTGCAAAAAGAGTTTTCGCGCGCAGTATATGCGGTATAATATAATCGGTATCTGCCTTTGTATTCTTTCACCGATACCGCTTTTCATCTTCGCTCTTTCAGAAAGCGAGCTGCTTGCCGTTGCAGGGGTGTGCGTTCTGCTTGTTCTTGCCGGCTCGGGCGCGGCGTTCTTTGTCAATGCAGGTGTACGCAATGCTTCAATGGAAAGGCTGCTCAAGGAGGGTGAATTTGAAGCCGGGAAAAAGGAAAAAACACGATTGAAGGAAGGAATTTCAACCGTTTACTGGCTTGTTGTTACCGCAATATATCTTGGCGTGTCTTTTTCGACAAATGAATGGAAAAGCACATGGATAATCTGGGCGGTTTCCGGCATCATATATGCTGTTGTTATAAATATTGTCAAACTGATTATCAAAGACAATGACTGAGAAAGGAAGCAGGGATGAATTACTTGATAAGAAAAATAACATCAGATGATAAGAGTGTTTTCATCGAAATGAGCCGCGAGTTTTACAGTAGCAGCGCGGTTTTGAATAATATTGACGACGCGTTTCATTTTAACACCTTTGAGGAGCTTATGCGCTCGGACGTTTACCTTGAATGTTATATTTTTGAAACGGATAAGGGCGAAATTGCCGGCTATGCGCTTCTTGACAAGATGTTTTCCCATGAAGTCGGCGGAATACTTGTTTGGGTGGAGGAGCTTTATGTCAGACCGGACTTTCAGGGTCGCGGAATCGGAGGAGCATTTTTTGCCTACCTTGAAAAAAACGTCCCCGCCGCAAGGTATCGCCTTGAGACGGAGCCGGAAAACGAGGGCGCAAGAGCGCTGTATAAACGAAAGGGCTACAGAGAGCTTGAGTATTTGCAGATGGTGAAGGACTGAAAAATATTTTGCCGAAAGGCAGAACGAAGCTTTTATTCGCGCCAGAACTTTCTGTCGAGGCTGCGATACTGAACCGCTTCGGTAACATGGTCGATAGTGATGTTATCGCTGCCGTCAAGGTCTGCAATCGTCCTTGCAACGCGCAGAATTTTGTCATACGCTCTTGCCGAAAGTCCGAGCGCTTCAAAGCTTTTTTCAAGCATATTTTTTGACGGTGTGTCAAGCGGACAGAATTTTCTTGTCAGCGCCGGGGTCATCTTTCCGTTGCAGGAAACACCTGTTCCCCGGAGCCTTTGCTGCTGAATTTTCCTTGCCGCATTGACGCGCTTTTTGATTTGAGCTGAGCTTTCCGCGAGCGAGTCGTCGGAAAGCTTTTTAAAGTCTACCTGAGGAACTTCAATGTGAATGTCAAGCCTGTCAAGCAGCGGACCGCTGACCTTTGCAAGGTACTTTGCCGGCGCACCCTTGGGACAGGTGCATTTTTTTGCCGGGTGACCATAGTAGCCGCAGGGACACGGATTCATTGCGCAGACCAGCATGACCTCGCACGGATAAGTCAGCGTTCCGGAAACGCGTGATATGGTTATGGTTCCGTCCTCCATTGGCTGGCGCAGAACCTCTGTTGCGGTGCGCGGAAACTCCGGAAGCTCGTCAAGGAAAAGCACGCCGTGGTGGGCAAGACTGAGCTCTCCCGGGCGCGGAACTCTTCCGCCGCCGGAAAGACCGGCAGGAGAAATGGAGTGGTGCGGTGAACGGAACGGACGCGACTTGATGAGTGAAATGTCGGAGCCGAGCATGCCGGCAATGGAGTATATCTTTGTGGTCTCAAGGCTTTCCTCAAACGTCATGTCCGGAAGTATTGACGGAATACGCTTTGCAAGCATACTCTTTCCCGAACCGGGAGGGCCTATCATCAGAGTGTTGTGTCCGCCGGCGGCCGCAATCTCAAGCGCACGCTTAACAGGGTACTGACCCTTGACGTCGGCAAAGTCGGGCAGATGCCCGTTTGAATAATCCAGCTCGCCGTAATAGTTTTTGTCAATCTTTTTTATTTTTTTCTGTCCTTTTAAATGTTCAATAAGCTGCCTGATGTTTTCAACAGGATATATATTGATGCTGTCCACAACGGCACATTCGCTTGCGTTTTCAAGCGGAACAAAAAGGTCGGTTATGCCGGTTTCCTTTGCATGGATTGCCATCGGCAAGGCTCCCGTAACCTTCCTGACCTTTCCGCCGAGCGAAAGCTCGCCGAAGAATGCGGAACTTGAAATGTCCGCTTTAAGCTGCTCGGAGGCAATGAGCAGCGCAATGAGGATTGGCACGTCATACATAGGGCCCTCCTTTTTCTTGTCGGCGGGGGAGAGGTTGACCGTGATGCGCCCTACGGGGAACTGCATATAGTTATTCTTCATTGCCGCACGGACTCTGTCGCGTGACTCGGAAACGGCCGCGTCCGGAAGACCGACAAGATCAAATTTTGGCAATGCAAGGCTTTCGGTTGAGGCTTCAACACCTACCGAATATGTGCCGAGACCGAAAAGACCGATGCTGTTTACCTTTGCGAACATAAGAAATTCCCCTTTACCTGTTGTTGCTTTTTGAAACCATTATACACAAAAAAGGAGCATTGTGAACAAAAAAATCAAAAATAGTCGAATTTTTAGCAAAATAATTATTCAGTTTGCCGTCCCGGCAAGATTGACCTTTTCGTTAATATAAAGTATAATGTTTTGCAATGACTAAAAAAGATATAAAAGAGGTCTGAAGTTTATGAAAGCGATAGTAACAGTATCGGGAAAGGATACCACAGGTATCATTGCCGCAATCTGCACTCTCCTGAGCGAAAACAATGTAAATATACTCGATATCAGCCAAACGGTTATGGAGGAATTTTTCACCATGTCTATGCTTGTCGATACCTCAAAAAGCAAAAAAGGCGTTGCCGAGCTTGCTTCGGAGCTTGACGGACTGGGTAAAAAGATGGGTCTTGTTATCCACACTCAGCGTGAGGATATCTTCACGCTCATGCACAGAGTATAAGAGGTGGAAAAATGCTGTATAACCCGAAAGATATAATAAGCACCCTCGATATGATTGATAATCAGCACCTTGATGTGAGAACCGTCACCATGGGCATTTCTCTGCTTGACTGCTGCGATGAGGATATCGACAGGGCGTGCAAAAAGGTTTATGAGAAGATCTGCCGCAAGGCGGAAAAGCTTGTTGAAACCGGCGAACAAATTGAGCGTGAATTCGGTATTCCCATAGTCAACAAGCGCATTTCGGTAACGCCGATTGCTCTTGTTGCCGCCTCCTGCAAGGCGGAAAGCTACGTTCCCTTTGCCGTGGCACTTGACAAGGCCGCAAAAAAATGCGGCGTGAATTTTATCGGCGGATTTTCCGCTCTTGTCAACAAGGGCTTTACCGAAAGTGACCTGAAGCTTATCAATTCAATCCCCGAAGCACTGGCGGTTACCGAGCGCGTCTGCTCGAGCGTTTGCGTTGCTTCAACAAAGTCCGGCATCAATATGGACGCTGTTGCTCTCATGGGTGAGATTATTAAGAAGACTGCCGAAAGGACGGCGGATACGGGCGGCTTCGGCTGCGCAAAGCTTGTTGTTTTTGCAAACGCGGTTGAAGATAACCCGTTCATGGCCGGCGCATTCCACGGCGTCGGTGAGCCGGAGTGCGTAATCAATGTCGGAGTCAGCGGTCCCGGAGTTGTGTATCACGCACTGCAAAGCTGCAAGGGCGAACCGTTTGACGTTGTTGCCGAAACAATTAAAAAGACTGCGTTCAAAATTACCCGTATGGGACAGCTTGTTGCAAAGGAAGCTTCCGAAAGACTGTCGGTTCCGTTCGGCATCGTTGACCTTTCGCTTGCTCCGACGCCCGAGAAGGGTGACTCCGTTGCAAGGATACTTGAGGAAATGGGACTTGAAAGCTGCGGCACCCACGGCACAACGGCGGCGTTGGCGCTGCTCAATGACGCGGTAAAAAAGGGCGGCGTGATGGCAAGCAACCATGTCGGCGGTCTTTCCGGCGCATTTATTCCCGTCAGCGAGGATGAGGGCATGATTGCCGCGGCGCAGAGCGGCTCGCTGAAGCTTGATAAGCTTGAAGCAATGACCTGCGTTTGCTCGGTCGGTCTTGACATGATTGCCGTTCCGGGAGAAACGCCGGCTTCAACGCTCTCCGCAATTATTGCGGACGAGGCGGCTATCGGCGTTGTCAACTGCAAGACCACTGCGGTGAGAATCATTCCGGCTCCCGGCAAAAAGGTCGGAGAGAT
>JAEDIH010000180.1 GCA_016292575.1 Clostridiaceae bacterium | reverse complement strand
TCAGCACCACAGGCTCTCTGTAAAGGCATCATTGCCGTTATCTCCGCTTCAACGGTTTAAAATATTGAATTTTCTGTATTATACCCTGTATTACCTGCTTTGTCAATATATAAAACAAAGTTTTTTGAATTTTTTCTGTAATTTTTTTGTTTTTTTATAGGCCTTTAACGAGGAAAAATTTTCTTCCTGCTCTTGAAAACAATCTGTATGTGTAATATAATGTAAATATCAAATTTTGTTAAAGGAGAATACAAAAAAATGAAAACATTCATCAAAAAGGCTTTCACTGCGTCTCTTGCTTTGTTTCTGAGCCTTTATTGCCTTATCGGTCTCGGAAACAATATCAGCAACAACCACCGTGAATACAAAAACGTTATCTTAATGATAGGCGACGGAATGGGCGTCAACACTGTTGCCGCAACCAAGGCAACAAAAAACGTCTCGCTCAATCTTGACAAAATGCCTGTTTACGGTCGCTCGGATACACGCTCGTTTATTCTTGATTCCACCGACTCCGCTGCCGGCGGAAGCGCACTCGCCTGCGGCATAAGGATTTGGAGCGGCTCGGTTGCTATTTTCCCATATCATATATTCAACATCACCGGGCAAAAGGTTCCCGTTTCCCTCACCGAGCTTGCAAAGGCAAACGGCAAAAGTGCCGGCGTTGTTACCACCGACAAAACCTCCGGCGCAACTCCATCTGCTTTCTCGGCGCACGCACTTTCAAGGAAGTTTGAAAAAACCATCAGCTCTCAGCAGCTCAAGAGCAATCTTGACCTGATTTGGGGTTGTGAGTCGGACAGCATAACAAAGGAAAAATGCGAAAAGAACGGCTTCTCCTTTGTTCAGACCGCAACTCAAATGGAGGCGCTCGAAAGCGGCAGCCGCTCATTTGCCCAGTTCGATTTTGACGAAATGAAATACTGCACCGGCGAAAAGGACACTCCGTCCATTGAACAGATGACGAAAAAAGCCATTGATCTTCTTGACGACAACGAAAACGGCTTTTTCCTCATGGTTGAGGGCGCCTGCATTGACAAGTTTTCTCACGACAATGAGCTTGATAATGCAACAATGAATGTTGTTGAGTTTGACAAGGCGGTGGGCTATGCGCTCGACTACGCCGCAAAGGACGGCGACACCCTTGTTGTTGTTACCGCTGACCACGAAACGGGCGGAATCAAGTATAACGGCGTTACCGATGAATACTACTACACGTCGGACGGTCACACAACGGCCGATGTTCCGCTTTATGTTTCCGCAACGGACGCAGGCTTCACAGACGGTGAAATTGTTGAAAACCGCCAGATAAGCGTTCAGATTGCGCGCGTCATGGGCTACGGCAAGGATCAGTTTCCGGCCGTTAAGGGCTATACGATGTAAGCCACAAAGAGTTTACCGCTCGTCTGCAGGAAATCAGACGAGCGTTTTTTTTATAATCGAAAGTGAGTTCGGATATTTATGCCTTATCAACAAAGACTCTCCAGCCTCTTGTGTCCTCTCTTTTTGCCCACTGGATTCCCGTAAGCTCATCATAAAGCTTCTGAGTGAGAGGACCGATTTTTCCGTCACCGATGTTCATAACATCGTCCTCATAGCGACGCTTGTTGACGGGAGAAACAACTGCTGCGGTGCCGGTTCCGAATACCTCCTCAAGCGAGCCGTCCTTTGCTGCGGCAACAAGCTCGTCAACGGAAATTTTTCTCTCCTCAACCTCATAGCCCCAATCCTTGCATACCTTGATTATCGAATCACGGGTGATGCCTGGAAGAATACTGCCGTTAAGCGCCGGAGTAACAATCTTTCCGTTAATCTTGAAGCAGATGTTCATTGCGCCGACTTCCTCAATGTACTTGCGCTCAACGCCGTCAAGCCAGAGTACCTGCGAATAGCCGCTGTCGTGAGCCTTGACCTGAGCCGCAAGGCTTGCAACATAGTTGCCGCCGGTCTTGGTGAAGCCCATTCCGCCCCTGACGGCACGGACATACTCGTCCTCAATCCAGATTGCAACAGGCTCAAGACCGCTTTCATAGTAGGCTCCCGACGGGGAAAGAATTATCATGAAAAGATAGGTCTTTGACGGCGCAACGCCGAGGAATGCGTCGGTTGCAATAACAAACGGACGGATATAAAGCGATGTACCCTCTTCAGACGGTACCCAGTCACGATCGATATCAACAACCGCCTTGACCGCTTCAACAAAGTCCTCCTCGGGAATTTCGGGAATGCAAAGACGTCTGCTTGAATTGTTGGCGCGCTTTGCGTTCATGTCCGGGCGGAAAAGATAGATGTTTCCGTCAACGCCGCGGTACGCCTTCATACCCTCGAACATTTCCTGTCCGTAGTGAAAGACCATTGCCGACGGCGCAAGACTGATGTCCTGATACGGTACTATCCTTGCGTCGTGCCAGCCCTTTCCCTCGGTATAGTTCATGATGAACATATGGTCGGTAAAGATTTTTCCGAAACCGAGCTTTTCACCCTTCTTAGGCTTCTCTTTTGGAGAAGTTGTTTTTGTAACCTTGATTTCCATTTATACTGCACCTCTTTAATGTTTTTTGCTGTTGTTCTGCTCAAAACTCATAGCCGACTTTAAGGGCTTTGAGATTGATGTCAAGCAGATTTGCCTTTCTCGGCGGAATTACCTTTTTGAGTGCTTCATCGGTGTTTTCAAATTTCAAATCCGCGCTTTCTTTGATAAGCTTTCCGCAAAGAATCATGTTTGCAAGCGTTGAAAAGCCCTCGTCCTTTGCCATTTTTGTTGCCGGAACATAGAAAACGGAAACATCGCTCCGCTCAACCTTTTCTTCAATAAGCGTTGAGTCAACAAGAATCATTCCGCCGGGAACAACGCTGTTTTCATAGCGCCTGAGCGAGGGAAGATTCATTGCAATAAGGCAGTTCGGCTCGTTTACTATCGGCGAGCCAACCGGATCATCGCTGATAATAACGCTGCAGTTGGCGGTTCCTCCGCGCATTTCCGGCCCGTAGGAGGGAAGCCAGCTTACATTCTTGCCTTCAATAAGACCCTTTGTTGCAAGGAATTTTCCTGCAAACAAAACGCCCTGACCGCCGAAGCCGGCGATAAGAATCTGCATATTCATCACTTTTCCTCCTTTTGTGCGCTTCTGTCCTTATATACGCCGAGGGGGTAATAAGGAATCATGTTTTCCTCAAGCCACTTGAGAGCGTTCTGCGGCGTCATGCCCCAGTTTGTCGG
>JAEDIH010000031.1 GCA_016292575.1 Clostridiaceae bacterium | reverse complement strand
GTTACTTTTGTCACAACCGACAAAAGTAACCCCCAGCGGAGCGGACGGACAAAAACCACTTTCACCGTTTACCCACAAAGGAACAACGTACAAGTTAAAATTTACGCGGCTGTTTTGGGATAGGCTCCCGGGCGCCTCACGAGACGCCCCTACAGTTTTCCGGTAAAAGTCCCCCAGCGGAGCGGACGGACAAAAACCACTTTCACCGTTTACCCATAAATGCTATACAAAAAATCCGAATCGGCTTTAACACCGGTTCGGATTTTGCTGTTATTATTATTTTGATTATTCCTTTTCCTTTTCCTTGTCGTCAGGGTCGTCTCCGTCGGTTTCTTCTTTCGGAGTGATTTCAACGCGGATTTTACCGATTCGCCTGTCCTCAACATTGAGGATGGTGAACTTGAGATTTTTAAATTCAACCTCGGTCATGTCGCCGTCCTTGGGAAGATAGCCGAGGCGGCTTATGAGGAAACCGCCGAGCGTGTCATAGTCGCCCTCCGGAATGATATCGCCCACAAGCTCGTTGACCTCCTCAATGTAGGCGGTGCCGTCAATGGTGAAAACGTTCTCGGAAACTTCAACAATTTCCTCGTCCTCGTTGTCGTATTCGTCCTGAATGTTGCCCACAATGGCCTCAAGCAGGTCCTCCATGGTAACAATGCCGGCCGTTCCGCCGTATTCGTCAACAACAACGGCCATCTGCATGTGCTTTTCGCACATCTCGTTGAACAGTGCGCCGCAGCTTTTGCTGAACGGAACATAGTATGCCTCGCGCATAACGTCCTTGGGACCTTTGTCCCTGGGGAGGGAGGAGGAGATATATTTTAGCAGGTCTTTGATATATACGATACCGATGATGTTGTCGGGATCCTCGTGGAAAACCGGGATGCGCGAATAACCGTGCTCAATGGAAATTGAAACAACCTGTTCAAGGCTGTCGGTATCCTCAACGGCGAACATATCGGTTCGGTGGGTCATGATATCGGAAACGTCAATATCGTCAAAGTCAAAGATGTTATCAATCATTTCCTTTTGAATGTCCTCAATAACGCCCTTTTCCTGACCGACATCGACCATCATTCGGATTTCCTCCTCGGTAACGCTTTCCTCGTTTGCGTTGGGGTCAAAGCCGCAAAGCTTGACAATGAGGTTGGTTGAAGCGGAAAGAACCTTGACAAAAGGTGCGGTGATTGTTTTAACAACAAGCAGAATACCCACCACGGAGTACGCAATTTTCTCCGGCTTCTGCATCGCCATTCTTTTCGGCGCAAGCTCGCCGAAAACAAGAGAAAAGTACGACATGATAACAGTGATGAGAACAACGGAAATTCCGTTGATGACCTTTGCGGAAATCGGCGTGCCGAGAGCGACGAGCTTTTCGGTCAGACCGGCGGCAAAGCTGCTTGAAGCGGAGGCCGAGGTGAGGAAGCCGGCAAGGGTAACGCCAATCTGGATTGTGGAGAGGAAATTGCTCGGATTTTCGGTCAGCTTTTTTACCTTTTTAGCTTTTTTGTTGCCGTCCTCCGCCTGCTTGTCAACAACGTTGTCGTTGAGGGAAATGATGGCAATTTCGCTCATTGCAAAAAATGCGTTAATAATTACGAGTACGAACAGAAGCAATAATTTTAGGATAATACTTCCCGGGTCATCCATTGTGGATTGTAACTCCTTTCAGGTTTCTGAACAATTTTTCTTTGTACATTTGCGTACATTGATATATTACTATACAATAAAAAGCGGAGAATGTCAATAAAAAATTTCGGCGCAGGTAGAGCAGGGAGAACTGCAAGGTCTGCAAAATCAAATCAAAATCAAATTGCAGGGCAAAAGCAACACAATTTTGTTCTTTTCGCTTTTTTATGATATAATAATAGCGACAGCAACAGATAAAAAAAGATTGGATAAGTCGCTAAAATCCCAAAACGAATTAATTTGTAATAAAAATGTCATGAGTTGTCATTAAATTGTCACAGATTGTTAACAAGATTGACAGAGTTTATGGTATAATGATAGCATTATACGGGTATAAAATATTGCTGCCCTGTCCGGTGCGGCGAATGGATGTGATAGAGCATGGGGTATCAATCCCTTAAATTCCTTGTTTTTTCCGCAGCGGTCGTTCTGCTTTACTACGCAGTAGGAAAATTTTTCCGTAGGGGACAGCAGTTTGTTCTGCTTTTTGCAAACCTTGCGTTTTACGCAATCTGCGGGCTTAAATATCTTCCCTTCCTTGCGGTAACGCTGCTTGCGTCCTTTTTTTCCGCAAGGGCGGTCGGAAGGATTTTTGACGCGGCGGACAGGGAGCTGACCACGGCTGCGGACTCGGCGCAAAAAAAGCAGATTCGCGCCGCGGCGAAGAAAAAGGCGAAAAGGTCAATGCTTTTCGGCGTTCTCATTTCGCTTGCTTTGCTCATTGTCTGCAAGTATACTCTGTTTGTCCTGAAGAACGTTAACGCCGTTTTGACAAGGCTCGGCGCAGAACCCATCGGTCTTTTCAAAATGATACTGCCGCTCGGAATTTCGTTTTACACCTTTATGGCTGTGGGCTATGTGCTGGACGTTTACTGGAAGCGCATCAAGGCGGAAAAAAGCTTTGTTTCCTATGCCGTTTTCCTGACTTATTTTCCGCATATTGTTCAAGGTCCCATCGGTCGGTACAAAAATTTCAGTGAGCAGTTTGACCCGAAAGCGGGCGTTGCGCTCAACACGCAGAACCTTGCGTTCGGCGCGGAGCTTGTGGTTTGGGGTCTTTTCAAAAAGCTTGTTATCGCCGACAGGCTCTCGCTTTTTGTCAGCACAATTTTTGACGAGCCGGCAAAGTTCGGCGGTCTTATAATGGTTATTGCCGCAGTGCTCTATTCAATTCAGATTTACGCCGACTTTTCCGGTTGTATCGACATTGTCAGCGGCATTTCCGAAATGCTCGGCATTAAGCTTGCAAAAAACTTCAATCACCCGTATTTTTCAAGGACGATTCCGGAGTTCTGGCGCAGGTGGCATATCTCGCTCGGCGAATGGTTCAAGGATTTTGTCTATTTTCCCGTTTCAACCTCCTCGCCGGTCAAAAAGCTCAAAAAAGCTTTCAAAAAGCGCGGCTTTAAAAAAGGCGAGCTGCTTGTTGCAAGCTCGGTTCCCACTGTTGTTGTCTGGGTGATAACCGGTCTTTGGCACGGGGCAAGCTGGAATTTCGTTGCGTGGGGCGCGTTTTACGCCGTGCTCATGGTCGGCGGAAATGTTTTTGAAGATTTCAACAAGGCTGTGACTAAAAAGCTTAAAATTGACACCGAGCAATTCGGCTGGAAGCTTTTCCAAATGCTTCGCACCTTTGCCCTTTGCTGCGTCGGCCGCGTCTTTTTCAGAGCCGAGGGTCTCAGAAATGCGCTTGTGTATTTCAAAAATATGTTTTCCTCGCTTTCAATGCAGTATATTCTTGAGGACAAAATTTACACCTACGGTCTTGACCGGCAGAACTTCATTTTTGTTATTTTTGCAATCCTTGTTCTGCTTGTTGCGGACATTCTTGAGGAAAAAATTCCGCTGCGCGAAACACTTTCAAAGCAGAATATTGTTTTCCGTTACTGCGTGATACTGCTCGGCGTGTTTGCCGTTCTGATTTTCGGAATCTACGGTCCGCAGTTTAACGCAAGCGAATTTATTTACGAAAAATTTTAAAATTAATAAAAAAGGACGGTTTTTATCATGGAAAAATTACTTGAACTGCTTAGCTCGCTTTATCCCGAAATTGACTTTACAAAGGAAAAGCACCTTATGGAGGACCGCGTGCTTGACTCTGCGGCGGTGGTTTCCATCATCTCGGAAATTGAAGATGAATTTGACGTTTCGGTTTCAATGGAGTATATCCAGCCGAAGTATTTTGAATCAGCCGAGACCATGTGGGAAATGATTGAGGAGCTGTCATAATGGATAAAAAGAGAATAGTCAATCTGCTTGTCGGCCCGTTATTGCTTATTCTCTCTCTTTTTCTTCTTCCGGAAAGCATCTTTGCCGAGACTGCCGCAAGGGCGGCTGTGGGAACGGTGGCATGGATGGCGTATTGGTGGATAACCGCGCCGGTGGATTTTGCCGTTACGGCGTTTTTGCCCATCGCTGTCAATGCCATCATCAAAATGGCAGAAATGAGCGCCGTAATTTCAAACTACGCCTCAGAAACCATTCTGCTGCTGCTCGGCGCTTCAATCCTCACCGTTTCTTGGGAAAAGACGGGGCTTGACAAAAGGATAGCGGCAAGGTTCCTTTCGCTCATCGGAAGCAATCTGCGTTTGCAGCTTGTTTTCTGGTTCCTCCTTTCGGCCGCGCTTTCCGCGCTGCTGCCGAACGCCGTCGTCTGCGCAACAATAACGCCCATTGCGGTTTCAATGCTCAGATATGTCGGCGAGGACGATATTGCAAACAGCAAAAAAGGCTCAATGATTCTTCTGACCGTTGCCTATGCTGCCGGAGTCGGCGGTCTTGCAACGCCCCTCGGCGGCGCAATGAACCTCGTAACCGTTGACTATATACAAAAGCTCACGGGCGAGGAGTATATGTATATCTCCTGGGTTGCGCGCTTTTTGCCGATAATGGCGGTGCTTGTTGTCAGCAACATTCTTTTCCTTGTGCTGAAGGTCAAGCGCACCGATACCATCGGCATCAGCCGCGAATACTTTAAAGAGCAGTATAAAATGCTGCCGAAGATGACGAGGGAGGAAATTCTTTCCCTCTTGCTCTTTGCCGCGGCAACGGTAATGGCGTTCACAAGGCAGTTTTATGAGAAAGCTCTGCCCGGACTCAAGCCTGCCTATGTTTTCATAATCTGCGCCATTATTTCGTTCCTGATAACCTGCAGGGACGGCTCAAGGCTCATGGTCTGGAAATCCGTTCAAACAAAGATTGTCTGGGAGCTTATCTATATCTTTGCCGGAGGTCTTGCGGCCGGTACGCTCATCAACAACAGCGGCGCGGCTCAGGCAATCGGCGAAGCCGTTTCAAAAACGAATCTTGACGGCGGCTTTCTTACCGTGCTTGTAATCGTAACGCTCACGGTTCTGCTTTCGGATATCACAAGCAACACCGCCACCGCCGCCGTTTCAATACCCATTGTTATAAGCATAATAAACGGCATCGGCAAGAATCCGATACCGTACATCTATATCGCCTCGATAGGCGTCAATCTCTCATATATGCTCCCCACCTCAATACGGGCAATTCCGGTTGGGTACGGCTTAAACCCGAGGTTCATGCTGAAGCAGGGTCTGCCTCTGACGGTCATTGTCATTGTTCTGATGAGCGTGCTCGGCTATGCGCTTTTAAAATTCTGGCCTGCTTTCAGCACGATATAATTACATAACCTTTGCCGCCTTGTCCGCTTTGTCCGGCATTCGGCAAAAAAGAAAGGGAAGGATGAATTATGGCTGATTCAATTTTTGAAGCTGTTTTTAATAATGCACGAAAAGACCCCGACAAGCTCTGTGTTGCGGACGAGGAGTGCGCGCTGACCTACGGGGAATACATCTCCCTTGTTTCAAGATTTTCGTCCGTCCTTGCCGCAAGGGGCATTAAAAAGGGCGACAGAGTTGTTGCCGAGGCCGTTCAGTCGGCAAAGTTCCTTGCGCTTCAGCTCGGACTTCAGGCAATCGGCGGCGTTTTTGTTCCGCTTGAGCGCGGTTCTGCAAAGGCGAAGATTGAAAGCGTTGCAAAAACCGCCGGCGCAAGACTTGTTGTCACTTCGGCGGACATCAAAAGGGTCGTTACTCTCGACTCTCTTTTTGAGCAGGCGCAGACGGAAAAGGAATACGGCTACAACTTCTTCCCGGAGAAGAATGATATTTGCGAGCTGCTTTTCAGCACCGGCACAACCGGAAAGGAAAAGGGAATTGTCATAACCAACGGAAACAACATTGCCCTTGCGGAAAACGTGATGTACGGCGTGGAGATGAAAGAGGACAATGTTGAGCTGATTCCGTCTCCGCTCAACCATTCCCACGCGCTTCGCCGCTATTACGGCAATATGCTTTGCAAAGCGAGCGTAGTAATCTCCTCGGGTGTGATGAACCTTTTTGGGTTCTTCAGGCTGATTGAAAAGTACGGCGTAAATTCAATCGACCTTGTTCCGACGGCGCTGACAATTTTGCTCAAGCTTTCAAAAAACAAGCTCGGCGAATATAAGGATACTTTGCGCTATATCGAGCTTGGCGCGGCGCCGCTCATGCAGGCGGACAAGGACAGGCTTAAAGCACTTTTGCCGCACACACGGCTCTATAATTTTTACGGCAGCACGGAAAGCGGCTGCATTGCAATCTATAACTTCAACGACTTAAAAGACAAGAGCGGCTGCATCGGCAAGCCTACCTTCAACGCAAAAATCTTTGCCGTTGACGAAAACCGCCGCGAGGTTAAAACAAGCCGCGAAAAAACGGGGCTTCTTGCTTCGTTCGGAAAAATGAATATGCAGGGCTATTGGAAGGACGAGGAGGAGACCGCCGCCGCGCTCTGTGACGGTGTTGTTTACACAAATGACGAAATTTACTTTGACGAGGACGGCGATATAATCCTGCTCGGAAGGAGGGGCGACGTTATCAATGTTGCCGGAAACAAGGTTTCGCCGGACGAGATTGAAAACGCCGCAAAAAAAATTGACGGCGTTGCGGATTGCGGCTGCGTTCCGGCTGAGGACGCGCTGAAAGGCAGCGTGCCTAAGCTTTTTGTTGAGATGAAGCCCGGCTGCTGTTCTAACGCCGTTTTCATCAGAGATCGCCTTGCCGAAAGTCTGGAGCCTTACAAGGTTCCGAAGTATATTGTAGAGATTGACAAAATTCCGCGTACCTTTAACGGAAAGCTTATAAGACGTAAACTTACTGAGACAAGGCAGGTTAAGGAATGAAAGTGTTCAGGAAATTTATTAAGGCGGCGGCGTTCGTTTTGGCGTTTATTGTGTTGTTCGGCGCGGTTTCGGGCGTGCTCGTCTGTCCGAATGATTACAGGAACTATCAGTGGGTGGGCGCCTTTTATGAAAACGAAAGGAACAGTCTTGACGCCGTTTATATCGGCTCAAGCGCGGTTTATGCGTTCTGGTGTCCCGCAGTTGCGTGGGAGCAGAACGGAATTGCAGTCTGGAACTATACCTCTCCGCGTCAGCCTCTTGTTGCGGCAAAGTATATTATTGAGGACTGCCGCAAAACGCAGAAGGACGCGCTGTATATCGTTAATCTTAATCGTGCGGCGATGAAATATGACAAAACCGCAATGCACTATCTGCTTGACTATATGCCGTTTTCAATCAACAAGCTGCTTTTGACCGAAAAGCTTTGCAAGACTGCCGGCATTGAGGGCGAGGACAAGGTGCAGTATTTCTTTCCGCTTCAGCTTTACCACACGCGCTGGAGCTCGCTTTCCGCGCGCGACTTTTCCTATGAGCCGGACGGAACCATGGGCTCGCCGCAGTACTCAGGTTTTCTGACCGGAGTTTTTGAGGAGGAGCAGCAGGAGGACGTTATCCTGACATCGGAGGAGTCCGAGCCTAAGCAGAAGTATATTGATATTCTCAACGACCTGCTTGATTATTGCGAAAAGAACGAGGTTAAGGTGCTTTTCACGGTCAATCCGCAGATTGCCGATGACGCGCAAAAGCAGAGCGAGATTAATTTTGCAAAGGAGCTTGTTACCGAGCGCGGGTTCAGCGTTGCCGATTTTTACACCGATTTCAGCTCGCTCGGGCTGGATTCCACCCAGGATTTTTATAACAAAGCGCACACAAACATTCACGGCGCTGTAAAAATGACAGCTATGCTTTCCGATTATCTTGTCAAGAATTATAACCTTGAGGACAAGCGCGGAAAAGCCGGCTATGAGGACTGGGACAAGGCGGCGGAAAAGTATAAGAAAATTATTGCCTCCTCCGTTGTGCCGATTGAGCTTGACACCGAAAACCGCGATTACACGATAGCCGACGTCCAATTCACCGAAAGCATTTTTGACGGCGAAAAGGTCTGTTTGCAGTGGGAGGGCAGCGAAAAGGCCGAGGGCTACAAGGTCTATCGCAAAACAACGGACGAAAAAAAGGGCAAGCAGTCGGACTTTACCGAGGTTGCCTCTCTCGGTGCCGACGCACTTTCCTTTGAGGATACCGATATTGAAAAGGAAAACGGCGAAACTACCTATAACTATGTTGTTGTTCCGTTCAGAACGGAAAACGGCGTTCAAAAATGGGGCAGCTTCCGCTATAAAGGCGTAAGCGTTACCGTACAATGAGGACGCGTCTTTTCCGTTACAGGAAAACTGCCTCTTAATAAGAACAAAAGAGACTGCCGAAAAAAGCGGCGGTCTTTTTTGCTTTCTAAACAGCGGAAAGTCGCGAAACTTTTTCAAAAAAAATGTAAAAAAAGTGGTTTTTAAGTTTAATATATGATATAATACTTTGTAACCGCTTTATATACTGCGGTACAATAATAATTATTTGTTTGTTTCTTCTAAGATTACTATATATACGGAGGAAGTTTAAATGCCGCAATCTTTTGATCCTGTATTTGAACATTGGTATACCGAAAATCAGCTCGGTTCCGGAACTGACGGAAAGGTTTATTCCATAGTCAGGAAAAACGCAGACGGCAGTGCAAAACGCTCTGTTCTGAAAATGATCCGCCTCGGTGAAAACCGCAGCGAAAAAAAATCCTTCAACACCATTGTTGAAAAGGATGAAGCGGGCGACGGCGAGGAAAGCTATTATGAGACGATAATTAAAAATATAACCGATAATATTGCCGTTATCCAAAGGGTTGATAACGGAAAGCGCTTTGTGAAGTATGAGGAATGGGAAACGCGCCGGACGAGCGACGGAAAAGGCTACGCAGTCCTTATCCGCCTTGAGCGCGCCCGTTCGCTGACGGATCTGCTTTCCGAGCTTTCGTTCACTTTGGACGAAACGCTGAGAATAGGCGTTTCAATCTGCCGCTCGCTTGTCCGCTGCCGCGATTTCGGCTATATTTATCCGAATCTCAAGCCCGAAAACATTCTCTTTGACGAAAAGGGAATCTGCAAGCTCGGCGACTTCGGCTCGTTCAGTTGTCTTGAGCCGTCAAAAACCTCGCTTGCCTTTAAGCGCACCCAGTATTACATGGCACCGGAATTTATCCGTACCGGAAACGTCAACGGAACCGTCGATACCTATTCTTTGGGTCTTGTGCTTTATTCGCTTATTAACCGCGGAAGACTGCCGTTTACGGAAAAATATCCGGAAAAGGTGACCGTCAGCTCGCTTGACCTTTCAATGCAGAAGCGCCTTGACGGCGAGGAGCTGCCCGAGCCTGCGCTTTGCGATGAGCCCTTGTTCAGAATTATTAAAAAAGCCTGCGCATATAAGGTTGAGGAACGCTATCTTTCACCTAAGCAGATGCTTGCCGACCTTAAAAATGCGCTTGAAAAAAAGCCGTTTGAGGAAACGGTGTACGAGGACGTCTACTCGGTTACAAGCGAAAAGAAGGATAGCTTTTCAGCCCCCTTTGAGCCGGAGCCGCAGCAGAAAAACGAACAGGCCGAAAAGCCGCCGAAGGCCGTTTTTCTCCGCGAGGAAATTCAGATACCGGACGTTACGCCGATGGATTACGCCGGCAAGGAAGTGAAGCCCCGCAAAAAAAGACCGAGCAATTTTGAAGCCCTGCCTGCCGCGCGGAAAAAGGAGACTGACGCTTCCTCGTTGCGCAAGATGATAATTCTTGCACTTGCCGCGTTGGTGCTGCTTGTTTTGTTCATCGCTTCCGTTGCAATGAAAATGAAAGGCGATACCGGAACAACAATTTCCCAGGTGATGAACGGCGCGTCAAACACATTAATGATTTACGGAGGTTATCTGTTCTATGGCGTCTGAAATGATACAGGAAATTCTCAAGACCGAAGCTGCCGCAAGGAAGAGCGAGTCCGCCGCTCAGGATGAGGCTCGGGAGATCATCGAATATGCAAACAGCCGGGCGGACGCATTGTATAACGCCGCGCTTGAAACGGCAAAAAGCGAGGCCGCGATTCTTGTTTCGGAGGCAGAGCTTGCTGCCGAGGGCATAATTAAGCAGGCAAACCGCCTTGCCGATCTGCGCGAAAAAAAGGTTATCTCCGAGATGGAGAAAAAATATGACGAGGCCATTGACCTTGTTTTGAAGAATATATCCGGCAACTGAAAAAATTGGGAAGCATTTCAAAGGAGGTGTTTCGTTTTGGCAAAAATTAAGCTTGTCCGCTTTGAAATTGCCGCAATCCTTGAGGAAAGCCGAAGGCTCATCGACTTTCTTAGGCTCTGCGGCACGACCGAGCTTTCCTCGGTTCCGGAAGCGGACGGTCTTTTGTCGTATCAGACCGATTCGCTTTGCGAAAGCTTTGAACGAAAAAGCGAAATGATTGAAAAATGCGTTGCGGCTCTGGAAAAATACTGCGAGATTAAAAAGCCCTTCCTTTCCTCGTTTTCCGATTGTACGGAAATTGAGCTTCAGGACTACCGCAGTGTTTGCGACGGCGCCGATGAGCTTATGCTCGTCTGCGACAAGATTAACAATCTGTGCGAAAAAATCAGCTTTGAAAACGGCGAGATAATAAGGCAGCAGACGCTTATCGACTACTACAAGCCTTGGGAAAAGCTTGACATTCCGATGAGCTGCGTCAGAACGCAAAATTCTTCTGTTTTCATCGGATACTTCAAGGAGGAGCTTTCAAAGGACGAGATAATCGCGCGCCTTGCGTCCTCTGCGCCGGAGATTGACGGCGTTGCGGTCGAGGTGATAAGCAGCGATAAATCGCAGACCTGCGTCTGTGTGTTCTGCTTTCATGAGGACAAAGCCGCGATTGAAGCGGCGCTGAGGGAAAACGGCTTCATAAAGCCCGACAACCCCGCAAAAACGCTGCCCTCGGCGGCAATTGGAAAATGCGAAAAAGCAATAGCCGAATGTAAGGACGATATCGGAAAGTATTCGCTCGATATTGCCTCGTTCGCATCGTTCTACAACAAAATACGCCTGCTTTCCGAGTATTACTCAAATCAGGCGGAAAAGTACCGCGCGGTCTCAAGAGCCGCAACGAGCGAGCGCGCAATCTATCTTGAGGGCTATGTTCCCGAGCGCGACAGCGAGCAGCTCAAGTTTGAAATTGAGCGGCGCTTTACGGCGCAGATGGACGTTTATGAGCCGGATTATGAAAAAGACGATGTTCCGGTTCTGCTTGAAAACAAGCCCTTTGCCTCCGGTGTTGAAAGCATAAGCAACATGTATTCGCCCCCGTCAAACAACGATGTTGACCCAAATCCGGTAATGTCGTTTTTCTATTATGCGCTTTTCGGTCTGATGCTTTCGGACGCGGGCTACGGACTTTTGATGGTTATTGCGGCGCTTGTTGCAAAATTCAAGCTGAAATTTTCCGGCGAAAGGGCAAAAACGGTCAGCTTCATCTTTTGGTGCGGAATTTCAACAATGTTTTGGGGCGCCCTTTTCGGCGGCTGGTTCGGCGATCTGATACCGACAATCTGCACCCACTTTTTAGGCATGGAAAAAGGTCCCGACCTTGCAATCTGGTTCACCCCGGTTGAAAACAGCATGAAGCTTCTGATGTTCTCGTTCGCGTTCGGTCTTGCGCACCTTTATGCCGGTCTTGCAATCCGCTTCTATATGCTTGCAAGAGGAAAGCAGTGGTTTGCAGCGTTCTGCGACGTTGTTCCCGTAATGATTTTTGTTGCCGGCTTTGCGGCTTTCGGCTCAAGCCTGCTCGTTCAGGTTTCGCCCGCCGTCAAAAGCGTTGGAACAAAGCTGCTTCTTGTCGGCGCAATACTGATTGTTCTGACCTCGGGTCGCAGTTCAAAGAACATTTTAGGAAAGCTCGGCGGCGGTCTTTACGGGCTGTATAACACCGCAACGGGCTATCTCGGAGACATACTTTCATATTCAAGACTTCTCGCCCTCGGTCTTGTCACGGGCGTTATTGCAAACGTTGTCAATATGCTTGCGGCGATGTTCTCGAATGTTTTGCTGTTCGTTCTGGTTTTCCTTGCCGGTCATACGGTCAATATTGCCGTTAACCTCATCGGAACCTATGTTCATACCAGCCGACTTCAATACGTTGAGTTCTTTTCAAAGTTCTATGAGGGCGGCGGACGGATCTTTACTCCGTTCAAGCTTAATTTGAAACACTTTAAAATCAAGGAGGATATAATCAATGATTAATTTAGGTTTGGCACTTGCAATTTTGGGAGCGGCCTTGGCCGTTATTCTTGCCGGCTGCGGCTCGGCAAAGGGCGTCGGTCTTGCCGGTCAGGCAGCGGCAGGTCTTCTTTCAGAGGATCCGTCAATGTTCGGTAAGGTTCTCATTCTTCAGCTTCTCCCCGGTACTCAGGGTCTTTACGGCTTTTTGATTGCAATTCTTGTTCTGGTCAACGTCGGCGTTCTCGGCGGCGCACCGAAGGATCTTTCCTGGCAGCAGGGAATGTATTATCTTGTTGCCTGCCTTCCGATTGCCTTTGCAGGTCTTATTTCGGCAATTCACCAGGGCAAGGTTGCCTCCGCAGGCGTAAGCCTCATTGCCAAAAAGCCCGATCAGGTCGGTAAGGCTATCACCATGGCTTCGCTTGTTGAGTTTTACGCAATTTTGCCGTTCCTTATCTCACTTCTTGCGGTTCTCAGCGTCAGTGTCGGCTGAGGAAAAGAGATCAAATTATCCCCAAAGGAGTGATATTTTTGACCGGAATTGAAAAAATCATCGAAAAAATCCGGCAGGAAAGCCTTGAAAAATGCAACGCTATCATTGCCGAGGCAAAGGAGAACGGCAACGAGCTTGTTGCCGCCTCAAAAGCAAAAGCGGAAAAGGACGCCGAAAAAATTATCAATGACGGCAAAAAGGAGGCCGCACGGAAGGAAGCTGCGGCAAAAGCCGCAGCCGAAACCATTACCAAAACGCGCTATCTTGAGGTAAAGAACGCCATTGTCAACGATATAATCGCCGCCGCGTATGAAAAAATTGAGCAAATGGAGGATGAGCAGTATTTTTCTCTGCTCCTCTCCCTTTGCGAAAAGAACGTTGAAAGCGGCGAGGGCGTGATGTATCTTTCAAAGCGCGACCTTGAGCGTGCGCCGGAGGATTTTGAAGAATCCATCAATTCTCTCGTCTATGAAAAGGGTGCTGTTCGCCTTTCAAAAAAGGCGGGGGATATTGAAAACGGCTTTGTTTTGGTTTACGGCGATATGGAGGTCAACTGTACCCTGCGCGCAATTTTTGACGAAAAGCACGACCTTCTGCGCGACGCTCTTTGCAAAGAATTATTTCCAAGTTGAGCGGAGGCGAAAAGATGAAAGACACCGATTACGCTTACGCCGTTGCAAGAATCCGGGCGAACGAAAGATATCTGCTTTCAAAAAACGATATTGAGCGTCTCATTTCCTCAAAAAAGCTTTCCGAGGCTTTGGGCGTGCTTAAAGAGCGCGGCTGGAGCACCGACGGCGAAAAGGGCGAGATTGAAAACGCAATCCGTGGTCAGCAAAAGGCACTCTGGACGCTGCTTTGCGAATGTGTTCCGGATAGGCGGCAGCTTTCCGTCCTCTGTGTTCAAAACGACTTTTTCAATCTTAAAGCGGCGCTCAAGTGCATGATAACGGGCAAGGACGCACAACCGTTTTTTGCTTATCCGACAACGCTTGATCTCGAGAATCTTGTTTCCGCCTTCAAATCGCATAATTTTGAAGCACTCGGCGGCGATATGCGTGCTGCTGCCGAAAGCGCATACAACACCGCCTGCCGAACGGAAAACGGTCAGAGTGCCGATATAATCATCGACAAGGCAGCGCTGAAAATTTTCCTTTCCCTTTCAAGGGAAAGCGGCTGTGAGCTTTTGCAAAGCGCGGCAAAATATATCACGGCCTGCGCCGATATCAAAATTGCCTACCGCGCGTCCAAGGCGCAAAAGGGGCTTTCGTTCATTCAGAGCGCACTTTCGGGCGAGTCGGATATCGACTTTGAAGGTCTTTCAAGGTCGGCAGCAAAGGGAACCGCGGCACTTTTGGAGTTTCTTCAAAAAACGCCGTATTCAAAGGAAAGCGAGCTGCTTTCAAAAAGCTCCGCCGCCTTTGAAAAGGGCGTGGACGACGCTGTTACTGAGCTTATGAAAAAGGCAAAGTACGTCTTTTTCGGCTTTGAGCCTGTTGCGGCGTATTACTACGCAAAAACCGCCGAGCTGAAAACGGTCAGAGCCGTGCTTTGCGCAAAGCAGGCGAATATCGGCGAGGAATCTATCCGCGAAAGGGTGAGGACGCTTTATGTATAAGATTGCCGCAGTGGGCGACAGGGACAGCGTCCTCGGCTTTGCTTCCATCGGTCTGGATGTTTTCATGCCCGAGGATACCAGGGAGGCGCTGCGCCTTATCAGGCGTTTGAGCGACGAGGGCTACGCGGTGATATTTTTGACCGAGGCGCTCTCGCTTGAGCTTGGAGACGAGCTTGAAAAATACCATTCCTCACCCCTTCCCTCAATAACGCTCATTCCGGGCGCAAGGGGAAACACGGGCGAGGGACTTAAGCAAATCAGCCGCTTTGTTGAACAGGCGGTCGGAAGCGATATATTGTAGGAAGCCAGGTGATTATTTATGAATAAAGGAACGATCACAAAAATTGCAGGACCTCTTGTTGTTGCTTCGGGAATGAGGGAGGCCAACATGTTTGACGTTGTCCGCGTCAGCCACGAAAGGCTTATCGGCGAAATTATTGAAATGCACGGCGACCGCGCTTCAATCCAGGTCTATGAGGAAACGTCCGGGCTTCGCACCGGTGAGGAGGTTGAATCCACGGGCGAGCCTATGAGCGTTGAGCTCGGTCCCGGTCTTATCGGCTCAATCTTTGACGGTATCCAGCGTCCGCTTGAGGAGATTATGAAGGTTGCCGGTTCAAACCTGACAAGGGGAATTGAGGTTCCGGCGCTCGACCGCAAAAAGGAGTGGAAGTTCAACCCCACGGTCAAAAAAGGCGATAAGGTCATCGGCGGCGATGTGCTCGGAACGGTTCAGGAGACTGACGTTGTTCTCCATAAGATTATGCTCCCGGTGAATCTCAGCGGAACCGTTAAGGAAATTTCAAAGGGCATGTGTACCGTTGAGGACACCGTTGCAATCATTGAGGACGAAAAGGGCGAGGTTCACCCCGTTACCCTCATGCAGAAGTGGCCCGTCCGTAAGGAAAGACCGTATAAAAGGAAGCTTGCGCCCAAGGCGCCGCTTGTTACCGGTCAGCGTGTTATTGACGCGCTGTTCCCGATTGCAAAGGGCGGCGTTGCGGCAATTCCCGGCCCGTTCGGAAGCGGAAAAACCGTTACTCAGCACCAGCTTGCAAAGTGGGCGGAGGCGGATATAGTTGTCTACATCGGCTGCGGCGAACGCGGAAACGAAATGACCGATGTTCTTAACGAATTTCCGGAGCTTATCGACCCGCATACCGGAAAATCGCTGATGGAGCGCACCGTTCTCATCGCGAACACCTCGGATATGCCCGTTGCCGCGCGTGAAGCTTCAATCTACACCGGAATCACCATTGCCGAATATTTCCGCGATATGGGCTACAGCGTTGCCCTTATGGCGGACTCAACCTCGCGCTGGGCGGAGGCTCTGCGCGAAATGAGCGGAAGACTTGAGGAAATGCCCGGCGAGGAGGGCTATCCCGCCTACCTCGGCTCGCGCCTTGCACAGTTTTATGAAAGAGCCGGTCTTGTTGTCCCCTGCGGAAGCGACGAAAGGACGGGCGCGCTGTCCGTTATCGGCGCGGTTTCTCCTGC
>JAEDIH010000179.1 GCA_016292575.1 Clostridiaceae bacterium | reverse complement strand
ATGTTAATCACCGTTTTATTGACGGATATTTTGTAGGACAGTTTGTTCAAAAGCTAGAAACAAAAATAGCAGAACTTAAATGATTTTTGAGCTGTCAAAAATGCTTCGGGCGCTGTAAACAACAGTGACCTGATTACAAACAGCAACAGCGGGTTGCTTGCTTTTATATTTGAATATGTATATAATGTTCTCAAGGTGGTGAAAACAATGAATACAAAAGAAATAATATCAGAACTCAGAACCAAAAACGGACTTTCGCAAGAAGATCTTGCTGAAAAGGTCTTTGTAACAAGACAAGCTGTTTCCCGTTGGGAAACCGGAGAAACCGTTCCAAACACCGAAACGCTGAAGCTGCTTTCAAAGCTTTTTGATGTGTCAATCAATACGCTCCTCGGTTCGCCGAGGAAGCTTATCTGCCAGTGCTGCGGAATGCCGCTTGAGGATTCGCTGATAAGCAGGGAAAAAGACGGAACATTTAATGAGGAATATTGCAAATGGTGTTATTCCGACGGAAAGTTTGCTTATACCGATATGAACGCTTTGATTGATTTTTGCGCCGCAAATTTGTCAAATGAGAGTTGGCCGGCTGAGCAGGTGAGAGCGCATATGTCAGAGCTGCTGCCGAAGCTGAACTACTGGAAAAATCAAACGCCTTGACTCTTATGTGAAAATCTGCTACAATTTTTGCAGTTGAGGCTGAATTTTTAAGCTTCAGCCGGGTTGTAAGGAGTAACGCAATGCACATACCGCTTATGGAAACTCAAAAGCTTCAGATTGAAGAGTTTGAAAAAGCTTTGGAAGAGTCTAAAATCCAAAATCACATTGAATACGATGTCCGCGACTGGCTTTATGTTCCGAATCACTACGGAGAATACCGTTACATACTTGGCACAACGGGCAAAAAGCCGCTCATCTGCATCGGCATAAACCCATCGACCGCCGCACCGAACAAGCTGGACAATACCCTTAAATCGGTTGAGCGCATTGCAAAAGGGAACGGCTTTGATTCGTTTATTATGTTCAATGTCTATGCCCAGCGCGCAACTCGTCCGCAGGATATGGACAGAGAAATGAACGCAGAGCTTCACCGTGAAAATATGAAAGCGTTTGATTACGTTCTTTCGCTTTATGAGGGTGAACACCCGGCGGTATGGGCGGCATGGGGCAATATTGTTGTAATGCGACCGTACCTCAGGCATTGCCTTCGTGACATGGCCGAGATCGGAAAAACTCACGGCGCGCTTTGGTATTCTTCGGGCGCAATAAGCAAAAAAGGTCACCCTCATCACCCACTCTATCTGCGCAAGGACAGCGGACTTGACGAGTTTGACATTGATAAATACCTGAATATCCTGTAATTTGTAATAAAATATCCCTTTCATTAATAAGAATTACCAACGCTTCTTATTTGTGGAGGGATATTTTTGAATGAACTTGTTGAAAAAAGGGCGCAGACCCTTGCGGAATATATCGTTGAAACCAAGGCGACGGTCAGAGCGGCGGCAAAACGCTTTGACGTGAGCAAATCAACAGTACATACCGATGTTTCCTTGAGGCTTAAAGAAATTGACCATGACCTTTATGAAAGAGTGCGCGTTGTTCTTGATGAAAACAAGGCTGAACGCCATATCCGCGGGGGAAACGCAACAAAGGAAAAATACAGAAAAAAGCATCGGGAGCAAAAAGGTTGACATAATGCAAAAAAATGACTATAATAGAATCAGTGCCGGATATATTGAATTGATATTACGGCGCCGGAACGCAAAGGAAAAGAAGGCAATTATTAATGGGAAAAACCGAAATGGGCTGCGACTGCACCCATATTGATGAAGAACTTGTTCGTTTAACAAAAAAGAATATGCCCGATGACGAGCTTATTTTTGATCTTGCTGAATTTTTCAAGGTCTTTGCCGATTCAACGCGCATGAAAATTCTCTGGGCGCTGCATGAAAACGAGCTGTGTGTCTGCGATATCGCCGTTGTGCTGAACATGACGAAATCCGCCGTTTCGCATCAGCTTAAATATCTGCGCGGTGCAAACCTTGTTAAAAACCGCAAGGACGGAAAAATTGTTTATTACTCGCTTTCGGACTCTCATGTCAAGGAAATCTTTGAAATGGCCGTTGAACATCTTGAAGAACTGAATTGAATAATCAGAGCTTCCTTAAAAATTTTCCGAACAGCCCTTATACGGGGCTGTTTACTTGTTTTTTTAACAATTCCGTGATACAATAAACTCCGGGCAACCGCCGATAAATTACGGCATGGTCAGCTGAAGCAACAAAGGAGAGAGCCGATGGAGCAAAAGCCACAAATTGTTATTTCAAAAATGACCGAAAAAGATGTTCCCTTCGTCGCTTTGCTTGAAAAGGAGTGCTTCAGCTCTCCGTGGAGCGAAAGGTCGCTGCTTGAAAGCCTTGAAAACGAAGGCTCGGTTTTTCTCTGCGCAAGCGTCGGCGGAAAAATCATCGGCTATATCGGCGCCTCTGTTGTCCTTGACGAAGCATATGTTTCCGATCTCGCCGTTTCAAAAGACATGAGACGAAAGGGAGCAGGCACGGCACTGCTTTCCGGCTGTGAAAAGCTCTGCCGCGAAAGAGGCTGCTCGTTTCTCAGTCTTGAGGTGCGCAAAAGCAACTGTGCGGCCGTTTCGCTTTATCGGAAAGAGGGCTTTCAGCCTGTTGGAGAAAGGAAGAATTTCTATTCCGATCCATGTGAGAATGCGCTGCTGATGACAAAATATTTTTGAAAACAAGGACTGAATTTTAATGAAAATTCTTGCAATTGAATCCTCCTGTGACGAAACTGCCGCAGCAGTTGTTGAAAACGGAAGGAATGTTCTTTCTTCTGTAATTGCATCACAGGTTGATGAACATAAAATTTACGGCGGAGTTGTGCCGGAGATTGCCTCGCGCCGCCATGCCGAAGCAATCTCGGGCGTTGTCGGAAAGGCACTTGAGGACGCAAAGCTTACCCTTGACGACATCGGCGCCGTTGCCGTAACATACGCGCCCGGTCTTATCGGCGCACTGCTTGTGGGTGTGAACTATGCAAAAAGCCTTGCCTATTCAAGTGGGCTTGACCTCATTGCCGTTCATCATCTGAGATCGCATATCGCCGCAAATTACATTACGCACCGTGAGCTTGAACCGCCGTTTTTCTGCCTTGTTGTCAGCGGCGGTCACAGCCATATGGTCATTGTTAAGGATTATACCGAGTTTGAGGTTGTCGGAAAAA
>JAEDIH010000178.1 GCA_016292575.1 Clostridiaceae bacterium | reverse complement strand
TCAACCTGAGCGGTGACCTCGGTTCCGGTATAGGTTATCGTTATCTTTGCAAGGTCTTCATCGTCCGTAATCTTGATAATGGAAAGGTTCAAAGGCTTTGAAACAGCCTTGTTATATACGCAGGTGTTGCTGCCGGTTCCGCTGAAATGCGCCTTTTCCTTAACAAGCTTCATATTGATTATATAGCCGCTGCCGTCCTTTTTGGCCGTGGCGCTTGCAACGCCGGCGCTGTCAAGACTGCACTGCTGGAAAAGCGGCGGGATATAGGCCGTTGGCTCAACCTTTTCGTCAATCATGCCGTTCTTGACCTTATAGCTCTTTTCGGAGTCTTTGAAAAATGCTTCAAACAGTATTGAGAATACAATCTTGTTTTGCGTATCCGTTGCGCGGGTGATCTGAAACGTCGGATCGTTTGAAACGGTAAGCTTGAAGTCCTTTGTCGCCTTTGCCTTATTCACGGCCTCGCAGTAGGCTTCAACAATATTCTCCTTGCCGACCGGCGCCGGAAGATTCGTTACCCTGACGGTGACCTTGCAGGAAAGCTTATAGCCGTTTTTGACTGCGGTTATCGTTGCGCTTCCCGCCGTTTTGCCCGTAACAACGCCTTTTGTGCTGACTGTGGCTACCTTGGTGTTGCTGCTTTTCCACGTTACCTTTCCGCTGCCGCCCGTTACGGTGAGCTTTTGCGTTGTGCCGGCCTCAAGCGTGAGCGAGGAGCGACTCAGCATATGGGTATACACATTGACCCTGCAGGAAAGCTTATAGCCGTTAATCGTTGCCGTTACGGTTGCCCTTCCGGTCTTTTTGCCGCGCAGCGTTCCGTTTGAACTGACCGTTACAACAGCAGGGTTTGAGCTTTTCCACTTTGCCTTTTCCGTTCCTCCGTTAATGCCGATTCTTGCTTTTCCGCCGACCTGCAGGTCAACCTTTGTTTTTTTGAGCGCAGGCTTCAGCACGGTTATCTTGCACTGCATGGAAACACCGCTCCTTGTTGCGGTAACAGTTGCCTTTCCGGGCTTTATCGCCTTGACAACGCCGTTTTTACTGACAGAAGCAATCTTTTTGTTGCTTGTTTTCCATGTTGTTTTTCCGCTGCCTCCGTTGACCTCAAGGGTATACTGCTGACCGAGATAGAGCGATTTTGTTCTGCAGCTCAAAAACGGCGCAACAACGCGAACCTTGTAGCTGAAGGTGTTGCCCTCAATCTCAACCATTATTGTTGCATTGCCGCGCGACCTTGCATGAACCGTTCCGTCCGGGTCAACCGAGGCCACGCTTTCATCGCTGCTGAACCATGAGGCACCGGAGGTGTCCGCACCGGCAGGAACGGTCTTGAGCTTCCTTCTGTATGTTTTTCCGAGGAAGATGTCCTGCTCCTCGGTCGTGAGCGAATATGTAACCTGAGCCGCCTGCGAAACGGTGAACAGCCCGGTTGAAGCAACCAGAACAAGCACGGCAAAAAGCGAAACAATCCTTTTCATCTTATGACCTCCTGCAATTTTAGGAATCAATACACAGATATTTTATCACACATTCAAAAAAAATTAAAGTCCCAAATTTTTCATAAAAAGTCTGTGTTTTCATTCTTCTTCTCCTTTTTTAATCGCAATATCCGAAATTGATTCCGATTATCAGAATTTTCGGTCATTTTCAACATTGACACACAGTCATAGTATATAGTATACTTGTTTGTATTACATCGTTCCGGTCGGTGTTCCGCCCGGTTTCGCGGTGCAGAATCTTTTTCAAGAGGTGTTTTAAATGTCACGAGTATACAATTTTTCTGCCGGTCCGTCCATGATGCCCGAAGCGGTGCTCAGAAAAGCTGCGGATGAGATGCTTGATTATAAAGGAAGCGGTCAGTCGGTCATGGAGATGTCGCACCGTTCAAAGGTTTTTCAGTCTGTAATTGACGAGGCAGAAGCACTTTTGAGAGAGCTTATGGACATTCCTGAAAACTATAAGGTTCTCTTTCTGCAGGGAGGCGGCTCCTCGCAGTTTTCAATGATACCGATGAATCTGATGACAAAAAGCAACAAAGCAGATTTCATCATCACAGGTCAATGGGCAAAAAAAGCCTTTCAGGAGGCTTCACGCTACGGCAAGGCAAGAGCGGTCGCTTCCTCGGAAGACAAGACTTATTCATATATTCCGAAAACAGACAACGCCATGTTTGACAATGATGCCGATTATGTCTATATCTGCCTGAACAATACCATCTATGGCACAAAGTATCACACCCTGCCCGATACCGGCTCGGTTCCCCTTGTTGCCGACATCTCCTCCTGCATTCTTTCAGAGCCAATTGACGTTTCAAAATTCGGTCTGCTTTTTGCCGGCGCGCAAAAGAACATGGGTCCTGCCGGTGTAACGGTGGTCATTATCCGCGAGGACCTCATCGGCGAACCGATGGATATCACTCCGACCATGTTCAAATATAAAATCCATGCGGACAACAAATCGCTTTACAACACTCCGCCCTGCTACAGCATCTATATTTGCAAGCTTATGCTCGAATGGCTCAAAAATGACATCGGCGGTCTTGAAAACATGAAAAAGCTCAACGAGCAGAAAGCGAAGCTTCTCTATGACTTTCTTGATTCCTCAAAGCTTTTCAAAGGCACGGTTGCAAAAGAGGACCGCTCGCTGATGAACATTCCGTTCGTTACCGGCAGCGATGAGCTTGACGCGCTGTTTGTTAAGCAGGCAGGCGAAAACGGTCTTGTCAACATCAAGGGTCACCGCACCGTCGGCGGAATGAGAGCTTCGGTATACAACGGTATGCCGCTTGAGGGCGTTCAAAAGCTTGTTGACTTCATGAAGAAATTTGAGGAGGAGCACTCATGAGCAAAAATATCCTTACTCTCAACAATATTTCCAAAAGCGGACTTTGCCACCTTGAAAAAAGGGGCTATGTCTGCGGTGACGCGGTGAATGAGCCGGACGCAGTGCTTGTTCGCTCGGCCAATATGCACGAATTTTCATTTTCCGATTCTGTAAAGGCTGTTGCAAGAGCCGGCGCAGGAGTCAATAATATTCCCATTGACCTTTGCAGCGAAAAGGGTATTGTTGTTTTCAACACACCCGGAGCAAACTCAAACGCGGTCAAGGAGCTTGTCCTTGCCGGACTTCTGCTTTCCTCAAGAAAGATTGTCGATTCTATCGAATGGGTGAAAACCGTCAAGGACGAGCCGGAGCTTTTGAAGCTCATTGAAAAGGGCAAAAGCAGCTTTGCAGGTCCCGAGCT
>JAEDIH010000177.1 GCA_016292575.1 Clostridiaceae bacterium | reverse complement strand
TTCTCAGACCTTTAATTCGCTTGTGATTTCCTCGCCGTCATAGCGTGCAAGAATCGGCGCAACAACGGTCGAAAGGAATTCATCAACCTGACCGGCGCATCTTCCGGTGTACTTTTTGGGATCAAGCTCGTTTTCAATCTCCTCTTTGGAAAGCGGAATCCTTTCATCGGCCGCAATGCGGTCAATGAGGTCGTTTCTTCCGCCCTCAAGCTTGACCTTTGCCGCTGCCTCATGGGAGTAGACGCGGATAATTTCATGCAGCTGCTGGCGGTCGCCGCCGCGCTTGACGGATTCCATCATGATGTTCTCCGTTGCCATGAACGGCAGCTTTTCCATTACCCGCCTTTCAATAACCTTTTCATAAACCACAAGACCGCTTGTAACATTGATGTATATTTCAAGCACGGCGTCCAGCGCAAGGAAAGCTTCCGCAACGGCAATGCGTTTGTTTGCGCTGTCGTCAAGCGTGCGTTCAAACCACTGCACCTCGCTTGTGAGCGCAGGGTTGAGTGCGTCCACCGTAATGTACCTTGCAAGCGAGCAGATGCGCTCGCTGCGCATGGGATTGCGCTTATACGGCATTGCGGACGAGCCTATCTGATTTTTTCCGAACGGCTCTTCCATTTCCTCAAACGATTGGAGAATACGCAGGTCGTTTGCAAATTTATATGCGCTCTGTGCAAAGCCTGAAAGTGCAGAAAGGAAAAAGTAATCAACTTTTCTTGAATATGTCTGACCCGAAACAGGAACAGAGCTTTCAAAGCCCATTTCCTTTGCAATCAGCTGCTCTGCCTTTTTAACCTTTTCCTCGTCACCGCCGAAAAGCTCCATGAAGCTTGCCTGCGTACCCGTTGTGCCTTTTGAGCCGAGCAGTCTGAGGTTTTTGAGCCGGAACTCCAGGTTTTCAATATCCTGCGCAAGCTCATACATCCAGAGCGTTGCCCTTTTTCCGACCGTCGTCAGCTGTGCCGGCTGGAGGTGTGTGTATGCAAGGCAGGGAAGAGCCCTATACTCTTCCGCAAAGGCTGACAGATTACGCATGACCTGCGCGGCTTTTTTAAGGATAACCTTTGACGCCTCGCGCAGGATTATGATGTCGGTATTGTCTCCCACATAGCAGCTTGTGGCGCCCAGATGAATAATCGGTTCCGCCTTCGGACACTGAACGCCGAAAGCATAGACATGGCTCATAACGTCGTGGCGGACAAGCTTTTCCCTCTCCTCGGCAACATCATAGTTGATGTTGTCCTTGTGCGCTTCCATTTCTGCAATCTGCTCATCGGTAATGCCGAGACCGAGCTGCTTTTCCGCTCTTGCAAGGGCAATCCACAGCCGCCTCCATGTTCTGAATTTGAAGTTCTGCGAAAAAATGTGTTGCATCTCGTCGCTTGCATATCTTGTTGAAAGCGGCGAAATATACTTATCTCTGTCTGTCATTGAGCGCGCTCCTTTACCTGAATACTACCAATGATTATATTATATATTCCGCCAAAAGTCAAACAAAGCACGGGCAGGTTTTGACTTTTTACCGCCGCAGTGGTAAAATTATGGCAAAGAAAGGAGAGCTTGACTATGGAAGAAAAAATCAAAAAACTTAAAGATATAATTGAAAAAAGCAGCCGTATCTGCGTCTTTACCGGAGCCGGTATAAGCTGCCCGAGCGGTATACCCGACTTCCGCTCGGAAAACGGTCTTTACAAAACAAAAAGCGAGTTCGGCTATTCACCGGAGCAGATGCTTTCCGCAACCTTTTTCAATGAGCACACAAAGCTTTTCTTTGATTTTTACCGCAGTGCAATGATCTTTCCGGACGCAAAGCCGAACAGGGCGCACAGGTACTTTGCAGAGCTTGAAAAAAAGGGAAAAACCGTCTCTGTTGTCACTCAGAACATTGACTCCCTGCACACAAGGGCGGGCAGCACAAATGTTATTGAGCTGCACGGCAGCGTTATGCGCAACTACTGCCGAAAATGCGGAAAAAGCTTTGGGCTTGAATATGTTATGAAAGCGGACGGCGTGCCCCTTTGTTCCTGCGGCGGCATTGTCAAGCCAGATGTTGTTCTCTATGAAGAACCGCTTGACGAAAGAACAGTTGAACGGGCGATATCAGCAATAGAAAGAGCCGACGCAATGCTCGTTGTCGGAACAAGTCTGAGCGTATACCCTGCCGCCTCATATATCAGATATTTCAACGGGAAGGAGCTTGTTCTCATCAACAAGAGCAAAACGCAGTATGACTTCCTTGCCTCGCTTGCAATAAACGAGGATATAATCAGGGTTATTGAGAAGCTTGAAAGCTGACGAAAAAGCGAAATCCGTTTGCGAGCAAATCATATGAAAACAAAAGAAAAAGAGAGAAAAAACGAGCACGGTTAATGCAATTCAAAATTTTGCAAAAAAGCTGTTGACAAACAAAACCGCTTGTGATAGAATGGCGGAGCATTTAAATGTTGATTGGAGGAAAAGAATATGTCAACCTATATGCCGAAAGCCGGCGACATCACCCGCAAGTGGTATGTCATTGACGCCGAGGGAAAGCATCTCGGTCATGTTGCCGCAAAGGCTGCCGAGCTTCTCCGCGGCAAGCACAAGCCCACCTTTGCTCCCCATGCGGACTGCGGCGATCATGTTATCATCATCAACGCCGATAAGGCTGTCCTCACCGGCAAAAAGCTCGATCAGAAGATGTATTACCACCACACCGGATACATCGGCAACATGAAAAAGGTCAAGTACAGCTCCCTTATGAAAGAAAAGCCTGAGTTCGTAATGACCAAGGCTGTTAAGGGCATGATCCCGGACACCACCATCGGCCGCAAGGCTCTCACCAGACTTCGCGTTTATGCAGGCGCAGAGCACGCTCATGCAGCTCAGAAGCCCGAAGTTGTTGAACTTTAATCGGAAAGGGAGGAAATGAAAATGTACGAAACCACTCCGTTCTTCTACGGCACCGGCCGCAGAAAAAAGTCTATAGCAAGAGTCCGCGTCTATGCAGGCAGCGGTAAGATCACTATCAACGACAGAGATATCGACGATTACTTCGGTCTTGATACCCTCAAGCTCCTTGTTCGTCAGCCCCTTGACGTTACTGACACAAACGGTAAGTTTGACATCGTTTGCCGCGTTGCCGGCGGCGGTGTAACAGGTCAGGCAGGCGCAATCCGCCACGGTCTTGCAAGAGCTCTCCTTCAGTATGACGAAGAGCTTCGCCTTCCGCTCAAAAAGGCCGGCCTCCTTACCCGTGACCCGAGAATGAAGGAAAGAAAGAA
>JAEDIH010000176.1 GCA_016292575.1 Clostridiaceae bacterium | reverse complement strand
TCTTTAAAAAACGGGCTGTCGCTCTTCGTTTTACCGATTTGCGACAGCCCCATTTTTTTCAGCCTTTAACCGTTAAGGAACCAATTTGTTAATTTTTCAGCCCTGTCCTTGAAAATATCTTACCGTTGTGCTATTATTATGTTGAGATTTTTTAAGAACAAGGAGGCTAAAACTTATGAAACGAACATTAACCCGCGTTCTTTCGCTGCTTCTTGCGCTGCTTTGCGCCGCTGCCGTTCTTTCGCCGGCTGCGTCCGCTGCCGCATACTACGAAAACGACCTTCCCGTTGTCTACGTCATAGGCCGAGGCACCTGGATATACGATAAAAATGAGAACAAGATCTATCCCACCGACGGAATTGAAAAGGCTATTAAAAACAACGTAAACAACCTTGCAGCTGCATGGGCTGAAAGTCTTATGTTCCGTGGTGACTGGGATAAATTGAGCGATGCCATATACGATCTTGTTGAAGAAGAATATAAAAACTATGTTCTTGACAACAACGGCGAGGCCTCAAACGGCACCCATGTCAAACCCAACGCCGAGCCAAAAGCAAAAAAATCAAACTTTTCAATCACCGATTATCAGTTCAGCTATGACGGTCGGATTGACCCGCGTGAAAACGCAGAGCTTCTTAACGAATACATCGATAAGGTGCGCGCTGTTACAGGAAAAAGGAAGGTTCAACTCATCGGCCGCTGCCTCGGTTCAACCGTTATCAGCGCATACCTCACCATGTACGGCTGCTCAAAGGTCGATACAGCAATCTTTTACGCCGCTTCAAACCAGGGTCTCATCCCTATCAGTGCCTTTTTCACCGGCGATGTTGTTTTTGACTGCAAAGCCATTGAGAAGTACGGCGATGACTACCTCAACAACAGCGCGTCCGACGGCTCGGACAACCTCTCCCGCAGCCTTGTCAGATTCGGTTACAGAATAGCGTCTTCTATGTATGCAACAGACTATATTATCGGCGAAGTTGAAAGAGCATACAGAGACATTGCAAGAACGCTCTATCCGAGAATTGTCCTTGCTGTTTACGGAACATGCCCGGGCTTTTGGACAATGGTCAGGGACGACTATTATGAAAAGGCGAAGCAGGTTGTTTTTGAGGGCAAGGCAAAGTATGCAAAGCTCATTGAAAAAATCGACTGGTATCACTACAATGTTTTCCAAAAGTTCCCGCAGACGCTCAAAAAGTGCAAGCAGGAGGGCATGAAGGTTGCGGTCATTGCAAAGTACAACATTCAGCTTGCGCCGCTTTTCAAGGACTGCATGAAGCAGGCGGACGACCTTGTTGAGCTTGAAACAGCGTCCTACGGTGCGACCTGTGCCGATATCAAACAGCTGCTTCCGGACTCCTACATAAATGAGCAGGAAAAGAACGGAATGGACAAATATATCTCCCCCGACCTCAAGGTTGACGCTTCAACCTGCCTTTTCCCGGACTATACCTGGTTCATCAAGGATCTTCCGCACGATGTTTTCCCCAACTCCGTTAACGAGTTGATAATGAAAATTTTCCACTCCAAGGAGCAGTTCACCATTGACAGCGACGAACAGTTTTCGCAGTACCTGCAATATGAAAGCAACAGCCTGCTTTTGAGCAAGGTTACGGAGCTTGACCTTGCGGACGAAAACGACTCCGCAGAGATAAGTCTCAGAAAGCTTCTGAACCTTTTCAACACTCTGTTCTGGCTGCTCAAGAATCTTTTTAACATTATGTGAGACGGCTTTGAAAAAAGCGCACCAACAGCAGGAAACCGCCGCATTGAACGGCGGTTTCCTTTTTGATTAAGAGAGAAAATCAGCGTTTTTTCACAACCCTAACGGGCATTCCTCTGTCAGCAACCGCAGCCGCAGTTGTTGTTTGAAAAGTTGTTGTCGCAGCCGCAACCGCATCCGCAGTTGTTGTTTCCGCAGCCAAAGCTGTCTCCGAATACGCAGGAAAGGATCAGAATGAGAATGATCCATGAGCAGCTGTTTGAGCCGAACAAGTTATTGCAAGCCATTGTCTGACCTCCTTTCAAAAGGAGCGGTGAACAATGTTTGTTCTCCGTCCTGCTTTCATCCTCATTATACGCTGCCGCCCATGCGGTGTTACAACATTGCGGATAATTTTGCGCTGCGGTGCGCGCATTAAAATTTCTTAAATTGCCGTTTCCCTTGCAGAAAAATTGACAATGCCTCTTTTTTTGTGGTATGATTAATAAGATATATAAATTCGGCGGCACAGCCGGGCTTTCGCTTTTGCTCAAGGTCATCTTATCAGGAAAGGCAGGTCTTTTAATGTCGGAAATAAAAAACTTTTTTACCTCTTTTTGCAATATTGTTTTTCCGCTCGGTCGTCCTAAAAAGACTTTTGCCTCCTGGGACAAAGGCAACTGCGGCGCCACGCTCAACGATGAGCTTGTGCGGCGGCTTAATGCGGTGAGACCAACAGAGCTTCAAAAAAGGTTTGCGGACTATGAATACTACACCTTTGTTCACTTCGGAATGAACACCTGCACCGGAAACGAATGGGGTACCGGAAAGGAAAAGCCGGAGCAGTTCAATATTGAAAGCGTTGATACCGACCAATGGGCAAGGGTTATCAAAAAATCCGGCAGCCGCGGCGTCATCCTCACCGCAAAGCACCACGACGGCTTTTGCCTTTTTCCGAGTGCCTATACCGAGCACTGCATCAAAAACAGCCCGTATAAAAACGGAAAAGGCGATATTGTTAAAGAGCTTTCTGAAAGCTGCAAAAAGTTCGGTCTGCTTTTCGGCGTCTATCTTTCCCCGTGGGACAGGCACGAAAGCACCTACGGCACAAAGAGCTATGACGATTACTTTGTCAATCAGCTTACCGAGCTTTGCACAAATTACGGCGATATCTTCACCTTCTGGTTTGACGGCGCCAAGGGTCAGGACGCGCCGGACTTTACATATGACTTTGAGCGTTATTATAAGGTTATCCGTTCGCTTCAGCCGGGCGCCGCCATCTGCAACTGCGGTCCTGACGTGCGCTGGATTGGAAACGAGGCCGGCAAGGTGCGTGAAAGCGAGTGGAGCGTTATTGCAAAAAACTCTGTTTCCGTTGATGAGGTTATGAAAGGCTCCCAGCAGGACGCAGACGAAGCGGCTTCTTTGCAGTCCTTTGACCGCTGCGAACAGGATCTTGGCTCAAGGAAGGTGCTTTCAAACCACAGGCAGCTTGTCTGGTCGCAGGGCGAGGCCGATGTTTCAATACACATGGACTGGTTTTACAGTCCGCGTCCGCGTCCGAGGAC
>JAEDIH010000030.1 GCA_016292575.1 Clostridiaceae bacterium | reverse complement strand
CCCGCAGAGGAAAATGTCGGTTTCACCGAGGAAACAAGCTTGTTTGAATGACCGAGGCACGCTCCGGAGAAATAAACAACGTTGCTCCTTCTGCTCTTTTCACCGGTATAGCCGTTTACACTGTACACGCTTGCGGCATACTTTCCCTCCCTCGATACGGTAACGTCAATGCTTCTGCCCGAAGTCTTATAGACCTTGGCAGAGGAAAAGTCATACTTTCCGCCGCGCTCTCTTGTTACAAGCAGAACATAGGAGGTTGCGCCGTTGCCGCCGTCAGACCAGCTGAAGCGAACGGTTGAATCAACGTCAACGGTCTTTCCGGAGGAAGCGCTTTTAAGCTTCGGCGTTTTCGGTTCGGCGCTGAAGGCGGAAAACTCGCGCCAGTATTTTGAGGAGGCCGCGCCGCCGCGCTTGTTTGCGTGGTAGCCCCTGTTTGCCGGAATCTCAAAGTAATAGCACCAATAGTAGGCGGCATTATATGCGCCGTTCGGATCGTTGCTGACTCTCTTGAGATAGTCGTAGATGTGGTCATAATAATCGCTTTTCAGCTCATGCTCAAGATATTTGAGCTGACCGTAGATACTGAGATAGTTATAACCGTTTTTGTTGCAGAACCTTTTGAGGCTGCTGAAGCGTCCGCCGTTCCACATGCAAAGACCGCCGCTGAGCAGACCGTTTGAGTCATAGAGAACCTTGGACGAATCAAAGCCGGACTCGTGTTCCATATTTGCCATTACACCGCAGGCCGCCGCAGTGTTGAAACCGATTTCCTGTGTCAGGTAGGAAAAAACTTGGGATTTATTGCTTTTGGATGAAGCGCCTTGAGCCGAAAATGCGGGAACTGCAACAGCAAGCATAATTACAACTGAAAAAAAACAACCGAGTGTTCTTTTCATCAAATCACCTCACTAATAAATTCTTTTCCGCCGCCTGACCAAGTGAGTCAGCCGGCAAAAAAGTTTGCATTCAACATCCTTTTGGCTGCTTTCAGCCTGACCTGAAATGAACAGCAGCCCGTATTATAGCAACTTGATTTTTTTTTGTCAAGTTTTTTGCGCCGTTCGAGGGGGTTTGCAGACCCGTTTTAAGCAAATTTCCGCCAAAATTCGAGCCTCGGTGGGGAACAGCAATTTCGCCCCCAAAAAGGCGGTGCTATATAATGTAATATATAGGCTGTTTTTTCCTGCTTTATTCAAGACGCCAAAAACAGAGCTTTTCGCCTGCCGGGAAAAATTTTTTAAAAATTTTTTTCGCAAGCCGAGAAAATCACCGGTTATTATCCCTAAAGAGAACAATAACCGGTGATTTTTTAACTCGTCAAAGGAAGTAAACAGCCTGATTTTTAACGTCTGAAAACGCAAAAAATCCGCATTTCCATGTATATTTTTCCCAGATGACTTTAATAACCTTAATATTAATTTAAACTGTTTCGTTTGAGACGGTTTTTGAGGCGTTTTCTACCTGTGCAAAACCGTTTTGCTGCGATTTTACAAGCTTGCTCACCACAACGCACATTACAAGCGAAAGCACTGCGGAAAGGCAGGCAAAGTGGGGACCAAGATCCATCAGTCTGCCAAACGAGCCGAGTGTAACCGGAAGCGAGAACAGGCGGCAGATCATCGGCGGAAGCGCAACAAAGAAGCCTGTGAGCATACCGGCCCACGCCCCTGCGCGGTTGAGCTTTTTCCAATAAAGTGAAAGCAGATACGGCGCAAGGAACGAGCCGGAGATCACACCCCAGGAGTAGGACATCATATCAAGAATCGGCGTATCACTGTTTGCAATGAAATATGAAACAACAACAAACAGCAGGCAGAAAATCTTTGTCAGCCTGGCGTCCCAGACCTTGTCCTTATCCTTGAAGAAGCGCGGAATGATGAAATCCATGGAAAGCGTTGTGGACGCGGTAATGGTGATTGAGGAAAGGGTTGAAACGGACGCAGCAATGAGCAGAACAAGAATTACTCCGATAAGGACGTTTGAAAGTCCTGCTGTGTTGAGCATATTCGGAATAAGGTAATCCGTTTTTCCGCTGCCCGCGCCCGGAAGCTCGGCAAGGTCAGAATAAAACAGTCTTGAAAGCGAACCGATGAAGTAGCCGCCGCCGGCAACAACAAAAGCGAATACGGTGGAAATAATCGTTCCCCTTTTGACCTCCTTATCGTCGCGGATACCATAATATTTATGAATCATCTGCGGAAGTCCCCATGTTCCGAAGGACGTCATGAGCACCGTTGCCCAAAGGCTGATATGGTCGAATACGGTAAGCGAAAGCGCCTCTGTCTTCTGCGAAATAGCTTCAAGTCCTGCCGCAGCGCCGCCAACCTGCTCGCAGCGCAGAACGGAGATAATAAGCAGGATAACGCCTGCAAGCATTACAAAGCCCTGAACAAAGTCTGCTTTGAGCGTTGCCGCGTAGCCGCCGAGGACAACGATAACCGCCGCCGCAAGCGCAATAATTACCATGCAGACGTTTTCCGGAACGTCAAGAATAACGCTGCAGACGCTTGTCAGTCCCTTATAGACCGAAGCGGAATACGGAACGAGGAAAATGAAAATGACGGCAACACAAAAATTCTTCATACTTTTTGAGCCGAAGCACTTTTCAAAAAGCTGGGGCATAGACTTGATTTTCAGCCTCTTTGTTACACTGCGCGTCCGCTTGGCAAGAACGAGCCACGCAAGCAGCGAGCCGAGAACCGCGTTGCCGATTCCGGGCAGAACGCCCCAAAGACCGTACTTCCAGCCCGTTGCGCCGGAATAGCCGATGAACATAACGGCAGAGAAATATGCCGTACCGTATGAAAACGCGGAAAGCCACGCGCCCGCGTTCCTGCCGGCAACGATGAAGTCTGTTATGCTTTTTGCCCTTTTTCTGCTGATAAGACCGACTGTAAAAATGAACAGAACATAAACGCCGATTGTCAAAAAGATTATACTTTTCCTTGACATTGTTATCTTCTCCTTTGCTTTAACGATTTAAAGCTTTTAGTTGTTAAAGTGTAATGAAATGATAACAAAGATTCAGCCGTTTGTCAAGAGGAATGACAGAATTTTCGCGGCGATTTACCGCAAAAATAAATGATGTTTCGTATACTATTATATATCTGTTGCGGTGAACAAAAAAGCAACACCGGAACTGCGTATTTGCCGCCCCGGTGCGTTTCATATTATATATTGTATATGGCGTTATTCTTTGGACAAATCCGATTCTGTCTTACTCTGTGCAGAGGGAACCGCAAACTCGTCCTCTTTTTCCTTGCTGATATTATAAACAAATTGCATGGAAAGCACCATTATTACCGTTCCGACAACAAGAAAAATTATATACAGATTCTTGACGTTTGCGCCAAAAGCTTCGCTCTGAACAGCGTTTTTTCCCTCAACAAAGCCGATTGCCGAAAGGCCGAGCGCAACAAGAGACGAGCCCACACCCTGCGCAAGCTTGCGGAAAAACGAATATATGGCATAAAGCGAGCTTTCCTCGTGAACGCCCTTTTTGCGAAAACTCATCTCAATGCAATCGGCAATGATAGCCCAGACAATGATTTGGAAAATGCAGTTTCCGATGTTGACTATCATAAGACCGCCGATATAAATATACATTCCCTTTTTGTCAGGCGTTATCGGCAAAAACAGCATGATAAGACCGGCAACTGCGCTTGCAATGCCCGAAAGAGTAATAAGCTTTTTCTTTCCGAAAGCCGAAACAAGCTTTCCTGCAAACGGCATTAATAAAACAAGCGGTATATACGAGGCAATGGTTGCAACAGTCGTCTTTTTGGCGTCATTAAAAAAGTACTGAAAAACAAGGTTATTCATTGACATCGACGAGTTGTAGAACACAATTGAAGCAAACGAGGCAAGCGTTGCGCCGACCATCGGGCGGTTGGTTAAAAAGCTTTTGAGCGTTGAAACATAGCTCATTTTTTCAGGCACCTCGCCGTAGGGTACGCGCTCGGTCACCATTCTTGTCATTGCCCAAAGGAAAACAAGCGCGCCGACGGAAAAAACGATTGAAACCAAAAACACCCTGTCTGCTATAAGGATTTGAGTTGCGCCTTTTCCGCTCTCGTTCTCAACATAAATAATTTTTGGAAGGAACATTACGAAAATCATTGCAATTCCTGCGCCGATACTGCGGAAGGTTGAAAGAGCCGTCCTTTCGCGCGGATTGTCAGTGATTATTGAATGAAGCGAGCCGTATGGCACATTGACCAGGGTGTAGGCAACCGACCAAAGGCAATAGGACGCAAGACACCAGATTATCTTTCCTCCCATAGAGAACTGAACGGGAGTAAAAATCATAACGGTCAGCACAACGAGTCCTACTGCGCCGATGAGTATCCACGGCGTAAACTTGCTCTTTTTGCTGATTCGTTTGCGGTCAACCATGTTGCCTATCAGAATATCGTTAACGGCGTCCCAGGCCTTTGAAACAAAGATTATCCATGACCAGTGCCCTGCTTCAAGCCCTATGATCTGGGTGTAAAACAGGAACATATAATTTGAAACGAGCGAAAACGAAAGACCGCAGCCGAGGTCGCCGAAGGCATAGCCTATCTTATCTCTCATTCCGAACGGGCGAAGCGTTTTTTTGTTCTCCATCATTTTCTCCTTTCGCGCTCTCGTGCAGCTTACTTTTTGATTGTCTGAAGGAACTGCTGTGCAAGCTCTTTCATGTCGTTGTTGATATGAATAAACTTGAGGTTCAAAACGGTCTTGAGCTTAATCGGCGCAACAAGCTTCATGAGCGGACTTGAAATAAGCTTTCCGGCAACGCCGCTGACCATTCCTCTGACATCATCGTTTTTGAGTATCTCGCCTATGGTATCCTCGGTGCTGAGGTATTCGGGATTGATGCTCTCGCTCTTTGGAACAAACCAGTTTCTGACCATTGTTGACGCCCCGTCCGGCAGCGAATACGAAGCCGGATAGCCCTCAACACCCTCAAAAATAATCGTTTCCTCGCAGTCTCCGGCAACAGCGGTAACTTTGTTGTTACCCTCTTTTATGGGTACATCTTCAAAGGTGAAAACATGCTCACCCGCCACCGTCTTTTTATATCTTCCGCACTTGAGTGTAACCTCCGGGCAGTTTGAAATAACGCGGAAGGTGCGCTTTCCTATCCTCCTCAGCGTATAGCGGCCGCCCTCGATATGAACAAATTTTTCCTCTGACCAGAACGCCTTATACATATAGAAAGCGTCCTTTTTAATTTTGCGGTCGAACGTTACAAGACCCTTGTTGTTCCTGCCGCGGACTCCGCCCTCATTGCGCATTGACGAGCCGAAGTCGAACATATTCCAGACATATGAACCCCAGAGCCATTCGGTGCTGTTGATAACATTCAGATAATGCTCATGGAAGCGCGACTGATAGCCCTCGCTGTAATCGCCCTGAACCGCATTGTCGCTGAAATAGCCGATGACGGCCTCCGCTCCGTACTCGGAAAGGCAGAGAGGAACTTTGGGCTGAGCTTCTTTGAATTTTTTGAGCCATTCGTCAATTCCGTCAACCGTTTTCATGTACCAGCCGTAGTAATGGTTATAGCCCATAATATCGGTGATATTGTTAAGCTCGCTTTCCGGAGGACACATTGTAAGCTGAGCGCAGGTTGTCGGCCTTGAAACATCGAGAACATGAGCAAGATTATTGAGTTCTTCAATGGAATCCGTAAGGACAGGAGAAGCACCCTGAATCGTGATTTCGTTTTCAATGCCCCAGCAGAAAATTGACGGGTGGTTCATGTTCTGCTTGATAAGTTCCTCAAGCTGAGAAAGCGCATTCGCCTGCTTTTTCTTTGAAAATCTCGAAATTACAGGAACCTCCGCCCAAACAAGGAAGCCCATTTCATCGCAGAGTGAATAAAACTCCTCTGCCTGCTGATAGTGTGCAAGGCGGATTGAGTTTGCGCCGACCTCACGGATAAGCTCAAGGTCTTCTCTGTGTTCATTTATCGTCAGCGCGTTGCCGAGCCCTTCCCTGTCCTGGTGGCGCGAAACGCCCTTGAGCTTGATATGCTTTCCGTTGAGGAAACAGCCCTTGTCCGCGTCAAACCGAATTTCCCTGAAGCCGAAGCGGCTTTCAACGCGGTCAACCGTCCTCGACTCCATGAAGAGAGTTGCACGAAGCGTATAAAGATACGGATCCTCCAAGCCGTTCCACAGATGGGGATTTTCAACATGAAGCCTTACTCTGTTACCGGCGGAGGCAACAAGCTTTCCGTCTGCGTCAAAAATCTCATAAAGCACTCTTACTCCGGTTTCATAGCCGGAGATGACCGATTTGACAAAAACATCACCGTTCATCTTCGGCGTAATGTAAAGCGCCGAGCTTCCGCAGTCATCAAGCGAAAAATGCTGCTTTTCAACCTCGGTAATAAGGTTTACATCGCGATAGATTCCGCCGTAAAACGTGAAATCCGCCGTTTCGGGATAGACCTCTCGCAGAGGTGAATTGTCAACCTCAACCGTGAGGAAATTCTTTGGCGAGGAGAGGAAGTCCGTTACCTCAAAGCGGAAAGCGGAATAGCCGCCGAGATGAGAGCCCACCTTGTTTCCGTTGATATAAACGGTGCAGGCAGCGTTCACACCCTTGAATTCGAGCCAAGTTTTTCCCTTTTGGCGCTCAATTATTTTGGTATAGGTGCATTTTCCCCTGTAATAAGTGGGTTCGCTGCCCTGTCCGTCAAGGTTGTTCCAGGTGTGCGGAAGATTGACCGTGCTTTTTTCGCCCTTCTTTTCAAATGTCCAGCCCTCGTTAATTGAAATATACTTTCTCATTATCATTCTCCTTGTTTTATTCAGAAGCAGATATCTGCCATGATTGCGTAATGATCGGAAAGATACATTCCGTCCACCGTGTCTTTTATGATTTTATAACGCTCAACCGGTGTTCCCTTTGTGACAAAGATGAAGTCTATGGCAGTTGAATGAAAAATGTCTCCTCTGCCGTAGTTATGGTAGGTCTTTCCGCTTTCAGTTTCCTTTGCAACAAGCCTGCTGTCATCAAGGACGTCAGTCATTTTTTTATAGGTGCCGGTCTTTTCGTCGGCATTGAAATCGCCCGTGCAGACAACAGGACCGCGTCCTTTAAGCTCCTCAATCTTTTTCAGAAGCACGTCCGCCTGCTTTGAGCGCGTATATTCAACAAGAAAGTCAAGATGAGTATTGATGTGGGTATAGACAAGACCGCTCTCCTTGTTTTTGAGCGTTGCCCAGGTGCAGATTCTCGGCATTGAGGCAAGATACGACTTTGAGCCGAACTTATCCGGCGTTTCGGAAAGCCAGATTGTTCCCTCGTCAACAAGCTCATATTTGTCGGTACGGTAATAAACGGCACTGTATTCGGTGTTTTTTGCGCTGTCGCGCGGTTCTCCGACTCTTGCGTATTCTTCGCCGAGAGCTGCGTCAAGAATATCGAGCCATGCCTTTGTTGCCTCCTGTACGCCGAAAGAATCGGGCGCATAATTTTCAAGCGCGGCAGAAACAAACTTTCCGCGGTTTTTTACAGAGCCGTAGATATCGTTATTGCAGCGCAGATTGAAAGAGACAACACGCACGGCGTTTTCGCTTTTCTGCGGTGCGCTGCTTATCTCTGTCTTTGCCGGAGTATAGAAGCCGAGAGTCATCATCACGGCAAGAACGAGAGGCAAAAATTTCTGTTTGAGTGTTTCAACAATGTTTTTCACAGTATCTCCTCCGTAAATATTTTGTTAATAAAATACTACTATTTTATTCCGGGTTTGTCAAGGCAAAAACAACGCTTCTGCTTGTCTGAGCCAATAAAAAAAAATTAAGCAAAAAATAAAAGCTACAATTCGCAAAGAGCAAAAATACTCTTGTAAATTATAGCTTAATAATTTGCTTTTGATTATATCAAGGCAAAATAAACTTCTGTGCTTGAATGATTGAGCGATTACTCACCCTTGGTCTTTCCGAGATAAGCTTCTTTGATGGTTTCATCGGCAAGAAGCTCGGCTCCCGTACCCTCCATGGTGATGCGTCCGGTTTCCATAACATAGGCCTTATCGGCAATTTTGAGTGCCATGTTCGCGTTCTGCTCAATGAGGAGAACCGTGATGCCCTCGCTGTTGATCTGACGGATAATTGAAAAAATGTCCTGAACAACAAGAGGAGCAAGACCGAGCGACGGTTCGTCCATCATAATAAGCTTCGGTGAGCTCATCAGCGCACGACCGACCGCAAGCATCTGCTGTTCGCCGCCGGAAAGCGTTCCGGCAAGCTGCCACGAACGTTCCTTGAGGCGCGGAAACAACTCATAAACGTGCTCTGCGTCCTTTTGAACGGCTTGTTTGTCCTTCCTCAGATATGCGCCGATTTTAAGGTTTTCCGAAACGGTAAGGTTAGGAAAAACGCGTCTTCCCTCGGGAACAAGGGTAATGCCCTTTGAAACGATGTAGTCCGGCGTTTTGCCCGAAATTTCCTCGCCTTCAAAAAGGATGGACGCGCTTTTGGGCTTAACAATGCCTGCAATGGTTTTGAGCGTTGTGCTTTTTCCCGCGCCGTTTGCTCCGATGAGCGTTACGATGTCACCCTTCGGCACATCAAAGGAGATTCCCTTGACAGCCTCGATTCCGCCGTAGGAAACAACAAAGTCCTTAATTTGAAGTATATTCTCACTCATCATCCGTCACCCCCAGATACGCGTCGATAACGCGCTGATTTTTCTGAACCTCCGCCGGAGTTCCCTTTGCAATGAGCTTTCCGAAGTCGATAACATAAATACGGTCGGAAATGTCCATAACAAGGTTCATGTGGTGTTCGATAACGAAGACGGTAAGCTTGAAATCGTCACGAATTTTTTTGATGAAAGCAGTCAGCTCATCTGTTTCCTGAGGATTCATTCCGGCTGCAGGCTCATCAAGAAGCAGCAGCTTCGGATTGGTTGCAAGCGCACGCGCAATTTCAAGGTGGCGCTGTTTTCCGTAAGGAAGCGAGGTGGCCCTTTCATCCATAACGTCGTCAAGACCGAGGATTTTGAGAAGCTCATAGCACTCCTCCCTCATCTTTTTTTCTTCCTTTGCGTTGAGCTTGAACGTTGCGGTGAAAAGGTTGCTTTTTCTTCTCATATGCTTTGCAATGAGCACGTTTTCAAACACCGTCATTGACTTGAACAGACGGATATTCTGGAACGTTCTTGCAATACCCTTTTTGGCAATGGCGTCCGGCTTGAGCGAGACAACCTTTTTTCCGTGCTTGGGCTTGGAAATATACTTTTCCCTGTTTCCGCCGGCATAAAGCTTTTTCATCTTGCCGTGCGGATGATTACGCGCAATCGGCTTGCCCAAAAAGTCAACTTCGCCGTTTGTCGGCTCATAAACTCCGGTGATAACATTGAACGCCGTTGTTTTTCCTGCGCCGTTCGGTCCGATGATTGAAACTATTTCGCCCTCATTGATCTCAAGCGAAAGATCATTGACGGCAACAACTCCGCCGAACTGCATTGTGATATCGCTCAGGCGAAGGACGTTTTTCTTTTCACTGCTCATTTTGCCGCAACCTCCTTTTCCGCTTCTTTCTTTGAAGGCTCCTTTTTGCTTTTACGTTTGATTTTTTCGGCTATTCTTGTAAACGAAAGCTCCTTGTCGCCCATGATACCCTGGCGGAAGAAAAGAACGATTATCATGATAATGACCGAAAAAACAACCTTCCTGAAGCCGCCGCGGAACAGCGTTGACTGGATTCCGAGGAACGAGCCGCTGTCAAGACCGCGCAGCCACCATTCGCTCGCCGCGATATAAAGGAACGAGGAAATGCAGCTTCCGCTGATTGAGCCGATACCGCCGACAACAACAATGAGAAGTATCTCATAGGTCATTGCGGACTCAAAGGCTGTTGCCTGAATGGTGCTCTGGTGCATTGCAAGCAGCGCGCCTCCGACTCCGGCAAAGAACGAGCTTATGATGAACGATATCTGCTTATGACGGGCAAGATTTATACCCATTGCCTCCGCGGCAATTTCATCGTCGCGGATAGCCTTGAGGGCGCGTCCGTAGGTCGAATTGATGAAAAGGACAATAAGAAGAATACAAACAGCGGTTATTGCAAGAGCGATTGTGCTTGAAAACTTGGGCGAGCCGAACCATTCGCTTGCAAGCGAGTCAAAGGTCGGGTAGCCCCTGAGAAGATTTGAACCGTTGGTGAGCGGACCGAACTTATCCCACTGAACAAAGGCGCGGATAATTTCCGCAAAGCCGAGCGTTGCAATGGCAAGATAGTCGCTCTTGAGGCGCAGAACGGGAAGACCTATCAAAAACGCGAAAACGCCGGCAACAAGACCTGCAACTATGAGCGCAAGCGGCCAGAAGATGGGCTCATTGATAAGTCCGCCGTCAAAGTACTGATAAACGCTGTCTCTCATTTCGGCAGGAATGGTGAGAATGGCATAGGCATAAGCGCCGATGAGCATGAAGCCCGCCTGTCCGAGCGAAAAAAGACCCGTGAAGCCGTTGAGCAGGTTCATTGAAACGGCAACAAGCGCGTAAACGCAGCTCTTTTTAACAACGGAGAAGAACAGCGAGGTGCGCGGAACAAACATTTCCGCAAGGATATTGACGGCAAAAAGAATTGCAACGATGACCAGCATGGAAACAAGGTCAACTTTCTTTTTCTTGTTATTCAGCATTTGCAGTCCCCTCCTTTAAACTTTGTCAATGTTCTTTTCACCGAAGATTCCCGTGGGCTTGACGCAGAGAATGACGATGAGAAGAGCAAAGGTGAACGCATCGGAGAAGGTCGTAAGGCCGAGTCCCTTGATAATGTTTTCGCAGATACCGATGATAAACGCGCCGACAACAGCGCCGGGTATCGAACCGATTCCGCCGAAAACGGCAGCAACAAACGCTTTGAGTCCCGGCATTGCGCCCGAGGTCGGCATGACCGAGGTGTAGTTTGTGAAATACAGCAGCGAACCGATGGCGGCAAGGAACGAACCGATAACGAAGGTCATTGAAATAACCTTGTTGATCTTTACGCCCATGAGCTGGCTGGTTTCAAAATCCTTTGAAACGGCGCGCATTGCAATTCCGACCTTGGTATACTTGATGAGAAGCACAAGCACGATTATGAGCACAATCGTGAGTATCGGTGTGATGACGGTGACGCGCTTTGTGACAGCGCCGAAAATTTTGACTGTGTCCGAAATATAGGGGATCTTCGGATAAACCTGCGGAAGTCCGCCGGTGACGTAAAGCGCAAGGTTCTGAATGAGGTATGAAACTCCGATGGCGGAAATCATTACGGACATTCGCGGAGCGGAGCGCAAAGGCTTATACGCAAGCCTTTCAACAAGCACGCCGAGAACGACCGTTGCAACAATAACTATCGGCATTGCAACATAAACGGGAAGCGACGCCGAAATGTACACCATCAAAAGACCCGCAACCATGAAAATGTCGCCGTGGGCAAAGTTTATCAGGCGCAGAATGCCGTATACCATCGTATATCCGATAGCAATCAGCGCATATTGACCGCCGACGGATATGCCGGACAGAATATACGGTAAATTTCTTTGAAAAAACTCAGCAAAATTCATTTTTTTCCTCCGTTTTGAGTATTTCAGCTTAATGCCTCCGCCGAAAACCGCAAGGCAGCAAATTACTAAGGAAAGCTCCTCTTTTTCAAATACAACCGAAGAGAGTCAAACAAACGCCCATTCGGCTCCCTTCGAATATATTCGAAAAAATGAGCACTCGCAAATTCAAAATCGAACCACAAAACGGCTTGCCGAGGTTTCCCTCGGCAAACCGATACAAGCAAAAATTATAAGTACTCTTAAATTTTAAACTTGCTTAAATCAAACACCCTGCTTTGCAACAAAGTCCCAAGCGCCGGTTTCGGTGTTTGCGTTCTTAACGAAAGCGGTATCTCTCTTTGCGTCGCCGACCTCATCGAATTCGATCTTGCCGGATACGCCGTCAAAGGTTACCGAGGGAAGAACCTTCAGAACGTCTGCCGGAGCGGTGGAGCCTGCCTTCTTGAGAGCCTCAAGAGCAACAAAGTATGCGTCGTAGCCCATTGCGGTAACTGCTGCAACAGTGTCGTCGCCGCCGTTGTTGGTCTTTGCGGTGCTGTCCTCATTGATCCACTTTTTGATGCCTTCATCAAATTCCTTGTTGCCGCCCTCCTGATAGAAGGTGGTAACATAGATCTTTGCGTCGGTACCCTTTGCAGCGTTAAGGATAACGTTTGAATCCCAGGTGTCGCTTGCAAGGAGAGGAAGTCCGGTGCCCTGCGAGGTGGACTGCTCAACGATGAGCTGTGCGTACTGAATTGAGGTCGGTGAAAAGATTACTTCGCAATTATCGTTCTTTGCGTTTGCAAGATAAGAGGTGAAGTCTGAGGTACCCTTGGTGAAATCGCCGCGGACAACGGAGCCGCCGAGCTTTTCAAAAGCCTTGGTGAAGTAGTTTGCAAGACCCTGGTCATAGTCGTTGCCAAGCTCTGCAAGAATATAGGCCTTCTTTGCACCGAGTTCCTTGAAAGCATAGTTCGCAAGAACGGTGCCCTGGAACGGATCAAGGAAGCAGATGCGGAAGTAATGGTCGTTACCCTCGGTTACCTGCGGATTGGTGCAGGTTACGCCGATTGCGGGGATGCCGCCGTTTTTGAAAACGGGCGAGCCGGCAATGGCAACGCTTGAGCCGTAGGAGCCGAGAACAACGGAAACGCCTGCGGAAACAAGAGTCTGAGCCGCTGTGGGAGCCTTATCGGTTGAAGATTCGTTATCAACGATCTCAAGCTTGACGTCATAGGTCTTGCCGCCGATTTCAACGGTGGGCTGAACATGGTTTGCATACTGCATACCGAGAATCTCCTGCTTGCCGCCTGCGCCGTTTGCGCCGGACTGAGGCTCAAAAACGCCGATCTTGACAACATCGTTGCCGGTGGAATCGGAGCTCTGGTTTTCACCCGAAGAGGCCGGAGCCGTGGTCGATTCGCCTGAGCCGCCGTTGCACGCAACGAGCGAGAAAACGAGGAGAGCCGAAAGTAAAATAGCTAACAGTTTTTTCATGATTTTTCCTCCAATCTTTTTTCTGTTGGCTGTGCCGAAAGTCAACGCAAAGCGCAGTGCGTATGCGTAGATTTAGACTTTTAGATTATATACTAAACCACGCGTATTTTCAATAATATACTTTGTATTTTTCAAAAAACGGGAAGATTTTATAAATTTTTTACAATTATTTTTATTTTTTTGTATATTAATATGACAATTTTCAACAAAAAAGAGCGGTTTCTTATTCAAAAGCTCTGTATTTTTAACCGTTACTTTGCAGTGAACGGATATTCACCGCGCGCCACAAAGCACAGTGAATATCCGTTCACCCTTCTCTTGTCACAAAAGCTCTGTTTCCTTTCCTTTTGCGCCGCAAAAAAGATCGACCGGGCGGACGTCAAAAACGGTTTTGCAGCCGAACTCGTTTTTCCTGTTCATGCGCACGCACGCTTTCCCGTATGCAAGAAGTATTCCGGCAGTGATCTGAGGATTGGACGGGCTTGAAAGCAGAAATTCAAGTCTGTCCGTTCCGGCGTCGCCTTTGCGCAGGGCTATAACATTTCCGGCATGAGCCATGCTTTTATGTTCAAGCAAAAAATCGTCAAGACTTATGAAATTTACCTCTGTTTCATATCCCTTGAAATATTCGGGCATATTGATTATCTCTTCCCTGATTTTTTCCCTGTCCGCGCCGTCCTTTTCAACAACATAGCACACACGGCGGTGCAGCTTTTCCTGCGGCAGATTCAAAAGCCTTCCTTTGCGCAGGCTTTCCTTTGCTTCTTCGGCAGGTATCGTATACTCCCTTGCAAACAGAACGCCGTCTATACTGCGAATGGCGTCGGCATGCCCCTGGCTGACTCCCCTGCCCCAGAACGTATAGGTTCTGCAAGAGGGCATTACGCTTTCCATGTATATACGCGCAAGCGAGAAAAGACCGGGATCCCAGCCGACGCTTATCACCGCCGTTTTTCCGCTCATCACGGCGGCTTTATTCACGCTTTGAAAATGCTCCGGAATTTTTGCATGGGTATCAAACGAATCAACAACATTGAAATACGACGCAATGAACGGCGTTGTTTCCGGCAGGTCGTGCGCACTGCCGGTACAGTTGAGCACAACGTCAATCTCTTCGGCAAACAGCGCAATCGTTTCAAAAGGGAAAACGCGGATGTTTTCCCCGGCGCCAAGCGTTTCGGCACTGCGGCGGCTGAACACGCCGACAAGCTCGTCTGCTTCAGAGTTGAGCACCGCCCGAACCGCCGCTTTTCCAAGGTTCCCGTAACCTGCAACCGCAATTTTCATAAATCATACACCTCCATGGATATATGATATTCAAAAAGCGGTCGGGGTATGTTTAAAGGCGTTTGTTTTCCGGCGTTTTACCGGGAAAGCACCGCACGGCAAAGCGCAAAATCCTCCGCGGCCGTCATTACGCCCGTGCCGCTTGTAAACGCATTATGCGGCGCAAAAAACTTCTCGTCAATCTCGGCTTTTGAAAGGTGCTCATAAATCAGAAATCCGTTTTTTTCCGCAAGCTTTTCAAGCTCACTGTACGAATAGCGCGCTTTCATCTTTTCGCCTGCTCCAAAGGCAAGCTTTTGCGTAACGGTATTTTCGCCGTCTGCGGTTTCAAGCGGATAATCAAAAACAAACTCGCTGTGCGCCGGCATAAGCAGGGAGAGCCTTTTCAAAAGCAGGGAAAACTCCTTTTTTTCAAGATAATGACACAGACCGAGAGCGCAGACAAAGGTGCGCTCACTCTTATTATATCCGACCGAAATCAGATCTTTTTCAAAACCCTTTGAAAGATCGCATGGGACAAAGGTCACCTGTGTGCGGTCAATGTCCGCTTTGTCAAGGCGGCTGCGCTTATCTGCAAGCATTTCTCTGCGGTCAAGCTCAAAGGTGCGCACTCTGCCGTAAATTTCGCTTTTGTACGGCAGAGCGTCATAGCCCGAACCGAGAACAACAAGCTGCTTTGCGCCGAGCATTACGGCGTTTCTGAGCGCAGCAAGGCAGAACGCGCCGCGCGACACGACTGCCGGAGCAAGACGCGTGTTGACAACCTTATCGAGTACCTCGTCCGGTGTGCCGCCAAAACCGGGGAAGAAAAAGCCTGCGCCGTTTTTCATTGAGCGCGCGACTGTTTCGTACTCCTCTTTTGTCATGAGCCGTTCTGCATATTCATCGGCATAAACGGGCGCAGGACTCCGTTTTGTGTGATAAGCGCGAACGAAAAGCGATATGAGCGCAGTCATACTCGGGTTCTTGTTTTCCATTGGTGAACCTTCCCTTCAAAAAAGCTACATATATTTAATACACCTAAACAAAACAAAAAACAAGACTTGTTTTTTTCTCTGATTTGTGCTTGGGGGTATATTTTTCCGTTGCTTGTGTGAATTTTTACAAAATTTACAAAATATCTGCTCAATCTATATATAAAAAAGCAATAGATTTTATCATTAAAATTTGCTAAAATTCTTTGAATGGTGAAAAGTGCGGTTTTTTGCGCTTTTTGCCGGATAAACTAATTCTTGTTAATTATTATTTGTAGGAGGATGATTCCGATGAGCAAAAAATATGTATACCAGTTCAAGGAAGGCAACGCAAATATGCGTGAGCTTCTTGGCGGTAAGGGTGCAAACCTTGCAGAGATGACCTCTCTCGGTCTTCCCGTTCCCCAGGGCTTCACAATTTCAACCGAAGCCTGCACCCAGTACTATGAGGACGGCAGACAGATCAACGATGAGATCCGCGCCGAAATCATGAAGAATATTGACATTCTTGAGGAAACCACCGGCAAAAAGTTCGGCGACAAGGAGAATCCGCTTCTTGTTTCCGTCCGTTCCGGCGCAAGAGCTTCAATGCCCGGCATGATGGATACTATCCTTAACCTCGGTCTTAACGAAGACGTTGTTGCCGTTATCGCAGAGAAGTCTAACAACCCCCGTTGGGCATGGGACTGCTACAGACGCTTCATTCAGATGTACTCCGATGTTGTTATGGAAGTCGGCAAAAAGTACTTTGAAGAGCTCATCGACAAGATGAAGGCTGAAAAGGGCGTTACCCAGGACGTTGAGCTTGACGC
>JAEDIH010000029.1 GCA_016292575.1 Clostridiaceae bacterium | reverse complement strand
CCATTGCCGCAGCAAAGCCGCCGATGTACTTTGTAAGCTGGTGGCAGAACATTGACTCAACAAGCATGGCGCGTTTGTCGCCGCTTTTTGCTCTGTTTTCAATCGTTCTGTTGTCGCTGGTAGGCTCGTTGTTTTCGTCGTCGGAGGTCAGACCGAGCATGCCGGACTTTTTGTTGAGCAGAACGTCAACATCCTTAGCGGAAAGTCCTTCCTTTTCCATGATGAACGGAATGATTGCCGGGTCGATTGAGCCGGAACGGGTACCCATCATGATGCCCTCAAGCGGAGTAAGACCCATTGTTGTGTCAAAGCACTTGCCGCCCTTGATTGCGGAGATTGAAGAACCGTTGCCAAGGTGGCAGGTAACAATTCTGAGCGTATTTTCATCGTACTTTCCGGGATACTTCTTATTAAGGAAGTCGGCGGTTCTCAGCGCGATATATCTGTGGCTGGTGCCGTGGAAGCCGTAGCGGCGGATACCGTATTCTTTGTAGTATTTATAGGGAAGAGCATACATATACGCTTCCTCGGGAATGGTCTGGTGGAAAGCGGTGTCGAATACCGCAACCTGCGGAATGCCTTTCATAATCTTTTCGCAGACCTCAATACCCATAAGGTTTGCCGGATTGTGGAGCGGACCGAGAGGAATGCACTCCCTGATAGCGTCCTTGACCTTTTCATCAACAAGAACGCTGCCGCTGAACTTTTCGCCGCCGTGGAGGACTCTGTGACCAACCGCAGCAATTTCGTCCATCGACTCAAGAACACCGTATTCCTTTCCTGTAAGGGTCTCAATGAGTTTGTTGATAGCGTCGGCATGAGTTGCGCCGGGCTCAAGAGCAAGCTTATCAATAACCTTGACGAGCTTGCCGTCCCCGTTGGGGAGCTTGTGGGTAAAAGTCGGAAGCGGAGTGGTAAGCTGCTCAAAAATACCGTTGGCAAGAACCTTTTCCTCCGGCATAAGGAAAACGGTATATTTGAGAGAGGAGCTGCCTGCGTTGACAATCAATTCTTTAACGCCCATTTTTGTAACAACCTTTCGTTTTTGAAAAATCAGTCGGCGGCGGAATGACCGTCGTCGGCACACTGTTTTTATTATAGCATACAGTATTTGATTTTGTCCACATTTTTTTACATTTTGTTCACCGCTGCTTTTTACGCGGTTGCTTTTTTTACAAAAGTGTTAACTCCTCTTTGGTCAAACTGACGAAAAGAAGAAAATCCGGTTGTGCAAGACGTCAGTTTTCCTCTTTTTCAAGAGCAATCTTCACCAAAAAGAGGCAAAAATTGTTGGTTATTTATGATATTGATTTGAAAGCTTTATCGGATTATAATTATTAATGGAATTCAGCGATAATTTAACGCATTGATTACGGAGAATGCTTTTAAAAAGAGAAATACGAGAACAGAGACAGACTTTTTAAAAGCCTGTCTCGTTTGCTTTTATTACGCAGAATTCTGCTTTTGAAGCGGCGGATACTGCCGTAATTTTTTTGAAGGAGAGATTACATTATGAAAAAAACAAGAAGGCTCGTTGTGCTTTTGCTCTCGCTTGTTCTTTTGCTTTCCGCATTTTCCGTTCCGGCGTTTGCTCAGGAAAAAAAGACCCTTTCCCTGCTTAACTATAACGTTGCAGGTCTTCCCGATTTCAAAGCCTTTATCGGCAAGGGTGAAAAGGATGTTAAGGCAAACCAGAAGAATATCGGAAAAATCATCAACAGCCGCAGCTATGACGTTGTTGCCGTTCAGGAGGACTTCGGTTATCATTCAACACTCGTAAAGGAGCTTTCCTCTTTCGGTAAAACGACAAACCACACCGGCGGAGTTCCCGGCGGCGACGGAATGAACGTATATTCAAAGTTCCCCGTTTATAACGAGAAGAGAGTTACCTGGAACAAGCTGTACGGCGTTATTGATGACGGTGCAGACGAGATGACGCCCAAGGGTATTCTTTACTGCGTCATTGACCTCGGAGACGGAGTGCTGATTGATTTTTATGACATTCATGCCGACGCATACGGCGATGCCGGCTCAAAAAAAGCAAGGCGTGACAACTTCAGACAGCTTGCCGAGCTTATCAATTCAAAGGGTACAGACCGCCCCGTTATCGTCACCGGAGATTTCAACGTATACTTCAACATGAAAGACGATGACGGACTCAAGGAATATATGCTTGGTGCCTGCTCGCTCAAGGAAGCCTGGGTTGAGCTTCATAACGGCGGAAACTATACCGATTTTTCATCATACTTTGCAACCGGTGTCCAGGCTTGGGGTCACTGGGATTCCGTCGAAAAGTTTTTCTATCGCGACGGCGGCGGAGTGAGCCTTGTTCCCGTTGAAAGCGAGTATGAATATTTCTATTCCCCGGACGGAAAGTCACTTTCCGACCACGCCTCGCTCAGTGCTGTTTTTGATGTTATCAAGACCGATGATTTCAAGGAAAGCGAAATTTCACTCTCGGTAACTTCAAGAAACAAGTTTGACGATTTCATCAAAAAGGTATTCCTTGTTTTCACCGATCTTTTTAAGGCACTTACTCACCTTGGAGATTTGAAGAATGTGCTTTGATACTCTCTGATTAATAATAATCGCCCGTTCACCATTGCGGTGGGCGGGCAAAGTTTTTATTTATGATACTTTGAACCGTTTTCAATCTGGATCGCGCGATAAATCTGCTCAAGCAGCATCACCCTGAAAAGCTGATGCGGAAAGGTCATGCGGCTCACGGAAAGGCGCAAGGCACTTTTTTCCTTAACAAGCGGCGAAAGGCCGAACGAACCGCCGATGACAAACACGATTTTTCCGATTCCCTGAGAAGCAAGGGAGAACATTTTTTTTGAAAGCTCCTCTGAGGAAAGCTCTTTTCCCTCAATGCACATTGAAAAGACTGCGGCGCGCTCGGGAATTTTTTCAAGTATTCTTCTGCCTTCGGTCAAAAGTGCCGCTTCAATCTCCTTTTTAGATGGATTATCGTTGAGCTTTTCAGCCGGAAGCTCAACGACCGAAAGCCTGCAAAGCGAGGAAAGGCGCTTTTGGTATTCAGCCGAAGCGTCACGCAGATATTTTTCCTTGAGCTTTCCAATGCAGATGACAGTGACCTCAAGCATTATTTAAAACCTCACAATATCCTCAAAGTTTTCCATGGGATTCACCTCAAGCATATAGTCGCTGTTAATTTGCGCTCCGCTTTCGGAAATGGTGCAAAGGCTTGTCTGGTAAGCAAGGTCAGGAATGTTGTTTTCCGCGCTCAGGTGACCGAGGAAAAGGCGGGTTGTTCCGCGCTCAACAAGGTCGCGCGCAACCGAGGCACAGCTTTCGTTTGAAAGGTGACCTCTGTTTGAAAGAATACGGCGCTTGAGATAATAGGGATAGGGACCGTTCCGGAGCATACCCACATCATGATTCGACTCAAGCATAACAAGGTCGCAGCCGATAATGCCGCACAGCACCTCGTTTGTTACCGTGCCGATATCCGTTGCAACGGCGGCTGTCCTTCCGTCCGGAAAATCGATTCGAAAGCCGCAGCTTTCGTTGCTGTCGTGCGGAGTTCTGAATGAGCGGACAACAAGGTCACCGACTTCATTGCCGTTTTCGGAAAGCTCAAAGACGGGAAACTTGCCGCTCAGCACGCCTGCGTCCTCCATACCGCGCAGTGTGCCCTGCGTTGCAAAAACCGGGATTTTAAAGCTTGACGCAAGCGCACGGATACCTTTGATGTGGTCGCTGTGCTCGTGGGTGACAAAAATTGCCGAAAGCGAGGCAGGGTCAATTTCCCTTGCAAGCAGCGCCTCCCTGAGCCTTTTTGCGCTGACTCCCGCGTCAATGAGTATTCCTGTTTTTGATGAGCCTATGAAGGTTGCATTCCCCGAAGAGGAGGAAAAAAGAGAACAAAACCTTGCCAAAATATATCAGTCCTTTACGAAAAAAACGGAAAAAGGAGCCGAAGCTCCTTTTTGCTTATTCAGCCTGCGGCGGTTGCTTTGTTTTCATCGTCAAGGAAAACCTCCCTTTCGATGTCGGCACCGAGAGCTTTAAATTTTTCAACATAGTCCTCATAGCCGCGGTCAATGTAAATAATATCCTCAACCTCGGTAACGCCGCGCGCAACAAGACCTGCAATAACCATTGCCGCGCCTGCACGAAGGTCGTCCGCCTTAACGGGAGCACCGGAAAGACATTCAACGCCCTGGAAAACTGCGATGGTTCCGTTAACCTGAACGTTTGCGCCCATTCTAACAAGCTGATCAACATATTTGAAGCGGTTATCCCAAACACCCTCGGAAACCACGCTTGTTCCGTTTGCAATGGAAAGGATAACGCTCATCTGAGGCTGCATATCAGTCGGGAAACCGGGGTGCGGCATTGTTTTGATGTTGCACTTTTTAAAATTTCCGTCCGATTCCACACGGATGGAATCGTCATATTCTGTTACCCTTGCGCCGCACTCGATAAGCTTTGCGGTAATCGACTCAAGGTGCTTAGGAATAACGTTCTTAATGAGGACATTCCCTGCGGTTGCCGCCGCGGCAACCATATAGGTGCCGGCTTCAATCTGATCGGGAATAATTGAGTATGTGCAGCCGTGGAGCGAGGATACGCCGTGGATTTTGATAACATCGGTGCCTGCGCCGCGAACGTCTGCGCCCATTGCATTGAGGAAGTTTGCAAGGTCAACAATGTGCGGCTCCTTGGCGGCGTTTTCAATTATGGTAAGCCCTCTCGCCTTGACTGCGGCAAGCATAATGTTAATGGTTGCGCCCACGGAAACCTTGTCCATATAAACAAGACTTCCGGTCAAACGGTCTGCATGGGCGTTGATCATTGCGTTTTCAACAACGGTTGCCGTTGCACCCAAAAGCTCAAAGCCCTTTATATGCAAATCAATCGGACGGACGCCGAAGTTGCAGCCGCCGGGAAGGGCAACCTTTGCACGGCCGTATCTTCCGAGCAGTGCGCCGATGAGATAATAGGAGGCGCGCAGTTTTTTTGTCATTTCATGGGGAACAATGTAGGAATTGACATGGCGCGTATCAATCTCAATGGTGTGCTTGTTGATGTACTTCACCAAAGCGCCCATGTTGCTGAGAATTTTGACCATACAGCTGACATCGCTGATGTTGGGAATATTTTCAATGCGGCAGACGTCCTGCGCAAGCAAGGTTGCGGGAATAATAGCAACGGCGGCATTCTTTGCGCCGCTTATATCAACCGAGCCGCACAGCCTGTTGCCGCCCTTTATTATAAGCTTTTCCAAAACAGTTCTCCTCTTTTCACCGCTCAGTGCGGCATAGCATCTCAAAGCTGCGGCAGACGGTCAGAACGCGCCGGAAAACCGCACTTTGCACGCAGCCGTCCGTTGCCGAAAAAACAAAAGCACCCGGCGACCGCCCGATATATCTGACCCGGCTTTGAAAAAAGGTTCAACCGTCAGCCGGGTATAAATGTCCTTCAAACCAAGTTATTATATCACTACTCAGGTCAAAAATAAAGCCCTTTTCAACATTTTGTTAAAAACAGCCAAAAACTGTTTGACATTTTAATGGTTTTGTATGCCATTGTGTTTTTTTGGGGGCGACTTTTTTCGTCGCTATTATTATTTGCCGCATGTCCTTTTTGAACCGTTAAAATTATAGGCAGCCTATGATTAATTGTGCTGCGTGGGTAATTATCGGAAGTTCTCGCGCGGCAAAGTCAGTCGATTTTTATAATGTTTTTCATTACGACCTTTCCGAGCATCGGAATTTTCATGAAGGCTTTAACTCTGCCGTCCTCTTCAAAGGTTATTTTTGTTTCAACGGTTTTGTTTTTCATAACGGATATAGAGCCTGTTCCGACAAGGGAATTGCCCTCCTCATGAATTTCATCGAATATTATCTTCACGCCGTTCATCGGCGAGGGCAGCCGGATATCGACCGCATAGACGCCGTCGTTGCAGTCAATATCAAAAAATACGGTTCCCTTGAGTACGACTGTTGAAATTTCGCCTTTCCATTTTCCGATTCCAAGCATTGCCTTTTCCCCTTTCAAATTTTTCGTCTAATTATAATATTTTTGCACATGTTCGTCAAGGGCGCGCCTGACAAAATTGTTATTGACATTGAACATGACTGCGGTTATACTTGAAAAAAGAGCCGTTCCGGCTTTTGTGAATATTCAAGGAGGAAAACGAAAAATGAAAAAAGGCAAAAAAGCGGCAAAGATCATCGGTTGCCTTATACTTGCAGCGGCACTTGGAACGGGCGTATGGCTTGCTTCGGTACGCATTGCTTCAAAAAAGCATAATCTCATAACGCTTGACACAGCCTCCGTTCCCGAGCCTGTTTCAGGTCCCGAAAGCGAGGGCGACGTTCAGCTCAGCGAGGTAAAAATGCATTACGCAGTCTACGGCAAAGGCGGACCCTCGCTTGTGCTCATCCACGGCAACGCACGAAACCACAAGGATCTTGATGAAACTGCAAGGTATCTTGCAAACAGCTACACGGTCTACTCCATTGACAGCCGCTGCCACGGCGAAAGCAGCGACCCGGGTGTAATCTCCTACGACCTCATGGCAAAGGATGTTAAGGAGTTCATTGAAAAAATGAAGCTTGAAAAGCCCTATCTTGTCGGTCACAGCGACGGCGCAATAGTCGGTCTTACGGTGGCCTACACCTATCCCGACCTGCTCGGCGGTCTTGTTTCCTGCGGTGCAAACAGCCGTCCGGATACCTTCAAGCCGCGCTTTACAATTTACGTCAAAATCAACAACAAGCGCCACCCGGACAAGCTCAACGACATGATGCTTGAACAACCTCAGATGACAAAAGACGACCTTGCAAAAATCAAGTGTCCGACCTATGTTGTTGCAGGCGAGTTTGACATAATGGACCTTTCGGACACGGTGTTCATTCATGAGTCGATACCGGGAAGCAAAATTGCCGTTGTTAAAAACGCCGACCATTCCACTTACATAATGCACAACGGAAAGCAGGCGTATGCGCTGATTGACGCATATCTAAAAACTCTAACCGCCGTATAGAAAAAGGAGCTGTCGCCTGCTTGTGCAACAGCTCCAAAATTTTGCTCAGCTTGCCAGCGTTGCCGCAAGCGAGGTATCGCCAAGAAAAGTGTTCATGTTATACAGGAACAAAACGTGGGTAAACTGAGTTTCGTCCATAACTTCCTTGAGCGAGTCGGAAAAATATCTCGGGTCAATAACGACTATCTTTGAAAAATACGGCGTAAGCATAGGCAAAAGGCAGTTGGCATAGGAATCCTTGAAAACCAGCAGAGACGCAGTTGTTTCAGTAGCTGTTGAAATGATAACCTTGTCGTAATTCCCACCGAAGAAAACCTCATACTGATTCTTTTGCAAAAGCTTGTCCTTTTCAAAAAACGTTGCCGTTTTTCTGCCGGAGGCTTCATAAAGCACCGTGAACCTGCCCTCCTGCTTTTTAGGAACGCAGATTTCAATCTTGTCCGCTGCGTCGTTTACGGCGGCGGTTGAGGAAAGCGTACCACGGAAGGAGTCGGAAACGGTGTAGAACGAATAGTTTTTATCTCTTGCTCCGAGTTCCCACTGTGCAGCAAGGTTTTTGAACGCAAGATACGCCGCACGGGTTGTCCAGTGGTGATCGGTGCGGTAAAAAAGGGCGTCCTTTTCCTTTTGCTTTTCAAAAATCGTTTTGCAGTCTATCCACGAATATGACGAGAGCGCCTTTTTAACGGCGGAAAAAGCCTCGCTCCTGTCCGGGATTTTAAGCGCATCAGGCAATTTGTCCGGCAGAATATCCGAAGCATTCGGGGAGAGAATGAAAGCTTTTTTGAGCTTTTTGTTGCTTTGCGAAAACTTTGCAACAGCCCCCGTCAGCTCCCCGAGCTTTTTGCTGTCAACCCTTGCAGGCTCTTCAAAAAGGAAGTTGTCCCTGCCGATATAAACGCCGTTTTCCTGTGTTTTTCCAAGCATACGCTCAAAGCCGCTTTTAAAAGCTATAAGCTTGTCCCTTAACGGAAACTGGTCGTTAAAATAGGTTTCAAAGCTTTTCATGAACGAGCCGTCAAAAACAGAGGAAAGCGTAATTGCCGGAAACTGCTTCAGCACACGGTTTTCGCTCTCGGATTTTTCCCGGTCCGGCGTTGCAACGGCAAGGGCAAGCACGCCGAAAACAAGCAGGACAAACACGGCAGACGTTACGGCGCAGACTGCTGTTACCCGCAGTTTTTTATTCTGTTTTTTGTTTTTCCGAACGGAGCTGTCTATCATTTTTCAACCTCTCAGAATCTGAAATAAAGGAACGGGTTATATGTGCTGCTCACAATGAAGACAATGCAGAGGAGGAACACCGCAACATAGCCTGCCGCCTGAAACGCAAGCCGCAACGGAACATTGCGCAGAGTCGGCAGCTTTTTGAAAAAGCCGAGCGCGCTGAGACTCATTACGGCAAACGGGAACATATTGTTCAAAAGCAGATACGCCGTACTGTCCGAAGCAAAGCCGTTTGAGCCGAACATTGCACGCAAAAATTCCACCGCGGTTGACAACGTTTCGCTTGAAAAAAAGACCCAGCCGATAATGACAATGAGCATTGTGATAGTTCGCCTGACAAAGCGGGGAAGCTTTTCGGCAAAGTCCTTGAAAGCATACTTTTCCAAAATGAGCAGAACTCCGTAGAACGCGCCCCATGCAACAAAGTTCCAGGAGGCTCCGTGCCAGAGACCCGTAAGCGTCCAGACAACCGCAATGTTGAAAATTGTCCTTGCCGTTCCCCTCCTGTTGCCGCCGAGCGGAATGTAGACATAGTCGCGGAACCAGCTTGAAAGCGAAATGTGCCAGCGGCTCCAGAAGTCCTTGATGCTGACTGCGCAATAGGGAAAATTGAAGTTATGAACAAGGTCAAAGCCGAACATTTTTCCAAGTCCTACCGCCATATCACTGTAGCCGGAAAAGTCGAAATAGATCTGAAGCGTATAGCAAAGTATTGCGAACCAGGCGTTGACCGCGCTGAGCGAGGAAACGCCGTCCAAACAAATCCGGGTATAGACCGCGCCGATAGTGTTTGCAAAAATAACCTTTTTTCCGAGTCCCCTTATGAAAAACAGCGAGCCTGCGGCAAATTTGCGGACATTGTGCTCCCGGTACGAAAGATACTTTTCAACATCGTTATACTGAACGATGGGTCCGGCGATAAGCTGCGGAAACATTGAAATATATGTTGCAAAATTAAGCAGGCTGTGCTGCGTTTTGCAGTCGCCGCGATAAACGTCGATAATATACGACATGACCTGAAACGTATAAAACGAAATTCCGATTGGGAGCGCAAGCGGCTCATATTTGATACCCAGCGAAAAAAGCGAATTGAGGTTTTCAACAACAAAGCCCGAATACTTGAAAAACCCGAGAACAAACAGATTGAAAATGATGGCGCAGACAAAGATGCGCCGTCTTTTTTTCGGCTCGGCTTCATGGCTTTCAATGTCAATTCCGGCGTTATAGTTATAAAAGATGCTCAAAAGCATCAGCACTATGTAGACCGGCTCGCCCCATGCATAGAACACAAGACTTGATAAGCAGAGCACGATATTCTTTTTTGTTAGCTCCTTTTGTCTTTCCTTCCGAAAAAGCGGAACAAAATATAATAACAGCACTACCGGAAGAAAAACAAACAAAAAGGTTGCACTGCTGAAAACCATTTGCAAACTCCTTTATTTTTTACATTGAAACAGGCGCAACGCCTGCTTACAGTGCCTTTTTAAAAGCTTTAACAATCTTTTCGGGCGAATCATAAACGGTATAAAGAATGAATTTACCTTTTTTAACCAGAACGTAATTTTCCAAAAGCGCGCTCTGCTCGGGCGCATAGTTTTTGAAAAGCGCCTTTTTTGATTCCACGCGGCTTCGGATAAGCTCGGTAATTTTCTGCACGTCATCGGTGCTCTTCACTTCAACCAAAAGCAGCTCTCGCACCTCCATTACAGAATCAGACGATATATATATGACGTTTTCAACGTCCTTTTCACCAAAGGAAAACTCCTTGACAAGCACCTTATCGTTGCGCACCTTGAGCACCTCAAGGTCAACCTGTTCCATAACAGGTTCAAAAACCTGCTCGGCCGTTTTTGAAGAACCGGCGTTCCCTGCAAGCATTGAGGCAATGAATACGGCAAGAAGCACCGTGCAGAGAATCTCAAAAAAGCGTTGCCTGCTCATGCGTAGATCTCCATTTCTCTCATAATGAATTTAAGCCAGTAGTCGTAATAGAACGAATATGAAAGGTGAATACCGTCCGCACCGTAAAAATCATGACCCTTAAAAACGCTTGAGGAGTCAAGATACTCAACGCCAAGCTCCCTGCTCATTTGGGCAAGGCGGTTGTTATAGCGCGAAACATACCTGAACCTGTTGGCCGTTGCAACCGAGGTATCAACCGGAAAAAGGAGGCTGACAACAATGCGCGTGTCCGGAAGGCTTTTTTGAAGCTTTTTAATATCCTTTGTGTATGTGCTTATAAAGCTGTCAACATGATACTGCTGGTCGCCTATCATGTTCAGTCCGTAGTGCAGAATGAGCACCGGCGGACGCACGGAAATGAGCTTCGGCATGACGGACTCAAGGTGGGAAAGGCTTGCGCTGACCTTTGCAAAAATATGGTTGCTGTTTAGTATGCCGTAGGCTTCAAGCCCCTCCATGAGGGAATCGCCGGCAACATATACCTGCGAAAAAACCTTACGGTAGGAAAGCTTTCCTTTTTCAATAAGCTTAATCTGCTCTTCAATAAGCCCCTGCACAGCCTCATTCCGGCGGAATTCCTCCTGATTTTTCTGCGCGGCGGCAACCGCCCTGTCCGCCTTTTCAACGGGAACTGCGGCGTATTCTTCAAGGGCCGAAACGCCGGCGGAGGTATCGGCTTCAAGGTCAGACCTTTTCGACTTCAAAATGAAAAAATTTGTTGCGGGATAAGCAATTATAAGCACAAGAACAACCAGCGCGGCAACCAGCTTTTTCATTTGAAATACCTCCTTTAATTTTTTATTCCGTACTTTTAACGTCCTCTTGATTTTATACTTGAGGGGGTTATAAATCAATAGCAAAGTTACATAATTAATATTAAATTTACATCAAAATATTGGGCATATAGCTATAAAAAAAACACAAACAAAAAAAGTGAAATACCGACTGAAAAAGCGCACTGAAAAAACCGGACTGCCAACCTCGGACAGTCCGGTTTTTTTAATAGATTTGATTTATTGTTTTTTTACTTTACTTCGCTGATGAGCGCTTCAAACGCCTTTGCAAGGGTAGAAGCGGCTTCGGATGACACCGCGTTGATCTCCTCGTTCTCGGTGAACATTGAGCGGTAGTCGTTATCGGGAAGAATGTAGCCGATCTGGTCGTTGGCAAGGCCGAAGCAAAGGAGTTTGTCAATTCCGGCCGTTTTTTCAAAGGGCGCATAGTCCCAGCTTTTGCCCGTCCAGGTCTTGTCCTTTTCAATAACGCCGCCCCAGAGAAGCTCCGGCGAAATTTCACCGGGAACAATAATAACGCCGAGTCTGTTGCCAAGCTCCATATAGCCAAGCTCGGTCACAACATAATAATCCGAGCCTTTCCTTGCAATGGTTGTGCTGATAAGTCCCTCTCTTGCGGCAAGCTTGAGGATTTCGTTCGTAGCCTTGACATAAACATTCCTCATTGCAATGTTAAGAACGGGCTGCAAAGGATAATCATTATTGATTGAAATAATCCTTTCCGCAAGCTTTTTGCCCATTGCTCTGACCTTGTCTCCGGGAACCGAATCGTCATACTCAACATTCCCGTAGTCAGCAGTAACGGCAAGCTCCGCGCCCTGAACGTAAACAACGTCCGCGCCCGTCTGCTCCTTAACCGTTTCTCTGAGATAATAGGGATAGTCGCTGCATATGCGCGAGGAGGAAATTCCTGCGCCGACGGCGTGAATTCCGCCTTCGCAAATCCAAAGCTCATTCTCGCTTTCATCATCGGGAACAAAGCGCAGTCTGTGGATTTCCGGGTCAAAAACCTTGGGGTCGCGTTTATCATAGATATACTCCGAAACGTCAGCACTGCCGTAATAGAGCGAACCGGTTTTCATATCCTTAACAGCTTCGGTAACGGTTGAGGCGACGGTTGAATAAAGATTTTCCATGAATTCCGGAGTCTTTCCGCCGACAAAGTTCTCTCTGTCCGCGCCGGAAAGGCTCATGAACGGATTCAACGCAACTGCCGCAACCAACGGAGCGCCCATTCCGAGAATGTCAATGCACGAATGCTGATGAAGAACGGAAACATTGATTGAAATAATGCCGTTTTCCCTTGCGAAGTCTGCAAGGCGGCTTCGGATTTCAAGCACATCGCCCGAGGCGATGCCGTAGCCGTCAATAACCGCATGAACAACCGTTCCGCCCGTTCCGTCGGAGAGGGCATAGGTACAAACGCGCTGATCGTCAATAACATCGGTCGGCTGTCTGCCTTTGACCGGCTCAAGCGAGCCTGCCATGTAAACCTTTTTGCCGTTGAAAAGATAAACGTCGCCCTTTTTTTCAAGACCGCTAAGAAGCGTATCCGAGGCATAGCCCGCGCTCCATTCTGCGTCCTTTCCTACCTCAGTGTCAAAGCCTGACTCCCCGGGATAAAAATTCTCCGATGGTTTTAGCGAATCAAGAGCCGACCAGTTTTTTTCAAGTCCGGGTATCACACGGTTAAGCACGGAAACCAGGGTGGAAACGAGCTTGTCAAGCGCCATGTATAAATAGCTTTTGAACTTGTCTGCCGCGCCGCTGCCGGGATCAATTTTGCCTGCATATGCCGGAGCAGCAAGGCACGATGAGAGCAGCAGCACGGCAAGAAGCAGAGCCACTGCTTTTTTGAAGTTTTTCATCACTTTTTCTCCTTGTTGTAAAATTACGCTCAGCGTCTATCTTAAATTTAGCATATCTAAACATTTTTAGCAACAGGTAAAGAGAAGATTCGGGCGAAAGATTATTTTTTGTTTCTGAGCATTTCTCCGAGACCTTTGAGCCACTTGAACAAAGACGTGAGGAACAGCAGAAGTCTGCTCGCCTTTGAGGAGGGGAGGTCGTGCTCCTTGTTTGCCTCCCAGTTATAATTGTTGCAATTTTCCTCGGTCATCGGAGCAAAGGAGTCAGTTTCGTTATCAAAAACAACAAACTGTGTGCAATCAGTCTCGTCAACGGTGAGCTGATGGTTCGCCGTTGCCGCCGTATACATAACGGCGTCTTCAATATCCGTCCAGTATCCGTGATCCGCACCCTTGATGAACCATGTCTGATCGGGGAACATACAGGTTGAAGCGTCCACCTGCCTGTCAGGAGAGATATACCTGCCCTTGCCCTCGCTTACACGCTGTGCGATATATTCGTCGGAAAGGGTTGAATAAATATCGGACGTTGTTGCGCCGAAGGAGGATCTTTTGACTGACGCATACTGATCGCCAACGGTATTCCTCGATTCAATGACAGGGGTAATCTGCAAGCCGTACTTTGAAAAGATTGCAAGATTTGCGTTGTCATTGATTTTATTCATAATTTCGGGGATATGCTTTCTTACGAGCGAATCGTAATTATTGATTTTTTCAATAAGACCGGCATAGGTTACGCGCTTTTCGCTGCCCTCCTTGCCGAAAACATATTCCATTGCATTGTCAAAATCCTCCTCGGTAACAAGACTCCAGAACGCCGGCCATGTGCAGAATGTTGAAAGCGAGAGCGCACTGGTGACTCCCTTGACAACAACATAATAGATTGTTTCTTTTGTTATTCCTGCAACAGTGTCAAAAACGCCTGCCGTTTGCAAAAGATCAATAGTCTGGTTAACAAACTCGTCAACGTAAAAACTATTGACCGCTCTTCCGTCAATGATAAAACGGTTGATGGCGTTGCCGTCAAGCTTAAATTTTCCGCTTATCGGCTCGCTCAGAATCTCTCCGCCGTTTGAAACCGTGCCGTCAAAGCTGATTCCGTAAACGCTGTCCGTTCCGTATTTTGCAACATATGTCGTTGCAATAACAGTTCCGAGGCAGCGTGCAATGATTGCAACCTTGGGAGCGCCGGTAATCTTTTTTACGCCTTCGATAAACTCATGAAGCTTATCCGCCGTTTCCAGCGGGTCGAGTCTCCAGTCATAATAGAACTGATAATCACTGATGCCATAATAGCCTTTTCCTCTTTTTGAATCGCGCTTCAGATCGCTTTCCATTGATTTTATTCTTCTTTCGGCAAGACCGGAACCGTTTGCCACCTCTCCGTTTTCGTCAAGAAGAAGTTCACCGAACATTTCGGAAACTTCCTTTTGGAGGTTTTCGTAATAGGGCTCATAATTTCCGGTAAGAAGTCCGTCAATAAGGAACGGGAGCAGAACATTTGCAACGGATTTATAAATCTCCTTGCTTCCGCTCTCATCCTCGCTCTTTTCCGAAAGATTGCTGAAAACGTCTGACCATCTTGAAAGATAGTTGCCGTCCTTGTCAGCCAAGAGATCCCCGTCGCCGCCTATCATAACTACCGGAACCCGGCTTCCCGTTGTTCCGACCGCCGCAAAAGCCGGGATAATTGCAGAAAAAATCAGCAAAACAGACAGAACAAGCGTCAATAAAGATTTCATTTTTCTTTTCATGAAAGCATCTCCTTTTTTGTTTAAATTCGGATACTTGCATAATTTTAACATAGTATGAACACAAGTTCAAGGGTGCATTACAATTTTATATGCATAATTATATTTTTTAAGAGATTTGAAATATAAAATACAAAAAGTCTGCCGCACTCTGCAATGAATGCGGCAGACTAAAATTATAAGAACTGTTAAGCCTGTGAGGTTGTTGTATCAGCAACGGGCTCGTCCTTGCAAAAATACTTCTTAAAGAAAGCAACAATATTGTCAAGAAGCTTAACAAAGTCAGTCTTGTTGAGACCGTCAAGGAAGTATTCAATGAATTCTTTGATAGTTGACATAGTTAATCACCTTTTTCTTTCTGTTAATCTGTTTGCGCCGTACCCGGAGCAGGTACGACTTTAAAATCTTCCCCGAGGCAGACGCCTCAGGGTTTTACGGCAATCAGGCCGCGATTATTTTGCTGCTTCAGCGGGTACAAAAATCTTGAAGAAATCAACAATTCTGTTAAAAGCCCTCACGAAGTCAAAGTCATTGAGACCTGTTGCAAAAAAATTAACAAGCTTTTTGATAATTTCCATACTTAATCACCTTTCGCATAAAAATTCCTTATCAGCAAGCGCCGGACAAACAGGATGTAAAGCGCAACAACCAACAGTTGTTTTTGTCATATCGCACAATCTTTAATGCCAAATGAGAAATGTAAACAAAAATAAATTATGCAACCTGACGAAAATCTGTCAATTAACGGCAAAACTTCCAATTTTTCGGCAATTACTTTAAGTTAAAAAAATGGTATTAGCACAACCTTAAACGAACCTTAAAAAAACATAGAATTTTTGGAAAAAAATTCATAAATTATTGATTTTTTCTTAATAATATACAAAATGCGCCTTGTTCTCGGGGCAGAGAGGCCAAGGCGTGTTTATAAGTATTCGTTTTAAACCCGTTTCAGCTTTAAAAGCTTTTTTTGGGAGCCGCAAGGGATAAATAAAAGGCTCTTTCAGTGTCCGTTGTGCTTTTGCTTTTTCTTTTGCTGCTTTTGCTCAAAGCGAAGCTTTTTTTCCGCTTCCTTCATCTCTTTTGTGCGCGCTTTTCGTTCAATCTTGTTCTGTTCGTGCTGAAGCTTCAGCGCCTGCTGAGCCTTTGTTCCAATCCCGTTTTGCTCAGTTACCTTTTTGGCTTCCCTCTGCCTGCGCTTGGGACTTATTCTTTTTTCTTCAAAGCTGCAAGCCGCAACAGCCGGACTGAAAGGCAGCTTCTTATGATTCCTCAAAAGGAACTCATAAACTTCATAATCCTTCGGCTCCGCGCCGAAAGTAATTTTGCAGACCTCATACTTTTCGCCGCTTTCACGTTCATATAAAGCAACCCAGAACGGGTCTTCAAATAAAACTGTAATTTGTGTTCTGACAAGAACAGCCATGACTTTTCTCCTTGTGAATATCCTGATTTTCAAAAAAGGGGCTGTCGCACTAAGCGAAGCCTCTAAGAAGTAAAAAACCAACCGG
>JAEDIH010000028.1 GCA_016292575.1 Clostridiaceae bacterium | reverse complement strand
GGTCGCCGCTTTCATCTGCAAACAGCAACGGCGAGTGGGAATTAATTTACGCTTTTAAAACATATAGTAACTGCTTTTCAAGTCGCGGCTTTCTGCAAAAAAGAACGATTTACCCACAAAAGAACAATATAAAAGCAAACTCCGTACGGGCGGCGCTCGGAGCCGCCCAAACACCTCCGCCGCGACTGTGTAAATTTTAACTTGTACGTTGTTCCTTTGTTAGTAAACAGTGCAACAGGCAAGGTTTCCCGGGCGCCTCAAGCGACGCCCCTACTTTAGATATTAGACATTAGATATTAGATGTTAGATGTTGGCTCTTTCGCGGCAAATAAAGCTCTGTTAAACCGAACGAAAGAAACAGTACAGGTTGTCGCCTTTTCTTTTTTGTTTGCGCTACATTACAGTTTGGCTTTACTCACTAAAAAATAGATAGCCTATTTTTTTGCACAAAGCCGCGACCTGAAAAGTAGTTACTATATGCTTTTAAGGCGTAAATTAATTCCAACTCGCCGTTGCTGTTTGCAGATGAAAGCGGCGACCGAAGGAAAAATGGGTTCAGCACAACTTAACTGTAGGCGCAATGGAAGCGAAATGCGGCTTTTCCCCCGCAAAGCCGTCATTTTGATTCCTTCTTGCGCCGTAGCCGAAGCAAAGTCCTTTTGGTTACTTTTGTGACGATTGACAAAAGTAACCCCCAGCGGAGCGGACGGATGTAAATTTCTATTGCCATTTAACCACAAAGCAACAACATAAAAGCAAAATTTGTAGGGGCGTCTCGTGAGGCGCCCTGAGTACCTTGCCTGCTGCACCATTTACCCACAAAGCAACAAACGGAGCCGTCAACAGTTACGACAGCTCCATTTATTTTTACAGTATTATGCAGATAAGTCCGCTGCAGCCCTCGTTGATAACGCGCTCAAGCGTTTCCTGAACCTTCATGCGCGCATCGGTGGGCATTTTGTATAGCTTGTTGTGCAGTCCCTCGTTAACAAGACTGCTGAGCGATTTTCCGAAAATGTTTGACTCCCAGATTTTTGACGGATCCTCCTCAAAGCCCTTGAGGAGATACATGATAAGCTCCTCCGACTGGCTTTCCGTTCCGACAATGGGCGCAACCTCGGTTGAAATATCGCAGCGCATCATGTGTATTGACGGCGCCTGCGCCTTGAGCCGCACTCCGTAGCGTCCGCCCTGCTTCATGATCTCGGGTTCCTCAAGCGTAAGTTCGTCCATGGTGGGCATTACAATTCCGTAGCCGGTGTTCCGGCAATCGTCAATTGCGCCCTTGAAGTGCTCATATTCCTTTTTAACTTTTGAAAGCTCAATGATATCGTTCATGAGTCCCTGCTCGTCTTTGATTTCAAGCCCGGTTTTTTCGGTCAGTATCTTATAGAAAAGCTCCGGCTTAACGCTGACCGACACCGTTACGCTGCCGGTTGCAAGGTCGATGTTTTCAATGCGGCTGCCGGTGATATCGTCCGCACCGGTAACGCACGAGGAAAAGCCTTTGGTGTCCTTAACCTTTTTCATTGTTTTTGCCGCTTCAAAAACGGCCGAGTACACCTCCTTGCGCAGCCAATGATTCTTTTCAAGCCGCGATATCCATGAGGCGAAATTTATCTTCATCTCCGTAAGCGGAAATTCATAAAGCAGCGAGCGCAGAATTTCCGCAATCTCCATTTCATCAAGCTCAATGCAGTTGACCGGGAGAACGCTTACCGAATACCGCGCGGAAAGCTCGGCGGCAAGCTTTTGCGCGCTTTCGCTTTTCGGCTTTGTGCAGTTGAGCAGAACAACAAACGGCTTTTCAATCTCCTTAAGTTCGCTTATAACGCGCTCCTCGGCCTGTGCGTATTCTTCACGCGGGATATCTCCGATTGAGCCGTCGGTGGTAACAACAAGACCGATGGTGGAATGCTCGTTGATAACCTTTTTTGTTCCGATTTCCGCCGCCATGTTGAACGGTATCTCCTCCTCAAACCACGGAGTTTTAACCATTCGCGGCTGCTCGTTTTCAATATAGCCGAGAGAGCTTGGAACTATGTATCCCACGCAGTCTATAAGGCGGACGTTAAACCGCGCCTTATCCTCAAGCGTAAGCTCAACCGCGTCCTCCGGAATAAACTTCGGTTCGGTGGTCATTATTGTCCGACCCGACGAGGACTGCGGAAGCTCATCTGTTGCACGTTCGCGCTTTGCCTGTTCGTTTATATTCGGCAGAACAAGAACGTCCATGAAGCGCTTGATGAACGAGGATTTTCCGGTTCTGACCGGACCGACAACGCCGATGTATATATCGCCCTGTGTGCGCGACGAAATTGAAGTGTAAATATTAGAGCTTGTCATAAACATTCCTCCGAGCTTTTCATGCGTTTTGTTAATTAGTATGTAAGCAGGCTTTTGTTTATGACTGGAAAGGAGCTGACAAAGCCATATGTTAAAACATTTCAGAAATCCGAGAGTTAAAACGCTGCATAAAATCGCAATCTCTTTCAACATGACCCTTTCTGAATTCCTTGATTTTCAGGAACTCAACGACTACGATTTTGACAATGAACAGGATAATGACTAAAAAGAACTGCCGCAAAAAACGACAGTTCTTTTTTTAATAAAACAAAAAATTTTATTTTCTCACTTGAGCGAAACGGCTTTTTTCGCTTTTTCGGCAATGTGCTTTGCGTCAAGACCGAAAATTTTGAGCAGCTCAACGGCGGGACCGGACTTTCCGAAGGTGTCCCCAACGCCGAGACGAAGCACCGGAACGGGACATTCCTCGCAAAGAACCTCCGTAACAGCCGAGCCGAGACCGCCTATAATGCTGTGCTCTTCAGCGGTGACGATTGCGCCGGTTTCCTTTGCGGCCTTAACAAGAATTTCCCTGTCAATGGGCTTGATGGTGTGAATATTGATAACCCTTGCATCGATTCCGTCTTTCTTTAGCTCCTCTGCGGCAAGGAGGGCTTCGTTGACCATGAGACCGGTTGCAACTATTGTTACATCCTTGCCGTCCTTGAGAGTAACGCCCTTTCCAAGCTCAAACTTGTAATCCTCGCTGTTTACCCTTGGAACCGCGAGGCGTCCGAAGCGCATATAAACGGGACCTTCAAAATCGGCGGCGGCAAGAACAGCCTGAAAAGCTTCAACATCGTCTGCCGGGTTAATGATAACCATGTTCGGAACGGAGCGCATGAGCGCGATATCCTCGCAGCACTGGTGGCTTGCGCCGTCCTCGCCGACGGAGATACCTGCATGGGTTGCGCCGATTTTTACATTGAGCTTTGGATATGCAATGGAGTTTCTGACCTGCTCAAAGGCGCGGCCTGCGGAAAACATTGCAAACGAGCTTGCAAAAACGGTGTAGCCCACGGTTGAAAGTCCGGCGGCAACGCCCATCATGTTGCCCTCGGCAATACCGGCGTCAATGAACTTTTCCGGAAATTCCTTTTTGAAAACGATAGTCTTGGTGGCCTTTGCAAGGTCGGCGTCAAGAACAAGAATGTCGTCCCTTTTGCCAAGCTCCTTAAGAGCCTTGCCGTAAGCGTCTCTTGTTGCACATTTAATTACGTCAGCCATAATCACACCTCCAATGCGACCAAAGCGTCGCCGAGTTCTTTCATTGCCTGCTCATACTGTTCGGCGTTGGGTGCGCTTCCGTGCCAGTCGCACTTGTTTTCCATGAAGGAAACGCCCTTGCCCTTAACGGTTTTTGCAACAATGCAGGTGGGTTTGCCTTTCAGTTCCTTTGCCTTTTTGAAGGCTTCGTCAATCTCGTCAAAGCAGTGACCGTTGATTACAATCACGTTCCAGCCGAAAGCGGCAAACTTTTCGTCAATGGGACAGGGCGAGTTGACCTCGTCAAGAGAGCCGTCAATCTGAAGATTGTTGAAGTCTACAACGGCAACAAGGTTGTCAAGCTTACGGTTGCCGGCAAACATTGCCGCCTCCCAGACCTGACCTTCCTCAATTTCACCGTCACCGAGGGCGGTGTAAACGCGGAAGTCCTTGCCCTTGAGCTTTGCGCCGAGAGCCATTCCCACAGCGGCGGAGATGCCCTGACCGAGAGAGCCTGTGCTCATATCAACGCCGGGAGTGTACCTCATGCTGGGGTGACCCTGAAGCATGGAATCGGGCTTTCTGAGCGTTTTGATCAGCTCAAACGGGAAAAAGCCCTTGAGCGCAAGCGCGGAATAAAGCGCCGGCGCGGTGTGACCCTTTGAAAGAACAAAGCGATCCCTGTCCTCAAAGGCGGGGTTTTTCGGGTCAACATTCATTTCCTCAAAGTAAAGATAGGTGATGATATCGGCGATTGAAAGCGAGCCGCCCGGATGACCGGACTTTGCGTTGAATGTACCTTCAATAACGCCCATTCTCACCTTGCAGGCGAGTTTTTTAAGCTCGGTCTTTTTGGTTTTGTCCAATGTGATTTCCTCCTTTTTGAATACCGGAAAAAAGCTGTTTTTCCGGCAGCTATTCTAAACAACCGAATTTAGCCGGTAAGCTGCGCACCAAGGCTCAAAATCCGGCGCAGATTCAGGTGTTATTTTTGATGATGTATTCAATGAGATCGGCAACGGCACCCTTGTTGCAATGGCAGGTGACAAGCTTTGCAATGTCCTTCATGCCCTGCGGAGCCTGACCGCAGCACGCCGGAAGCCCGACAGCCCTGAGCATTTCGTAATCGTTAAAATAATCGCCGATGGCGGCTGTTTTTTCCTTGTCTATGCCGAGAATTTCCGCAACCTTGAGGACGGCCACGCCCTTGTTTGTGCCCTCGTTAACAAGTTCAAAGGAAAACGGCGAGGTACGCATAAGGTTGGTGTGAGTGCTGCTGTTCTCCTTTGCAAACCTTTCAACCCTTGAAATTACAAACGGAAGCCCGGTAAAAATTGCCTTGCACCAGTCTCCGGTCGGAAGCTCCTCAATGTTCTTATACTTTTTGATTGGAAGCTTGCTTGTTTTTGCAAGGATATAAGCCGAAATTGTGGGCTTCACAACGCGCGCCTCACACGGCGTAATAACCTGAACCGCCGCAAAGCGGAATTTTTTTGCGGTTTTTTTGATTAGGGCGGTAATTTTTTCATTGACAGGACTGAGCCAGAGAATTTTTTCCTGACTGTAATCATAAACGCCGGCGCCGTTGATAAAAACGGCGTAGCCCGTGTTGAGCCCGAGATTTTTGAAATGCTTGCGCATTGATTCAATGGATCTGCCCGAGGAGAGAATGAAGTGTCCGCCGTATTCATAAACGAACTTGTGAATGGCGTCAAAATTGCGCTTGGGCAGTCGTCTTCTTTTGTCGTTCAGAGTGCCGTCAATATCCGAGGCAACAAGCCAGTCGGAAAGCGGCAGTTTCTTTTCCGTCATTTATCAAGTCTCCTTAAAAACGCTTCAAAATACTCCGGAAGCTCGCTTCTGACCTCAATGTGTTTGCCCGTCCTCGGGTGGCGAAAGCCGATGAGTCCGGCATGAAGGCACTGACCGCAAAGCTCGGTGATAACCTTTTTCGGGCCGTAGACGGGGTCGCCGGCAACGGGATGCCCGATGTATGCCATGTGTACCCTTATCTGGTGGGTTCTTCCGGTTTCAAGGTGAACGCGCAGGTGCGTAAAGCCGCTGTAGCGTTCAATAACTTCGTAATGAGTAACGGCAGGCTTTGAGTTTTTTTCGGTCACGCACATTTTTTTGCGGTCAACGCTGTGGCGCCCAATAGGTGCGTCCACCGTTCCGCCCTCGGTTTTAAATCCGCCGTATACAACGGTCTGATACTCCCTTTCAAACGAGTGCGCCTTAATCTGCTCGGCAAGGGAGATATGGGCAAAATCGTTCTTTGCAACAATAAGCAGACCGCTTGTGTCCTTGTCTATCCGGTGGACAATGCCGGGGCGTATTATGCCGTTGATGCCCGAAAGGCTGTCTTTGCAATGATACAAAAGCGCGTTGACCAGCGTTTTGTCATAGTTGCCGGCGGCAGGGTGAACAACCATTCCCTTGGGCTTGTTGACAACAAGGAGATCGTTGTCCTCATACCTGATGTCAAGCGGAATGTTCTCAGGCGTAAGCTCAAGCTCGCGCGGTTTCGGAATAACGAGGGAAATTTTATCGCCGGGCTTTACCTTATAGTTTTTTCCGACCGGCTTCCCTGCAACGGAAACTGCGCCGCTTTCCGCCAATTTTTGAACAGCGGAACGGCTGAGCTGCTTTGCAAACGCGCAAATAACCTTGTCTATCCTTTCGCCCGCCGAGCTTTCGTCAACGGTAATTATCATTGCGTCAACCATTTTGCTTTTCCTTTTTTCCCTTTGTTTCCCTGATTATTTCATAGATCTGATAGCCGATGATAAGGAACGCTCCGACAGTGACAAGGCAATCGGCAAAATTGAAAACATAGAACTTTACAAAAAGCACGTCAATATAGTCAACAACAAAGCCGAGCCTGAAGCGGTCAATGAGATTGCCGATACCGCCGGCTATTATTGCAACAAGGCAGCAGTAATTGAAGCCGAACCTGATTTTTTTCAGCATGAGCAGAGCAAGCAAAACGGCGATAATCACAACGGTTATCCACATCATGACCTGCGCCTTTCCGCCGAAAAGTCCCATCATTGCGCCGTCGTTTTCAACGTAGGTAAAGCGCAGTACGCCGGGAATGACAAGCTTTTCCCCGATTGGCTTGAGATAGGTCAGCACGAAATACTTTATGAGCTGATCCGCTGCGGTAAGCACGGCAATTACGGCAAGGGAAACGATTTGTATCATAAAAACACACCAGAATCAATCAATTAATCATCATCGGAAAACAGATCGAAATCCTCGGAAACGCTGAAGCTTGTTTTGTTTCCGTTATATCCGACTCCCGGCGCAGGCTTCTTCTTTTCATCGGCAGGAACGGCTTTTCCGGCGCCGCTTTTCGGAAGATCAATGGAATCAAAAATATGCTTGACATATTCGTCTGCGGACGGGATATACGCCTTTTTGGGGGCAGGCTCGGTCTTTTTTTCCTTAACGACCGGTTCTTCGTTAAGAAGGCTTTCGCCCGGTTTTTCATTTTCCTTTGCAGAAAGGTCAATGTCCTCAAACCTGAGTGTACGCTCAAGAGGATCGGACTCCGGCTCAACAGGCTCGGGAACAACAAGCTCCTCTTCCTGCTCGCTTTCAAAAACAAAATCGGGAATCTTGAGGGCTTCAAGCTTCGGCAGCAGATTTTTCATGAGGGAAAGCGCGCCTTTTTTGAACTCTGTAACCTCACCCTTAACGGTCATGTACTCGTCCTTTGCGTCGGCAATAAGCTCGTTTTTCCTGTCCTGAGCTTTCTTTGCGTCGCTGAAGGCTCTTGCAACAATCTGAGCGGCCTTTGCGTTTGCGTCGGCAATAATCTGCTTTGCCTTTGCGTTGACCTCGTCGATATACTTTTTGGCTTCGGTATTCGCCTGTCCGGTGAGCCTTTGAATTTCCTCCCTGGCCTTTTCAAGCTCCTCATCGGCAGTCTGCTTCATTTTTTCGGCATATTCGCAGGCGTCCTTTGTTTTTTCATCAATGAGAGCCTTGGCTTTCCTTTCGGCGTCCGCAAGCATTGCGTCCGAGGCGTTCTTTGCGCTTTCAACAGTCTGGTCGGCAACGGTCTGCGCCTTAACAAGGGCTGTTGCAATGGCGTTTTTGCCTGCATTGTATTCTTCGATAATATCACGAAGCGAAGCGAACTTCTTTTTCAGCTCGACGTTTTCCGAATACAGCTCGGCATAGCTTGCATAGACCCTCTGCATAAAGGCGTCAACCTCAGAAGATTTATATGCGCCGCGGCCGGCAGAGGAAAAGTTTTGCATTTTAATTTGATTCGGAACCATCATTTTTCATCTCTCCTTTGATTGAAAATATCCTTAAAAAGCCCCGTAATTCGCTGCCGATTAAAAGAAAGAGGGCTTCTCCGTCTGGCTGAAAAAGTCGCCCGAAAGCTCCGCGGCCTCAGGAACGATGAGGTAAATTTTTTCAGCAATGACCTCAATCTTGGACTTGCAGACGTATTTTACACCGTCAAGGAAATCAAGCACGCGGCGGACGCTTTCGGTCGGAAGCTTTGTCATGTCCGCAAGGGTGACTACTCCCCTTTCGATCATGCAGTCGGCAACATTCCTTGCGTCGTCCATGTCCTCAAGGACAAAAAGAGTGACCTTGAGCTTTTTCGGCTGCGGCTTTGAGTCAATCTTATAAAGGTTTGAGCTGTTCTTCTGAATCGGCTTGAAAGTGCCCGAAGCGGCAGAGCCGTCAGAGGACTTTTTGCCGTATTCCGGAGGGTTATAGGCAGGAGAGGAGGAAAGGTCATAGTGCGTTTTTTCGCCCTCTTTTTTCTTTGTTTGCGCAACGGCTTCGTCGTCATCATAGTCGTCATCGTCATAATCGTCATCGCCGTAGTTTTCGTCATCGTCATAATCTTCATCATCGGAAAAACTTACAACTCTTTTGAAACCGTCCTTTAAGCTGTCAAAAAACTTCATTGGTATCATGTCCTTTCTTTAATACAACCTGGGGCCGAAAATCGACGAGCCAATTCTGACAAGATTCGCCCCGCATAAAATTGCTTCATTATAATCGCCCGACATACCCATCGAGAGAATCTGCATATTTATATTATCTATATTTTGAGCCTTGATGTCAACAAACAAACGGTGCATTTTTTCAAAATATTTGCACAACTGCCCTTTTTCCTCGCAAATCGGAGGAATCGCCATAAGTCCTTTAACGGACACGGCGCTCATTGAGGAAATTTCCTCAAGCAAAGGCAGAACAGCGGAAAAATCAATGCCCGTTTTGCTCTCCTCCTCACCAACGTTGACCTCAATGAGGCAATCGGTGGTAACGCCGAGCTTTTGCGACTGCTTTTCAATCTCGCGCGCAAGCTTCAGGCTGTCCACGGACTGAATCATTGAAACCTGAGAGACAATCTGCCTGACCTTGTTTGTCTGAAGATGCCCGATAAGATGCGCTTTGCATTTTTCAAGCTTCAGATACTCCTTTTTTGAAAGAAATTCCTGAACCTTGTTTTCGCCGATGAGATCAATTCCGCAGTCAATGGCATGATTGATGAAAATCGGCTCAACGGTCTTTGTAACAGCCATAAGCTTGATGTCGCCGCGTTTTCGTCCGCTTTTTTCGGCAGACTCGGCAATGCGGCTGTTGATATACTCAAGATTATGCTCAATATTCAGGAATCTTTCTTCAACCGATAACTTTTCCGTCACTTAAATTACGCCCCTTTGTAATAACCTGATCGAACGCCTTGATTTCGGCGTCGGCAGTTTTTTCATAATCCACGCTGCCGTCGTCATTATAAAATGTGACCGCAGTTGCAATAACATAGTTATCTCCGTAATGAATGATGTTGACCGGCTTAAAGGAAACGCGCTTTCCGTTGAGGGTGTAGACGCCCTCGGTTCCGTTTTCATCCATGGTGAGCGCCTCGTTGCTGATGCGAAGCCCCGTATATGTCTTAACGGTAATTTGCGCGCGCTCCTTGCGCAAAGCCGAAATTTCCCTGTTCATCGAGGTACACTTGAGCACAACTGCAATGGTATCCCCGGCGCGGCTTGATACGCTATGGACAGACATTGAAAGGTTGTTTATGCCTTTATCGGGAAAGCTGACGTCAACGTAATATCCGGTCTTTACAACGGAGGCTTCGTTCAAGGGAAGATTGCAGACAAAGTACCAGGTGTGCTGACCGATGATTTTTCCAAAGGTGTTTTCCGTTTTTACACTCTTGCTTTCAAGAAGCTTTTGGATGCCTGCGGAGTCGATTTTTCCCTCTGCAATACTTTTGTAATCCGCCGCGGACTCATAGCCGTCAACCTGACTTACAAAGTAGCCGGCATATTCGGTTTTGACAGCCTTTTTTCCGCTGATGGTTTTAAGCAGACTGTTTTTTTGCTTTTTATATTGCGAAATGAGCGGAGAAAAGTTGAGCTTTGTTCCCGTTGCAAGCTGGCGCGTTGTAATCTTATAGCTGATATTACGCACCGAGTCGTCAAGCCCCGAATAGTTGCCGGACTCAAGAATTTTCATATAATCGTTAACGGCAGAGGAAATTTCCGAATTGAGCGTCATGACATTGATATGGCTGAAATTCCCCTGATACTGAAGCTGAGTCAGATGGTCAATTTTTTCCTCAAGCACAAGGCTTTCGTTATAGGCCTTTGCGTCCTGCTCGTTTTCAAACGAGAGAGCAATGGTCTGCCCGTTTGCAACGCTCGCGCTGTCGGAAACCACGGGAACATAGGTGCGGTCCCCGCTTTTTTCAAGAATGGAGATATTCTTTCCGTTTTCCGTTCTGTTTTCATCGCGGACAACAAAGCCCTCGACCGTTACAACCTGCTTGTCGTCCGTTTCAAAAATATACTCGGTTTCAACGCTTCCGGTATAGCTGAAATAGACGCCCTGAACGGCATAGGCAAGCACAATTACGCCGGCAATGCAAAGCATAATCACGACTGTTTTAAAGTTCTGGGTTTTCTTCATCGGATTCACCTTTTGCTTTTTCAATGAAGTTTTCAATAATTTCAAGGCTTTTTATAAAAAGCGTTTCTTCGCTTTCCTTGTCAATATAAAGCCAGTTTATGTTTTCGTTGCGCCTGAACCATGAAAGCTGGCGCTTTGCGTAGCGGCGCGTTTCGCGCTTCAGGTTTTCCGCCGCTTCCTCAAGGGTGAGAACGCCGTCAAAATACGGCTTCAGCTCCTTATAGCCTATCGCCTGCTTTGCGGTTTGGGAATGCTCACTCCCAAAAAAGCTTCTTGCTTCCTCAAGCAGACCGTTTTTGAGCATAAGGTCAACGCGCCTGTCAATTCTGTCATAGAGAAACTGCCTGTTTTCGGCAGTAAGACCGATTATGCAGAACGAATATCCGCTTTCCTCAAGGTGGGAAAGCCTGCGCTGCTCGGTCATGGTTCTGCCCGTTGTGTCGTAAAGCTCCAGCGCGCGGACAATGCGTTTCAGATCGTTTTTATGGATTTTTTCCGCGCTTTCTTTGTCGACCTTTGAAAGCTCGTTCCAAAGCGCTTCAACCCCCTCGTTTTCCGCACGAAGCAGAAGCTTTTTTCGGATATCGGTCTTTTCATAGTCGAGAAAGCTTGTGTTATTGATAACGGTATCAACATAAAAGCCGGTTCCGCCGGCAAGGACGGGAAGCTTTCCCCTTTTGACGATATCGCCGATGCAGGAGAGCGCAAGGGCTTTGTATTCGGCAACAGAGAAGCTTTCCCACGGTTCAACAAAGTCTATGAGGTGGTGCGGCACGCCCTGCATTTCCTCAGCGGTAACCTTTGCGGTTGCAATGTCCATGCGCTTATAAATCTGCATTGAATCGGCGGACACGACCTCGCCGGTAAAATGCTTTGCAATTTTTACCGCAAGCGAGCTTTTTCCGCTCGCCGTGGGACCGACGAGCGCAACTGCAAGGGGCTTTTTCACCGTTGCTCCTCCCTTTTACTGTATTCTTCCGAACTGCTTTTCAAGGTCATATTTGCTCATTTCAACAAGCACCGGACGTCCGTGCGGACAATAACGCACATCATCGTTATAGAGCACGCGCTCTGCAAGGGCTTTCAGCTCGGCGGTTGAGTTTTTATATCCGGCTTTGATTGCCGCCTTACATGCCGCCGTGTGATAGATACGGTCAATCTTTTCCGCTTGAACCTCCGTCTTGTTTAGCGAAAGATTGTTCGCAATTTCAACTACAACATCTGCAACATCATCGCTTTCAAGGAGCATCGGACATTCGCGGACAAGCACCGCGCCGTTTCCGAAGTCCTCAAGAAGAAAGCCGCACTTTGAAAAAACGTCAAGGTTTTCAAGTATCACGCTGTATTCGCTTTTACTGAGCGTGACGGTTACGGGAGAGAGAAGTACCTGCGACGAGGCGTCCTTTTTTTCCCGTTCCGCCTTCATGCGGTTGAAGATAACCCTTTCGTGCGCCGCGTGCTTGTCAATTATGCAGACCTTTCCGTCATATTCGCAGATGATATATGTTTTGAAAGCCTCGCCCAAAAGGCGCAGCGGCTTCGGCGGCTTTTTGTCGGTTATTGAAACGCCCGGCGATTGGAGTCCGATTTTTTCATTCTCCGGCTTTTTCGGTTCAGACTTTTCAAGCGGCTTGCTTTGCGGCTGAACCGGCTTATTCAAAACAGCAGGATTTTGCTGCTTTGTGGGGATATTCATATTGGTTTGCGGCTGTTTTTGTTCGGAAAGCCTTTTATTTTTAAACGCTGCAACCAAATCCGGCTCGTTTTCCTCCGTGCGGTGGGAAAGTTTATCACTTTTCGGCGAAGCAAGGCCACCCGCTTTTTTGAACTGTTTTGCCGGCATAGACTGCCAAAAATCCTTTTTCGGCTCAGGGCGCTGAGGCTCGCTTTGTCCTTTTTTGGTTTGTTCCTTTTTTGCAGGCTCGTCCTCAACCATATAAAGCTGGGACGCTTCCGGTTTTGTTTTCTGCGCAATTTTTGCAAGGTCAATCTGAACGCGCGTGTCATACTCCGAAAGGGCGTTTTTCACCGCGTAGTATATGGCGGAGGACACGCGCCTTTCATCGCTGAAGCGCACCTCGGTCTTGGCCGGGTGAACGTTCACGTCAACACTGTGCGGCTCAACCGTGATATTCAGCACGCAGGCCGGGAATTTTCCGACCATTATCGAATTTTTATAGGCGTTTTCCATTGAAGCGGCGCAGGAACGCGACCTGATGAAACGGCCGTTCAAAAAGAAATACTGCATCGCCCTTGACGGACGGGCGGCGGTGGGCTTGCAAACAAAGCCGGAAACGCCGATTTTGTCAAGCTCATAGGAGGTTTCAAGCATACCCTCGGCAAAAACTCTGCCGAACAAAGAGTAGATGACCGAAATGAGCTTTCCGTCTCCCGGAGTGATGAGGGTCTGCTTGCCCTCGCGGATAAAACGGAAACTTATTTCCGGGTGGGAAAGGGCAAGCTTATCAACAACGTCGGCAACGGCGTTGGCCTCGCTGACGTCCTTTTTGAGGAACTTCATCCTTGCCGGAGTGTTATAGAAAAGGTCGCGCACAACGATGGTTGTTCCGTCCGGACAGCCGGCAGTTTCGTACTTCTCCTGAACTCCGCCCGCGATTGAAAAGAACGTTCCGTTTTCCTCGTCTGCGGTTTTTGTAAAAAGCTCCACCCTTGAAACGGCGGCAACCGAAGCGAGAGCCTCGCCGCGGAAGCCGAGGGTGAAAATGCTGTTCAAATCCTCCGCCTTTTGAATTTTGCTGGTAGCATGGCTCAAAAAGGCTTTCGGAACGTCATCTCGAAAGATTCCGCAGCCGTTGTCGGTAATACGGATATAGGTTATTCCGCCGCTTCGTATCTCAACCGTGACAGCGGTTGCAAGAGCGTCAATCGAATTTTCGCAAAGCTCCTTTACAACCGAAGCAGGGCGTTCAACAACCTCCCCGGCGGCAACAAGTTCTGCAATTCTCTTTGGCAAAACGTTGATTCTTCCCACATTTTCACCTTCCTTTTTAATGAATTATCCCTTATTCCGCGCCTTTTGCGCAAGCTTATAAAGCGTGGTCAGCGCCTCAAGCGGCGTGAGAGTATCGGTGTCAATATTTTTAAGCTCGTTGATTATTTCATCGTCAAGCTTTGCTTCAAGCGAGAGCTGCATCGGCTCCTCGGATTCCTCCTCCTCGGCGCCGAACTCAGCTTTTGCGGTCGTTCTGAGCTTTCTGTCCTCGCTTTCAAGCTCAAGGAGAATTTCCCTTGCGCGGTTGACAACGCCGGACGGTACGCCGGCAAGCTTTGCAACCTCAATTCCGTAGCTGCCGTCGGCAGGGCCGCGGACAATGCGGCGCAGGAACGTTATTGTGCTTCCCCGTTTTTTGACGGAGATGTTATAGTTCTTAACGCCGTCAAGCTTGCCCTCAAGCTCGGTCAGCTCATGGTAATGCGTTGAAAAAAGGGTCTTTGCGCCGATTTTGCGCTTGTCTGCAATATATTCAAGAACAGCCCTTGCAATGCTCATTCCGTCAAAGGTTGAGGTTCCACGGCCGACCTCGTCAAGGATAATAAGGCTGTTTTTGCCTGCGGATTTGAGAATCGAGGCAACCTCGTTCATCTCAACCATGAACGTTGACTGACCCGAGGCGAGGTCATCGGACGCGCCGACTCTTGTATAAATGCTGTCAATTATTGAAAGCTCGGCGCGCTTTGCCGGAACAAAGGAGCCAATCTGCGCCATAAGACAAATCAGTGCCACCTGACGCATATATGTTGATTTTCCGGCCATATTCGGACCCGTGATGATTGCGCAGCGGTTGTCCGCGCAGTCAAGATAGGTATCGTTCGGAACAAAGGGAGTGTCGCGCAGAACCTTTTCAACAACGGGGTGTCGCCCGTCAATAATTTCAATCACGCTGTTGTCATGCATTGAGGGGCAGACGTAGTTGTTTTCAACAGCCGCCTCGGCAAGCGAACAAAGGACGTCCGCAGTCGCAACGGCTGCGGCGGTCTGCTGAATACGGTTATATTCGTTTGCAACCGCCTTTCTGACCTGGCAGAAGATTTCATATTCAAGCTTGACACTGCGCTCCTGGGCACCGAGAACCTTGCTTTCAAGGTCTTTCAGCTCCTGAGTAATGTATCTTTCGCAGTTTGCAAGGGTCTGCTTTCTTATATAGGTATCGGGAACAAGAGCCTTATATGAGTTTGTGACCTCAATATAGTAGCCGAAAACGCGGTTATAGCCGATTCTCAGCTTCGGTATTCCTGTTTTTTCCTTTTCGGCGGTTTCAATGTCAGTAATATACTGCTTGCCGTTTTTTTCAATATAGCGAAGCGAGTCCAGCTCCTCGTTAAAGCCGTCGCGGATCATTCCGCCCTCGCGGACGGAGAACGGAGCTTCCGGGTCAATCGCCGCGTCAATAAGCTCATAAACATCCTCAAGCAGGTCAACGCAGGAGCAAAGCTGTTTGAGATATGTGCTTTTCATTTTTGAAAGCGCCGCCTTAACAAGCGGAAGCTGCTCAAGGGTCTGCTTGAGCGAATTAAGCTCCTTTGCGTTCGCCGTTTCATAAACGACTCTGGTGATAAGGCGCTCAATGTCGAATATATTGGAAAGGGCGAACTGAAGCTCGGAAAGACAGGCGCCGTTTGAAACAAGCTCGTCCACGGCGTTCTGCCTTTTTGTAATGGCCGCATAACTGACAAGCGGCTTTTCAAGCCATGTCCGAAGCAGTCGTTTGCCCATTGAAGTCTTTGTTTTGTCAAGCACCCACAAAAGGGAGCCTTTTTTTTCACGGTTGCGCATGGTTTCGGTAATTTCAAGATTGCGCTTGGTTGAAAAATCAATTTTCATATACTGATTTTCCGAATAGAAGTTGATATCCGTGATATTTTCAACCTCGTTTTTCTGAACATCTTTAAGATATCTTATAGCCGCGCCGACAGCGACAACGGCTTCGGGGCTTTCCTTAATGCCCGAGGAGGACAGCTTATCTTCGGAAAAATGATTTTCACATTCCGAAAGGCAAGCTTCAAAGGAGAAGCTTTCCTCAGGATAAACCTCGCAGGAGGCCTCCATTCGTTTTGTGATGAAAGAAGCAACAGCCTTGTTATCGGCGCAGCGACGGTTGAGAACGATCTCGCTCGGAGAGAAAACGCCAAGCTCGTTAATGATTTTGTTTTCCGTTCCCTTGCCTGAAAACGAGGTGACGTTCAGCACGCCGGTTGAAACGTCGGTAAAGCAGATTCCTCCCCCGTTTTCGGAAAGGTAAACGCAGGTGAGATAGTTGTTTTTTGAGTCGTCAAGCATACTGTTTTCAATAACGCTGCCTTTGGTAACAACGCGGATAACGTCACGGCTGACAAGACCCTTTGCCTCTGCCGGATCCTCGGTCTGCTCGCAGATTGCAACCTTATAGCCCTTGGAAACAAGCTTTGCAATGTAGCTGTCGGCACTGTGGAAGGGAACGCCGCACATCGGCGCGCGCTCCTCAAGACCGCAGCTTTTTCCCGTCAGGGTCAGTTCAAGCTCACGCGAGGCGGTTTTTGCGTCATCGAAGAACATTTCGTAAAAATCACCGAGGCGAAAGAACAAAATTGCGTCCGGATACTGCTTTTTAATTTCAAGGTACTGCTTCATCATCGGAGTCATTTCAGCCATTTTGCTTTTCCCTCTTTCCGTGTAACCGTGATTGGCGGTTACCCTTTTTACATCTCTTATAACCGCCGGGCGAAAGAAAACCGACCGGCGGTTTATGAATCAACTTAGGGAAGCTCTGAATAAATCTGATGTACAGATTACGCCGTCAGATTTTTCGTCAGAT
>JAEDIH010000175.1 GCA_016292575.1 Clostridiaceae bacterium | reverse complement strand
CGGCGCAGAAATTCCTCCTTGGAGCTGCCGTTTTTTTTGCATTCTTCAAGGAGATCGAATAATTCGTCATAGACCTCCTCTCCCTCGCCGAGGGAAAAGATGTCAAAAAACTCCGCCATCGGCTCCGGATTGCAGGCGCAAGGTCCGCCGCCGATAACTATCGGCGTGAGCGTTTGCCTTTCCGCCGCTCTGACGGGAAGTCCGGCAAGGTCAAGCATATTGAGCACATTTGAATAGGAAAGCTCATACATGAGCGTGAAAGCAATAAGATCAAAATCCTTGATTGCGTCGCCGCTTTCAAGGGCATAAAGAGGAATTGAGTGCTTGCGCATCTGAGCCTCCATGTCGTGCCACGGAGCAAAAACGCGCTCGCACCAGACGTCCTCTCGCTCGTTTGCAATGGAATAAAGTATCTTCATTCCGAGGTGGGACATTCCTATTTCATAGCTGTCAGGGAAGCAGAACGCATAGCGCAACGCAACCTTTTCTTTATCCTTTATGACCGAATTCAATTCACCGCCGATGTAACGACCGGGCTTTTGAATAAGGGGCAGGATTTTTTCAACTTCTTTACTAACCATCAGATTCTCCGTTCCTAAATTCCAGAAATATTAAATATATACACACAGCCGTAAGGCTTGCGTTGAAACCGAAAAAAATATAATAAACAACGCAAAAGGCGCAAAACGCAATCACCGTCACAGCCGAAATAACCGACAGCGTTTTGAGTGCTTTTTGCTCGCTCATTTTCAGCATAAAAGCGCAGTGAAGTGCGTTCCATGCGTCAAGGCTTTTTGCCGGCATAAGGTTGAGCGCGGCAATGAAAACATTGACAAAAAAGAGCGCCGCAGCATCAAGACTTTTGAAAAGGAAATAACAAAAAGCCGCAGCGGCACAGATGATAAAATTTACAAAAACTCCGCCCAGGGCAACAAGTGCCTGCCTGCTGTAGCTTTGGAAAACGCTCTCATCCTTTTCAATGCGTATTCCAAACGCGCCGAAGCTTATAAGGCGAAGTCTTTGCGAAAAAATAAGCATCATAAAAAGGTGACCGAGCTCATGCGCCGCGGAGGACAAAAAGCACATCAGCGCAATTTTTGAGTCCGACAAAAGGAGCATGAGCGACGCAACAAGGAAGAACGAAAAGCCGATTTTCAGCTTTGTTCTTCCAAAGTCAACCGTCATTTTTATTCAAAATCGGGAGCGGGTCAAGGCGCGTACCGTTTTTATGCACCTCAAAATGCAAATGCGGACCCGTTGACCAGCCCGTGCTTCCGACAAGGGCAACGGTTTCGCCCTGACGGATAACAGCTCCCTCTTCGGCAAGAATTTTGCTGCAATGGCAATAAAGCGTTTCAAACCCGTTTGAATGAGTCAGATAGATATATTTTCCGCTCCTTGAGTCCTCGCCCGTTTTTCTGACCGTTCCGGGATAGGCCGCTTTGATTTTTGTCCCCTGCGCCGCCGCGATGTCAATTCCCGTGTGGAAGGTGTTGTTTCCCGTAATAGGGTTTGTGCGGTAACCGAAGTATGACGTATATGAGCCGCTGACCGGCTTAACAATCGGAGCGGTGGTTTCGGTCGGGGAAAACGTTGTTCCCTCTTTTGCTTTATATGTTGAAAGATCTTTTCCGCCGGCATTTTTTGAAATGGAAAGCGATGTTTTTTTCACCGTTGCTTTTTCGGCGGCAGTTGTCTCTGCGGTTGTTGTTTCGGGAGCAGTCGGTTCGGGCGTTGTTGTTTCGTCGGTTTTCTCAGACGTTTCCTTTTCGTCGGACGGCTCTGTAACGTCGCTTTCGGTTGTGCCGGTTTCCTCCTTGTCCTTTGAAAACAGTTTGAAGACCGAAATTTCTGCCGGTGAGTCAAGATAATCCTTTATGCTCTTGAGCGTGCTTTCAAAGTCTCCCTCAAGAAAGGATCGGCTCATGAGAAACTGAAAATCGTCTTTCAGATTCTGCGCCGCCTGCGAACCGCTTTTTGCAATGACAAGCAGTGAAAGAACGGCAATAACCGAAAAAATTACCTGGCAAAGAGTGACGGAAAAAAAGCCGTCATCCTTTTCTTTCCTGCGTTTTTCTGCTTTTCTGTTTTCCTCCAAAGCTGTCACCGTTCCTTTCCGTGAAAAATCCGTACGGTAATAGCTATGAAAAAGAAAGGCAAAAAATGACTGTTGTCCGGTCAGCCTACCATTATTCTGCCCTCCGGAACAATTTCGCTGTCACGCTCCTTGCGCGAATTAAGAGAGATTACAAAGCACATCGGACCTATTCTGCCGATATACATTGAAACAATCAGCGCCCAAAGACCGACAGTGCCTGCCTGAGCCGTTACGCCGGTTGAAAGTCCGCAGGTTGAAAACGCGGAAACGGCCTCAAAAAGCAGATCGGTGCCGTTTGTTGACCGGACGTTCCACGAAAGGACGCAGGTTGCAAGGAAAACGATAAGCATTGAAAGCGCTGCGATTGCAAGCGATTTTGCAACAATGGCGTGGCTTACGCGCTTTTTGAGCACAACGGTGTCCTTTCTGCTTCTGATAACGGAAACAACGGTCATTACAAGAACGGCAAAGGTGGTCGTTTTAATTCCTCCGCCGGTTGAACCGCTGCCCGCACCGATGAACATAAGCAGCATCATTACAATCTTTGTAACATCGCCGAGCGAAGCAATGTCCAGCGAGGCAAAGCCTGCCGTTCTTGTTGTTACCGACTGAAAAAGCGAAGCGGAAAGCTTTTGATAAAACGGCAGTGGCTTCAGCGTCTGAGGATTGTTATATTCGAGAACAAAAACGCAGATAAAGCCGACGAGGATAAGTATTCCGGCGGTGATAAGCGCCGTCTTGGTGTGGAGACTCAGGCGGTGCGTTTTCCGGTAAGTCAGAAGATCGTAGAAAACATAAAACCCGATTCCTCCGAGGATAATCATTGCAATAACAACGCCCATGACCAGAAAGTCGCCGTTGTAGTTTATCATTGAGCCGAACTCCTTTTCAATGCCGAAAAGGTCAAAGCCCGCATTGCAATAGGCCGAAACGGCGGTAAACATTGAAAGCCATATGCCCTTTGCGCCGAAGCGCGGAACAAAGCGAACGCACAGCAGAACCGTTCCGAGAAGCTGGCAGAGGACCGTTACCTCAACAATCGTGCGCACAAGCGGCTTAACCTGAGAAAACACATCAACATTCGTATATTCCTGCGCAAGGCGCATACTGCGAAGTGCCGAATGCTTTTTGAAAGTAAAGATAAAAAAGGAGGCGAACGTAACCATGCTTATTCCGCCTATTTCAATCAGAATCAGCAGAAGAACCTGACCGTACCTTGAAAGCGTAACGGCCGGATCAATGAGGGTAAGCCCCGTTACGCAGACGCTTGAGGTTGCAGTAAAGACCGC
>JAEDIH010000174.1 GCA_016292575.1 Clostridiaceae bacterium | reverse complement strand
AAGCGAATCCTTTTTCGCTTCGGCAAGCTTGTTTTTTCCGTTCTGCTCAAGGCGCTTTGCGGCTTCTTCACTTGTCAGACCGTCTTTTGAGGTCTTGAGTTCCCGAAGAACATCATCAACCTGGCTTAAACAGTAATTCATAGTTCTTTCCTTTCTTAAGTAACTCTCTGATTACTTGATTTATTTATATGCAAAAAACCTTTAGCAAAACATAGCCTGAATCAAAAGTCGGGTATGTTCTGTTAAAGGTCTTGTTACCGAAAAACACGGTCTGCAAACCGGTCTTTTGAAAGCCGAAAGACGAGATGTCGATTTGCAGCGATGAACTACTCCCCTTTAAAGCGAGTTTACTGTCATGGGTATGTTAGCACAGAAGGAAACATTTGTCAAGTGTCGCTTTCCTTTGTTTCTGTAAGGTTGTTTTCTTCGGCGGTGACTTGCTTTTCTCCAACATGGGAGATAATCTTTTTATACACATAGGAATACGAAATCAGCGTCACGGCGAAGGAAAAGACCTCCGCAATCGGGAAAGCCCACCATACATTTTCAAGTACGCCTGTTTTTGAAAGGAGATATGCCGTTGGAACAAGAACAACAAGCTGACGGGTAAAGGAAACTATCATTGAAAAATAGCTTTTTCCGATAGCCTGAAATACCGACCCCATTGCAATGCAGAAGCCTGCAACAACAAATGAAAGGCTGATTGTTCTCAGCGCGGGGACGCCGATGGCAAGCATGTTGTCCGAAGCGTCAAAAATTTTGAGCATTGTTTCCGGAATAATCCACATCAGCGCAGTGCCGACAGCCATAATTGAGCAGGCAAGAACCATGCTGAAGCGCACCGTTTTTGTCATGCGCCGGCGGTTGCCTGCGCCGTAGTTGAAAGCAATTATCGGAATGATGCCGTTGTTCATTCCGAAAACCGGCATGAACACAAAGGACTGCAGCTTGAAGTATACACCGAAAACAGCCGCGGCGGTTTTTGTAAAGGTGAGAAGAATTTTGTTCAATGAATAGGTCATAACAGAGCCGATGGCAACCATGATGATTGACGGAACGCCTATCTTGTAAATCTCGCCGATAATTCTTCCGTTCGGTCTGAAGCCTCTGAGCTTTAAGCTGACCTCCCTGTTGAAGTGATGATTGAGAACGAGGGCAACGATGAAAGCGATAATCTGACCGGTGACCGTGGCAATGGCGGCTCCCTTTGCCTCAAGACGGGGAAAAGGACCCACTCCGAGAATAAACAGCGGATCAAGAATCATGTTGATAACTGCTCCGATGAGCTGAGTAATCATTGAAAGGACGGTGCGACCCGTTGACTGCATTAGCCTTTCAACCATAATCTGACCGAAAACGCCGAACGAAAACGCGCAGCAAACGGTAAGATAGTCAACGCCGTAAACATATATCGGCGAATCGGCGGCAACCTGAGTCCTGAAAAACAGCGGAACGGCAAAAACTCCGAGGAAGAAAAAAATCACCGAACTGATAACGGCAAGAAAAACGCCGTTTGAAGCAACGGTGTTCGCCCTGTCGTAATCCTTTGCGCCGAGACTCCTTGAAAGCAGGGCGTTAACACCCACGCCGGTACCCGTTGCAACGCCGATCATCAGGTTCTGAACCGGGAAAGCGAGCGAAACGGCGGTCAGAGCATCCTCGCAGACCCGGGAGACCCACATGCTGTCAACAATATTATAAAGTGCCTGAACAAGCATTGAAAGCATCATTGGCACAGACATTGAAACAACGAGCCGCCCTATCGGCATGACCCCCATTTTGTTTTCCTTTTGCATTTCTTGTCCTCCGAAAAAAAACCTGTATTTGATTGAGCGATATATTATACCACCCGGCGTTGCGTTTTTCCACCACCTTTTGAAACTTTTTTGTATAAATTGCAATGATTTTGTCGTTCTGCCTTGTGCAAATTGCGAACTGCAAAAAAATCGAACCGGAACTGTCACATTAAAAAGCAAAAAGCGTTAAACGTGAACAGTCCCGGTGAATATTATAACCGTCAGACCTTTTCAACCTTGATAAGGTTGGTATTGCCGGAAATTCCGTTGGTAAGACCGCCGGTGATGACTATTAGCTCATCCTTTTTCAGTCCGAACTTGTCCCTTGCAACCCCTGTTGCGGTATAGAACAAAACATCAATAGACTGAAAAACATCGCAAAGTGCCGGAGTAACTCCCCAGGAAAGCGCAAGGCGGTGATAGGTCTTTTCGTTCACGGTCAGACCTATGATATCCACGGGCGAGCGGAAACGGGAAATCATTCTTGCCGTTGTTCCCGAAAGCGAGCAGGCAACGATTGCCTTTGCGTTTATGTCAATACTCATTCCGCAGGTTGCGTGCGAGATGGCGTCAAGAGTGTTTTTAATTTTGAACGGTGTTGACCAGAAGCGCTTTTTATAGTTTATACTCTTTTCCGTTTCCTCGGCAATCTTCGCCATGGTCTGAACGGCAAGAACGGGGAATTTTCCTGCGGCCGTTTCGCCGGAAAGCATGACTGCGCTTGTGCCGTCATAAACAGCGTTGGCAACGTCCGAAATTTCCGCTCTTGTCGGGCGCGGATTATGGATCATTGACTCCAGCATTTCCGTTGCGGTGATAACGCGCTTTCCGAGCAGACGGCAGGTTGTGATAAGCTTTTTCTGAATGGCAGGAACCTGCTCAAACGGAATTTCAACACCCATGTCGCCGCGGCCAATCATAATGCCGTCACATTCCTCGGCAATCTTCTCGATATTATCAACTCCGGAGCGGTTTTCTATCTTTGCGATAAGGCTGATATCGTCATAGCCGTTTTCGCTAAGGAAGTTTTTGACCGCCTCAAGGTCGCTTTTTTGCGAAACAAAGGAGCAGGCAATAAAGTCAACGTCCCTCTCCATTCCGAAAAGAAGATCCTGCTTGTCCTGTTCGCTGAGATAATCGTGGTGCATGACCTTGTTCGGGAAAGACATGCTCTTTCTGTCGGAGATCTCGCCGCCTGCGATTACCTTTGTGATGATTGCGTTCTTTTCAATCTTCACAACCTCAAAAATCAGAAGACCGTTGTTAACAAGCACCTTTTCACCCACGGAAAGCTCCTTGGGAAGATCCTTATATGTGACGGAAACCTGTGTTTCGTCACCCTCAACATCATCTGTTCTGAATGTGAACTCATCTCCGTCTTTAAGGACTGCCTTTTTATTTTTAAACGTCTTTATTCTGTACTCGGGACCCTTTGTGTCAAGCATTATTGCAACGGGAAGATGAAGCTTTTTGCGCACCTTTTTAATAAGCTTAATGTTCTGATCGTGTTCTTCATAGGAGCCGTGGGAAAAGTTGAGCCTTGCAACGCTCATTCCGGCAAGACACATTTCGGTAATAGTCTTTTCATCGCGGCAGG
>JAEDIH010000173.1 GCA_016292575.1 Clostridiaceae bacterium | reverse complement strand
TTTTCCCCCGCAAAGCCGTCATTTTGATTCCCTCTTGCGCCGTACCGAAAAAGTCTTTTTGGTTACTTTTGTGACGCATGACAAAAGTAACCCCCAGCGGAGCGGACGGATATAAATTATTATAACGATTTACCCACAAAGGAACGGCATAAAAGCAAAATCCGTAGAGCTGCCCCTCGGATACTGTCTGAAAAAGTAACCCCCAGCGGAGCGGACGGGTGTAAACCGTTTGCACAACCGGGGATTTTAGATAATAGATAATGGATAATGGATAATAGATAATAGATAATTTTTTCGCGCACTAAGTACTTTGCCCGTTGCACTGTAGAAACAACCCAAAACACTTCACCGAAGAACTCCTCATTTAAGCTCCTGCGCTGTTAAAATGTTTATAAATTCCGCTTTGGTTTTAGAGTAGATAATCTTCTGGCTTGAGTAAAGTCCGAAGTAGCCGGAAAGGGCAAAGCTCACTGCGCAGGCAACGGCAAAAAACACAATTCCGCCTGCACCGAAAAGCTCAATGCTCAGAAAGACCGAAGCAATAGGACAGTTGACCGCGCCGCAGAACAGCGAAACCAGACCGAGCGCCGCCGCAAAGGCGGGGTCAAGACCAATGAGCGTGCCGATAACGCAGCCAAATGTTGAGCCGATGAAAAATGTCGGAACAATTTCGCCGCCCTTGAAGCCGAAGCCGATAGTTACGGCGGTGAAAAGCATTTTGAGCAGGAACGCAAACGGTTCGGCGTGTCCGTTCATCGCGTTTTCAATAATGTTCATACCGGCGCCGTTGTAATCGCGACCGAAGATGAGCGTCAGGACAACAACAAACGCGCCGCCAATGAACGCACGCAAAAACGTGTTTTTGAAAAGTCTTGCTGCGCCCTTGTGCGAAAAATGCATCAAAAGGCAGAAGCCGATGCTCAGCAACGCGCAAAGAGCGGAAAGAGCGACGACCCGCCAAAATGAGCCGAAACTTGTTTCGGGAACGGTGCCGATGTCAAATCTGACGGGCGGCACCTTGAACAGTCCTGCAATCCGGTATGCAACAAGCGAGGCAGTCAGACAGGGGATAATGCCCGAATAATAAACAACGCCCACTGATATGACCTCAAGGGCAAAAAACGCCGCAGTCAGAGGCGTTCCGAACAGGGCGGAAAAGACGGCGCTCATTCCGCAGAGCGTTGCAAGGTGCATATCCTTTTCGTCAAATCTGATTATCCGTCCGACCTGCGCACCGATGCTGCCGCCGAGCTGGAGCGCCGCGCCCTCGCGGCCTGCCGAGCCGCCGAAAAGATGAGTGATGACGGTTGAAACAAAGATCAGCGGAGCAAGCAGGAACGGAACGCTTTTTTCCGTCCGTATCGACTCAATAACGTTGTCCGTTCCGAGCTTTTCCATTTTGAAAAGCTTATATAGCCCGGCGATTGCAAGACCGCCGACGGGCAGCAGATAAATTATCCATTCATGCGCGGCGCGAAGCTCCGTAACCTTTTCAACGCTGATGTGGAAAGCAACGCCGACTGCGCCGCCGACCGCCCCGATAACCGCGGAAACAGCAAGCCATTTTAAGATTGCAAGAACGTAACGCAGGGCAATTTTTGCGTTCCTTTTGACAATATCCAAGAAAATACCTTCTTTTTAGTTTCGTCTATGAAAGAAGAATTCTGTCCGTTGTAAGCTCTTTTCCGACCTTGTCTTTGAACCTTGCCAAAAGGTCGGCTACCGAAAGGCTCTTCCTTTCCTCTCCGCTAGTATCAAAAACAATGTTTCCGCTGTTCATCATTATCGTGCGGTTGCCGAGGTCGAGCGCAGACTGCATATTGTGCGTTATCATAAGGCAGGTAAGTCCGTTTTCCCTGACTGTCCTTTCAGTCAGAGCAAGAACCTTTTCCGCCGTGCCGGGATCGAGGGCGGCGGTGTGCTCGTCCAAAAGCAGAAGCTTCGGCGGATTGATTGTTGCCATAAGGAGCGTCAGAGCCTGCCTCTGACCGCCGGAAAGCAGACCCACGGGCTGCTTCATTCTGTCCTCAAGTCCCATTCCGAGAACGGAAAGCCGCTCACGGAAATCCTCCTTGTCCTTTTTGGTTGTGCTGCTGAGCCAGGTTCCTCTGTGTGCGGCAAGGGCAAGGTTTTCCTCAATGCTCATTGCCGGAGCACTGCCAAGCATCGGATCTTGAAAAAGCCTGCCGATGCTTTTTGACCTTTTGTGCTCGGGCATCATGGTTATGTCGGTTTTGTCAAGGATTATCCGGCCGCTGTCGGTGAGGAAGGAGCCGGAGATTGCGCCGAAAAGGGTACTTTTTCCCGCTCCGTTTGCGCCGATGACGGTGATGAAATCGCCCTTTTCAACCTCAAGCGAAAGGTCTTGTATCGCAGTTTTTGCGTTAACTGTTCCGGGATTGAAGGTTTTTGAAATATGAGAAATTGAAAGCATCATACTTTTGAAACCTCCTTTTTGCTTTTCAGCTCAAGACGCCTTTTAATTTTCGGAAACTGCTTTTTAAGGTACGGCGCGGAGATTGCAATTATAACTATGACCGAGGAAACAAGCTTGAGCATATACGCCGGCATATTGAAGCGCAGAGCGGCGGTATAAACAAGCCTGAAAATGAGGGCTCCGACAACCGAGCAGACGGCGCGCACCGCAATACCTCTGCGCTTGCTGAAAAGGATTCCTCCGATAAGCAGCGAGGCGAGGGCGATAGTGACCATGCCGGTTCCCATGTCGATATTTGCCGACTTCTGCGACTGAGCAAGCAGACAGCCCGAAAGGGCGGTGAACGAATTGGAAATGCAAAGACCTATTATGGTGATGGTTGCCGTGTTTACGGACGAGGAGCGGACCATGTCCGGATTGTTGCCCGTTGCGCGCAGCGCAAGACCAAGGTTCGTCTTGAGGAAGAACGAGAGGAAAAGCACAACAAGTATCACTGCCGAAAGGGCAATAATGAGCTTATACTGACCGGCAAAGGGCGTGTTTTCCAGCGCCGCTTCAAGCTTTGTGAAAACGGTTTCGGTAAAATTGAGGTTAACAAGGGAGGTGTTGCCCATCGCGGCAATATTGACGGAATAAAGACCGGTGTTGACAATGATACCGGCAAGGAGACTGTCAATTCCCATTTTTGTTTGCAAAAACGCAGTAACAAAGCCGGAAAGAACGCCGGCCGCCATTGCCGCCGGTATTGAGAGTAGGGGATGACCGGAAACTGCAACCACAGCGCCGACGACTGCCCCAAGGGTGAAGCAGCCGTCGGTGGAAAGATCGCAGACGTTAAGCATTGAGTAGCTCAGAAAAAGCGAGAGAACGGTCAGTGAACTGATTAGACCCAGCTCTGCCGCAGTTTGAAGAAGACTGAGTGCCGAGGAAACGTCCATTGTTTATCACTCCGATAAAGATTTTGTTACTGTCAGTTTGAAAAGCTTTCCGCTGTTTTAATGCTCTTTACTGCGGTGCAGAAAGGCTTGATTTTTT
>JAEDIH010000027.1 GCA_016292575.1 Clostridiaceae bacterium | reverse complement strand
ACCTGATTTTTATATTTTTCGCAGAACTGCTCCTTTGTTTTGAGCCTGTCGGTCTTATAATCAAGGACAACAAGCTCCCCGTTTTCAAGGAACGCGCAGTCCGCAATACCCTGAATCATAACGCTCTCGTCCTCAAACTCCGAAAGCTCCGGATAGACCTCTGATATCGGAACATTTATTGTGAACTTTTTTTCGCGCATAACAAGCGTGCTTTTAAGAATACGCTCGCAAAGCGTGCTTTCAAAAAAGGCTTTAAGCTGTTTTCTGTCAACGGCTTCTTTTTCCCTTTCCGTGAGAAGTCCGCGCTCAAAAACGGCGTTGATTTCGCCCTCAAGGTCAGCTTTTGCCCTTTCGTAATCTGCAAACTGCATGAACGAATGGGTGGCAATTCCCTTTTGGGCGCCCGTAAGTCCGGCGGAAAGGAAGGAGGGTCTTGACGAAGCAAAGTATTCGCGGTCAACAAAGTTTTTGTCAACCTCCGACGCCGCGCGCTTGCTGACAACGTATGAAAGCTTTTCATATTTATACTGCCACGAAAAGCGCTCCTCAAGCGTTTTCAAAAGCTTTTGGTCAACCCTTGCGCGCTGCGGCTTTTCCTCGGCCGGCATTTTCCCCTCATATCCGCGCTTTATCACAAGCTTCATTCCGAAATCGGACGGAAGAACAATGTTTTCGGAAATTCCCGCGCTTTCGCGAAGCTCTTTGAAATCCGCATGGCGCAAAAGCGCACAAAGAAGCCAGTCGCTGTAGCTTGTCGCCATTGAGGAGGCAAAGGGCGTAATCTTTTTCCGCGCGGCGTTAATGTTTGCAACGCACTTGAGCGCCGCCTTTTCCGCGCTTCTGACTGCGGAAACCATGATGAGCTTTTCCTTTGCCCTTGTCATTGCAACATAGAGCACGCGCATTTCCTCGGACACGGCGTCCCTGCGCAGCGAGCATTTGACCGCCCTGTGGCAGACCGTCGGGTACTGGGCAAGAGTGGCCTCGTCGCGGCGGATAAGTCCGAGCCCGGATTCGCTGCTTATTACGGCGTTCTGAATTTCATCGCTGCGGTTGAAAAGCGTTCCGCACCCCGCAAGGATGCAAACCGGAAATTCAAGACCCTTTGACTTGTGAACAGTCATTATCCTAACAACGTCCGCGTCCGCCGAAACGCCGACGGCGCCGGGCAAATCGCCCTTGGCTCTCTCCAGCCGGTCAACAAAGCGGACAAAGCCCGAAAGCGAATAATAACCGCTCTTTTCATAGATATCGGCGTAATCAAGCAAAAGCATGAGGTTTTCCTTTTTTGCCGAGGCTCCCTTTGCGCAGCGCACGGCGGCGTCTATCCCCGTTTCATCATAAACGGTACGGATAAAGTCTACGATATTCATGCAGACGGCTATTCTGCGGAAATAGCTTATCTTTTCCAGGAAATCAAGGCTTCGCTTTTCGCCCCGGGCGGCGGCGGAAAGCAGACATGAATAAATATTTCCCTCGCGGTTTGCGCTGCGTATTGCGGCGCATTCATCGGGAGAAAAGCCGAACAGCGGAGACATCAGCACGCTTAAAAGCGCAACATCCTGCTTCGGATTGTCAATCACGCGCAGCAGATTCAGCATAAGGCTTATCTCAGGAGCGGAAAAGAAGTCCGCGTCAAGCTGGGTAAAGCAGGGTATGCCGCGCCTTTTGAGCGCTTCGGCATAAGCTTCGCCCCGTGCGCTTAATGAGCGCATAAGAATTGCAATGTCACTGTATCTTACGGGTCGGCTGCTTCCGTCCTCGCCCTTAACGGTGAAGCCGCTTTTAACAATGTCCTCAACAAGCGCGGCGGTATAGTCCGCCTGATATTCGGTGCTGCTCATTTCATCGGTGTCAAGCTGCGCAGTCTCAAGCAGATGAAACTCGGCGCATTCGTCTTTTTTTTCGTCATATGCGGCGGAAAAGACAAGCTGTTCCTCATCGTTATACTCCACGCCGCCGGTCATTTCGCTCATAACCTGAGAAAAGACAAAGTTAACGCAGCCGGTTACGCTCCTGCGGCTTCGGAAGTTGTTTTTGAGAATAATTTTTGAGGGATAGTTGTTCCTTACGCCGTCATAAAGCGGCAGCTTGTTTTTAAGCTCAATGAATATTTCGGGCATCGCCTGGCGGAAGCGATAGATGCTCTGCTTCACATCGCCCACCCTGAAAAGGTTGTTGTTTGAAACGGCGGTGAAAAGCATATCCTGCGCCTTGTTCGTGTCCTGGTATTCATCAATGAGTATTTCGTCAAAACTGCTTTGAAGCTCCTTTGCAAGCTCGGTGCGCTCAAAGCCGTCCTTTGTTTCGCAAACAAGCAGCGACAAGGCAAGGTGAGTGATATCGTTGAAGTCTGCAAGCTGTTTTTCGCTTTTCAGCTCGGAAAAATGCTTTGAGTAAATGCCTACGGCCTTGCACAGGCTCCTTGTCATCGGAGCAAAAAAGCGCATATCGTCCTCAAACTCCGCCTCGCTCGAGCAGAAAAGCGGGGCAAGATTCTTTTTGATAACATCCTTGAGCCTGTCGCGGCTGTCGGAGAGGAACTGCACCTCCGGGTCGTTTTTCAGCTCCTTTGAAACGGCGCCGCGCCGTATGAATTCAAAGCTTTCAACAGCCTGCCGCACCTCGTCCCACGTTCCGCCTTCAAGGCGGTCGGAAATTGTCCGCAGTCCTGCGCAGTCGCTTTCAACCGCGGCGGAAAACGCCTTTTCAAGCTCGGCAACGCCGGAAATCTGCGCCCTCATTGCAGCTAAGACGTCATTGCAGTAAGCAACGGCGTCGCGCGCATAACCGAGTATCACGCGGCCGAAACGGCTTTCCCTGAGCGGCTTTGCGCTTTCATAATCGGCACAGATCTCCCTGAGCCATTTTTCCGGAAACGGATAGGACACACTGCGGCGGTACATTTCAAGTATCGTTTCGGAAAGGAACGAGTCGTCGCGCCCTTTGAAAAGCAGCTCCACAAGGTCGGTGAACCCCTTTTCGCCCTGCATATAAAGCTCTTCAAGGGTGAGAGTCATTGCCTTTTGGGAAAGGAGCTGAAGCTCGCCCTCATCACCGGTGCGAAAGTCCGGCGAAATTTCAAGCTGTTCAAAATGCTCGCGCACTATCCTTGCACAGAAGGAGTCTATTGTGCATATTTTTGCCGAGGGGAGAAGCAGCTGCTGCTTTATCAGGTGCTCGTCTGACGGCGCTTTTGCAATTTCATTTTCAAGCGCGGCGGCAATGCGCTCTTTCATCTCGGCGGCCGCCGCCTTTGTAAAGGTGACAATCAACAGCCTGTCGGCGCTTGAGGGACGGTCTTTATCGGTCAGCCGCTCAATGACGCGCTCAACCAGAACGGCGGTTTTGCCGGAGCCTGCCGCCGCGCTGACAAGCACGCTGCCGTCCCTTGCGCCTATTGCCTGAGATTGCTGCTTTGTCCATTGCCTTTTCATCTGCGCTTCTCCTTTCCGTCAAGAATGTCAAGACATTCGCCGTGGGTGCGCTTTTCAATATATCGGATTTTTCCGTCCAGTTCCCTGCGGCAAACGGAGGAAAAGGCGCACCAGTCGCAGGTATTCGCGTGGCCCTTGCCGTAGGCCGGGCGCGCCGGAATTTTTCCGTCATGCAGGGAGTTGCCCATTTCCGCCATAATTTTTTCAAGCCTTTTTGAAAGTGCTTCAAGCTGAGAAAGCGAAATAAAGTTTCCGCTGAGCGCGCCGCTTTTTTTGTTCACCTTTATCGGTATGAAGCGACCTGAGAGGGCTTTGTCCATGCCCTTTACCGCCTCGCCGTCATCAAGGAGCATGCCGTCCATTTTTCCGCCGCAGAGCCTTTTTTCGTAAAGCTTTTTTTCGTCCTCGCCGCGCTCGGCGGCAAAAGGCTCTGCCCTTGCCGGAAGATAAAGTACGCCGGAGGGAACAATGTTTCCGTAACGCTTTGCTCCGTTTTTCCAGATTGAAACAAGATAAAGAATCATCTGCATCCCGAGTCCGGAAAGGACGTCCGAGAGCGAGAACTCCTTCGGTCCCGTTTTGTAATCGACAATGCGCAAAAAGGTTTTTCCGTCCTTTTTCATCACATCAACGCGGTCAACAATTCCGTGAAGCTCCACAAAGCCGTCGTTAAGCTTTATCCGAAGCGGAGCAACGCCCTGCTTTTCGCTTATCGGCAGCTCAAAGTCAACGGGTTCAAAATCGCTTTCCGAAAACTCCGAAAGCAGGCGTTCGACAATGACGCAAAGGGAATTATAAAGGCGCGAATAAAGATAGACAAATCTCCTGCTGCGCTCGTCGGATGAGCCCATATATTTATCCATGTATTCTTTAAGATACTTTTCAATTTCCGCTTTCGCCGTATCTAAGGAAAGCGAGTATATCTTTTCGCCGCGGTGGTTTGAAAGCAGCTTTTCCAGAACAAAATGGACAACCGTTCCGATGTTTGCGGCGTCAAGCCGAACTGCAGAACGCTCCTTTGCTTTCATTCCGTAGCGGCAGAAGTACTCAAACGGACACGCTCCGTAGGTTTCAAGCTGAGAGGCGGAAAGATAAAGCTTCTTTCCGAAAAGCTCCTTTGCTTTTTGCGGGTCGTCAAAGGAAAAGTCCTTTTTATCGTTTGCGCGCGCAACGGCCTTGAGCTTACCTTTAAAATCCTCTTTTGAGGAGAAGTATTTTTTCAGCGTTTTTTCCGTATCGGTGTCCTCGTGCCAGTTTTCCGCCATAAGCTCAAAGGCAGCGTTTTCGCACTCAAGCATTTCCCTTTCGTCGCCGTACGGAAACGATGTTTCGCTTATGGACGGAAAAAGTCGGCAAAGCGAAAGCACAATTTCCGACCGGGCTGTTTTTTTACCCGTCTGATCGGTCAGACTATAGGAGACAAAGAGCTTTTCGCGTGCGCTGCAAAGGCTGTTGTATACCATGAACCTTTCCTCGGCGGCAAGCTCTTGCGGACTTTTTGAAAAGGAGGGCAGGATGTCGCGCAGCTTTTGCGCCTCAAACTCGGAAAACAGACCCGCGCCGTCCGAATAAAGCGGAAAAACGCCCTCGTTTGCGCCAACAACAAAAATCACCTTTGCCGTTTTGGTCTGAATCCTGGCAGAATCACAGATGTAAACCTCGTCATAGCCGTCCGGGAGCTTTCCGAGCGACTGGGTTTCCAGCGCGGTTTCAAAAAACTCAAGCAGCTTTTTCGGCTTTACCGTCCTTTCGCCGAGTACGGCGGCAAGGTCGTCAAAAACACTCACAATGATGTCCCAAACCTGCTGCTGCACCAGCGCAAGCTCAATGCTTCCGCCCTCTTCAAGCTCAAGGGCGTACTGCCGCAGCCGTTCGCAAACGCCGCTGTCAACGGCAAAATTAAAAACGGCGGCAAGCGTTTCTTTGGCGTTCTTGTCCTTGACCGACTCGCGCAAAGCCAGTATCGGCTTAATAAGTCTGTCCTTTGTTTCATTGAGGGAGGCAAGACGCTGCCTGCGCTTTTCGTCAAGCTCAACGCCGAAGCCGTCCGGGTTGTCCTTCCATTCGCGGCAGAGCGCAGCAGAGTCAAGATCCCACATCAGGGCATAGTTTTCAACCTCGGCAAGCTCGTCCCACGAAAGCGGCGAAAGGGAGGTCTTGGCATATTTCAAAAGCGATTCAAGGTTCACTCCGTTTGCAAGCATTTCAAAAACCGCGCGCATGAAAACGCAGAGCGGTTCGTTTTCAACCCGGGCGCGTCTGTCCTCAAAAATCGGCACACCGCATTTTTTCAGACTGTAGCGTATCTCTTTTTGGTAAAGCTCACCGCTGCGGTAAACCACGGCAATGTCGCGGCAGCGGTAGTTTCCCGTGCGCAACAGCGAATGTATTTTTGAAGCGACAAAGGCGCACTCGTCGCGTACCGACGGCGCGTTCACTATCTCTATTGCTCCGGCTTCTCCCTCAAACGGCTTGGCAAGCGGATCAAAAAGATTATTTTCAAGAAAGCGAAGCTCCTTGCTTGAATAGGTTTCAAAGCCGTTTTTTTCATCGGTGAGCAAAATTGTTTCCCCGACCTCAACGCCGGCCTTTTCCGCTTCCTTAATGAGTCTTTTTGCCGTCCGGTTCACGCAGGCAAAGGGCGAAAGCGTGTTCTTTGAAAAAATGTTGTCCGTGCAGAACGTAAAATAGACGTCCTTCGCCCTTTCAATGATGTGCCTTATTATCTTCATCTCCTGCCCGGAGAAGGTTCTGAAGTCATCAACCACAACGGTTTTTCCGTCAAAAAAGCTGCTTTTTGAAAGCCTTTCCCAAACCGCGGTGAGCAGGTCGCAGTCATCAAAAAAGCTTTCGCCGAGTATTGCGTTGTATGCGTCATAGATAAGCGCGGTTTCATTCGCCTTTTTTTTGAGCAGTCCGTCCGGAAGCCCTGCCGCCGCCCCAAAAAGGTCTTTGGGCTCAACTGCCTGCTTTTTGAGTCGCGCAACCTCGCAGAGCATCTTTTTTGCAAAAGCCAGGCTGCTTCTGTGGCGGGCAAAGTATGTGAGCTGTTCTTCAAGAGAATCGAGCGCAAGGCTCATCATAACGGTGCTTGCGGAGTCCTTTAATATCGGCTTTGTAATTCCGCCGACGGATTTGAAAACAACGTCCGCAAGCCGCGTGAACGAAAGCACGTCCACCCTTGCTCCAAGGAACGGACCGAGGGTGTCGAGCACTCCCCTGTCGCTTTCAAAAGTGAACTGCTTCGGCACTATGAGAACCGTGCTTTCGCCCTTTTCGGCAAGCCTGCCCAGCAGAGAATGGGCAAAGGTTGTTTTTCCGCAGCCTGCGCGACCGATAATGAAGTTGAGCATTTTGTTTCTCCCCAAAAAATTTGTTATCTGTAATATTGTAACAGCTTTTGTGATAATTTTCAAGAAGCGCAGCCCTGCCGCAGGGCGCAAAGTCCGCTTTTTGTCCTTTTGCAAGCCGGAAGAGCCGAGAAAAGCAAAAGCTGCTATTGAAATCCGGACAAAAATAAAGTATAATTATAATGAGTTATTTTTATATTCGGGGAGTACGCATAATGAAAACTTATACCTTGCACCTTCTTCGCCACGGATTGACAAAGGGCAACCTTGAGGGACTTTATATCGGTCACACGGACACGCCCCTTTGCGCCGAGGGCAAAGAGCAGCTTTTACAGATGAAAAAGGAGCTTTGCTATCCCGAATGCTCCTTTGTTTTTTCAAGTCCGCTGAAGCGCTGCCTTGAAACGGCAAAAATTCTATATCCGTCCGCCAAGCCCATAGTTATTGACGGACTTATCGAATATGACTTCGGCGAATTTGAGGGCAAAAGCGCAGAGGAGCTTTTTGAAAAGCAGCCGCTGTTTCCGCGCTGGCTTGCCGGGGAAAAGGGAGTTGCTCCCCCGTTCGGCGAATCAAACGAGGCTTTTGCAAAGCGCGTTTGCTCCTCATTTATAAAAATCGTTGACGGTATTCTCAAAACGGGAGCCGATAACGCCGTAATAATCACCCACGGCGGCGTTATGGGCGCTGTTCTTTCAAACTTCGGTCTGCCCGAGGCTTCGGCACACGAATGGCTCGCCCCGTCCGGCTGCGGCTTTTCCGTGCGCATCACTCCGTCGCTTTGGACGTCCGGCCGAAAGTTCGAGGTTATCCGGGAAATTCCGCTCACCACGGAAACGGGCGGCAACTACTATGACGGCTGGGATTATTACCCCGGCGAAAGCGACGATGATTTTGACGTTTCGCAGTACCTTGACTGATTGGAGAAAAAAGCATGAATATTCTTGTTCTCGGCGACGTAGTCTCGCAGTGCGGCTGCGAAAAGGTTCGCGCCGCCGTCCCGCCCTTTAAGCGCCTTAAGGGCATTGACCTCTGCCTTGCAAACGGCGAAAATTCCGCAAAAGGCAACGGAATCACACCCGAAAGTGCAGCCGAACTTTTTTCGAGCGGAGTTGATTTCATCACAACGGGAAACCATGCCTTCCGCCGCGCGGAAATGTATGATTATTTTGAGGAAAGCGACTGCGTCATCAGACCGTACAATTATCCGCCATCGGCACCCGGCAGGGGAATCGGAATTATCGACATGGGAAAAGTTCGGGTGGGCGTTATCAATCTTTCCGGAACAATGTTCATGGAAAACCTTGAAAATCCGTTTTACGCCGCAGACCGCGCGCTCGAGGAAATTGAAAGCTGCAAAATCAGGCTTGTTGACTTCCACGCGGAAACAACGAGCGAAAAGCTTGCGCTTGCGTACTATCTTGACGGTAAGGTTTCCGCCTTTTTCGGCACCCACACCCACGTTCAGACAAGCGACGAGCGCATACTGCCCAAAAAGACGGGTTACATCACAGATCTCGGAATGTGCGGACCGCATGAAAGCGTTCTCGGTGTGAAAAAGGAGATTGTGATAAAAAAATTCCGCACCAATCTTCCCGTCCGCTTCGATACCGACGAGGACGCCCCCTGCCTTATTCACGGCTGCATTTTCACCATTGACGAAAAAAGCGGCGAATGTCTTGAGGTTGAACGGGTAGAGCTGGAATAAAGGAGAAGCACAAAAATGAAACGAGCTTTTATAATTTTTCTTTGCGCCGTTTTGCTCTGCCTGAGCCTTTGCTCATGCAAAAAGGAGCCGGAAAGCTCCACATCTGAAAGCGGCAGCGGCACCGCCGAGCAAACAACCGAAATCCATTCCCAAGCCTCGCCTTTCAAGGCAGTTATCGGCTATTATTCCTCGGATTCGCTGAATCCCTACAAAACAAAAAGCCGCACGAATCAGTGCGTTGCACCGCTCATCTACGATTCGCTTTTCAAAGTGAGCGAAAGCTACGAGGCTTTGCCCCTGCTTGCCGAAAGCATTGAAATTGACGGAAAAAAGGTCACCGTCTCCCTCAAAAGCGGTCTTTCCTTTTCGAGCGGAAACGCGGTAACCGCCGCCGATGTTTCATATTCCTTTGTGCTTGCAAAAAGCAGCCCGCTTTATTCCGACAGGCTTGCAAACATTGCCTCCTGCACCGACAGCGCGGATACGCTCATCTTTACCCTTTCCGTTCCGGACGTTTTTGTTGCCTCCTGCCTTGATTTTCCCGTTGTTGAACGAAGCAGCGGAAAAAAGGAGCTTCCCACCGGCAGCGGACGGTATACCATAAAAAAACAGAACAATTCCTATGTTCTCACCGCGTCTGAAAGCAGTACCAGTGCGGAGGTCATGGAGCAAAAGCATATCTATCTGCTTGACCTCGGGGCAACGGAAAATCAGATTTATCTCCTGCGCACCGGCGCTCTCTCCTGCTTTTTTGACCCCGACGGAAAAAAGAGCAATCAGAAAACCGATACCGGCGTTTCAAAAGTAATGCTCAATAACCTTGTTTTCCTCGGCTTTAACAGCGAAAACGAGCTGCTATCCGATGCGCGCGTGCGCCGCGCGATTGCACTGCTCACCGACAAGGACGAGCTTGCCGCGTCCGCATATGACTCGATGGCGCAAAGCGCGTTTTGCGTTTTCAATCCGAAGTTTGCCACCGCCGCCGCGCTGAAGGAGCTTAAAACCACAGCCGATCCCGTTGCGGCCGCGTCATTACTCGACGAATGCTCGCTCACGCTCAAAAGCGCCGCGTCAAAGGTTCGCCTGACAAAGGACGGAGACCGCGCAAGCTTCAGGCTCATCGTCAACAAGGAGGACGAGCGCCGTCTGAAAGCCGCAAAGCTCATAAAGTCACGGCTTGAAAAGGGCGGTCTTGCGGTTGAAATTTCATCGCTGTCCTTTGATGATTACAAAAGTGCTGTTGAAAACGGCGAATTTGACCTCTACCTCGGCGAGGTGAAGCTTTGCGCAAACATGGATCTTTCGCCGTTCTTTTCAAGCGGGGGAAAGGCAAGGTACGGCATTGACATGAACTCACCGCTCTGCGATGCATATTTTGACTTCAAGGAAGGAAAGATAGATATATCTACCTTTGAAAGCGTTTTTGAGGAGGAGCTGTGCTTTCTTCCCCTCTGCTACCGCATGGGTGCCGTATATTACTCAAGACCGCTTAAATTTGAGGGCGCACCTACTGAAAGCGATATTTATTCCAACATTTATTCCTGGAGCTTTTGAAACGGCGAAAGGTTGTCAATGCATATTTAAACATTATAATTTTAAATCTGTCGTCATACATACTTTTTTTCAAAGGAGCAAACTATGACGAACAGCGAAAACTTTATCGGCGCAATGTCCTCAATGTATAACAACCTTGCCTCAAACCGGACCTATCTTGACTCGCTCAACGTTTTTCCCGTTGCCGATTCCGACACGGGAACAAATCTTTGCCGCACCGTTAAGGCAGGCGCAGACGCGGTCAGACGGCAGGAGAACTTTTCCGTAAACGAGCTTTTGGAAAAAAGCGCAAAGGCAATGCTGCGCTCCGCTCGCGGCAATTCCGGCGTTATTATCTCGTCCCTTTTCAAGGGCTTTTCCGACCATATGAACAAGCTCGGAGCATACACTGCGTCAGAGCTATCCGCCGCTTTCGACAGCGCCCTCAAAAACGCCTGCCGCGCAATAAACCGTCCGATTTTTAAAGGCACGGTGCTTTCAATCGTAATCGCCTGCCGCGACGCTCTTTCCAAAAACAGATTTTCAACAACAAGGGAAGCGTTTTCCGTAATTGTTCCGGCGGCAAACAAAGCGCTGAAACAAACCGAGTTTGACCTTGAGGAGGCAAAACAGGCCGGCGTTGTTGATTCCGGCGCGGCCGGACTTACTCTGATGCTCGGCGCGGTTGATTCTTTTCTTTCAAAAAGGAGCACACCGCAGGATATCCCGGGCGGACAAGACGAGCAGATCGTTTTTAAAAAGCATTCCCTTTTATCCGCCCCCGAATACACCTACTGCACGGAATTCATTGTTCTGCGGAAAAACAGAAAACCCGAAACGGAGCTTGAAAAAAAGCTTTCCGCTCTCGGAAACAGCGTGATAGTTGTAGGCGACGGCGAAATAATAAAAGTTCACCTGCACACAAACGATCCCGGAAAGGCGATGGAGCTTTCCTCTCCCTTCGGTGCGCTGACCGATATCAAAATTGACAACATGGCTCTCCAGACCGAACAGAACAGGCGGTGAAAAACTTGAACACCCAAAGCGCATATGACATGAATATTCAGTATGTCAAAGGCGTCGGCGAAAAAAGGGCGCAGCTCTTTGCAAAGCTTGACGTCTTTACGCTTTATGACCTTGTTCACCTTTTTCCGCGCAATTATATTGATTTCAGTTGCCCTGTGGCTATCAAAGAGCTGAAAAGAGGCTCGGTTTACTGCGTCAAAGCAATCGTCGGCAGTGCCGTAAGCGAAGCTCGCATACGTCAGGGCATGACGATATACAAAACCGTTGTCACGGACGGCGAGGGCGTGCTGCATATCACCATATATAACAACCGCTATCTTGCCGAAAAGCTGAAAGTGGGCGAAGAATTACTGTTCTACGGAAAAGTAATCTCCAACCGCGGCGCACTCGAAATGGGAAATCCGATAATCGAAAACGCAAACCCTGCCTTTCCGATACATCCTGTTTATCCGCTGACTGCCTCGCTTTCAAACAAAACGGTTGAAAACGCCGTCCGAAACGCGCTTGAGCTTTACTACAAAACTGAGCCTTGCGACCCGATACCGGACAGCATACGCAGAGAATTCAACCTTTGCCACGAGCAGTTTGCGCTCAAAAACATTCATTTTCCGTCCTGTCTCAAGGACGCGGAAATTGCTCGCAGGAGACTGATTTTTGAAGAGCTTCTTGTTTTGCAGACGGGTATGCTCCGGCTGAGAAGAAAAAACAAGCAGAAAAACGATATCGTTATACATAACGACTTCACTCCCCTTTTCGTCCGTTCGCTCCCCTTTGAGCTGACGAACGCGCAGAAAAGAGCCATTGCTCAGGCAGTGAACGACATGAAAAAGGGTGAGCCGATGAACCGCCTTGTTCAGGGCGACGTCGGCTCGGGCAAAACCGTTGTTGCGGCCGCGCTGATGTTTTCCGCAGCAAAAAACGGCTTTCAGTCCGCGCTCATGGCGCCGACGGAGGTTCTTGCCGCGCAGCACTTTAAAACGCTTTCCTCAATGATGCCCGGAGAGATACGCCTTGCGCTGCTGACCGGCTCATCGTCCGCAAAGGAAAAGCGTGAAGTTAAGGCGGCGCTTGCAAAAGGAGAAATTGACATCCTGATCGGCACTCACGCAATCATTACCGACGACACCGTTTTTCGTTCGCTCGGTCTTGTCGTAACGGACGAGCAGCACCGCTTCGGCGTGCGGCAGCGCGGTGCGCTCTCAAAAAAAGGCAAACGTCCCCATGTTCTTGTAATGTCTGCAACGCCTATTCCGAGGACGCTCTCTCTGATAATTTACGGCGATCTTGACATTTCAGTTATTGACGAGCTGCCCAAAGGACGGCAGAAGATTAAAACCTATTTTGTTGATTCGTCATATCGTAAACGCGTATACGCCTTTGTTAAAAAGCACCTTGACCGCGGACTTCAGGGATACATAGTCTGTCCGCTTGTTGAGGAAAACGAGAGCGAGCTTGTCTCCGCCGTGAAGTATGCCGAGGAGATTTCCAAAAAAGAGTTTGAGTCCTACCGTGTGGCTCTGCTGCACGGAAAGATGAAGCCAAAAGAAAAGGCAAAAATCATGAAAGCCTTCTCTGAGGGCGAAATTCAGCTTCTTGTTTCAACAACCGTCATTGAAGTCGGCATTGACGTTCCCAATGCGGTTGTAATGGTTATTGAAAACGCCGAACGCTTCGGTCTTTCAACGCTCCACCAGCTTCGCGGAAGAGTCGGCAGGGGCTCCGTCCGCTCAAGCTGCATTCTTATAAGCGACGCCGAGGGCGAAACGGCAAAAAGGCGCCTTGAGATCATGTGCGCCACAACGGACGGCTTCAAAATTGCGGACGAGGATCTGCGGCTGCGCGGTCCGGGCGATTTTTTCGGCTCAAGGCAGCACGGGCTTCCGACTCTGCGCATTTCCGGTATGCTTGACGACATGGTAATGCTGGAGGAAACAAAAAAAGCGGCGCTGGAAATTTTTGAAAACGATCCGCTGCTCAAAAGCAGGGAACACGAAAAACTGCGCGACTGCGTTATCCGCCTTTTCAAAAAAACGGGGCAGAATGCGCTCAACTGATAATGCGAAAGGAAGAAATAAAATGAAAAAAATTTCAAGCTTCACCATTGACCACACAATTCTCCAAAAAGGAATGTACACCTCGCGCATTGACGGCGACTGCGTGACCTATGACATACGCACACGCCGTCCAAACGCCGAGCCCGTTATGGAAAACGCAGCCATTCACACGCTCGAGCACCTTTTTGCAACCCACGTCAGAAACAGCGAATTTTCCGACAGCGTTATCTATTTCGGACCCATGGGCTGCCGCACGGGCTTTTATTTCATTGTCCGGAACACGGTTTCCCCGGTGCAGGCAATAGAGCTTACAAAAAACGCGCTCAGCTTCTGCGCGGATTTTTCCGGCGAAGTTCCGGGAGTCAGCGCAAAAGAATGCGGAAACTGGCGCGACCACGACCTTGAAGGAGCGAAGAAGGAGGCCGCCGCAATGCTCCGTGTGCTTGAAAGCTGGGAGGAAAAGAACCTTGTTTATCCTGTAAGGTGAGAACAAAACGCAGCCATTGAAAAAAACGTACCGCCTCCGATTTGATTTTTCAGAGGTCTTTCGGAAAATTATTTCCGTTCTTTGTTGACAAAGAGCCGCCGCCGATATATAATACAATTACCAAATATAGGAGGTAATAAAAATGAAGAAAGTTATCGCACTTGTTCTTGCAATCATCATGACACTCTCAATCGGAGTTGTTGCTTTTGCTGCTGACGAAGCTCCGGCTGAACCCGCAACCACAGTTGAGGAAACTACTGAAGAGCAGTTCAACCCGATGGATCTTCCCGTATGGCTCATCCCCGTTGCTCTCAAGGTTGGCAAGATTGCCCTCAAGATTGCAAAAGTTTTTGTTAAGATTGCAACCGTTTTCGGTATCATTGATTCCGGCGATATCGTTGCAAAGATCACTGATTTCATCAACGGTCTCCAGAAGCCGGACACCACGCCAGCAACAACCGCTGCAGTCGTTGCTGCATAAGTAACCTTTCCCTAAAAACAAAACCAGGAATACAAAGCTATAATTTACAGAAAGCAAAAGGAAAATGCTTTTCGTAATTTATAGCTTTTCTTTTTTGTTCAAGCAGAAGAAAAACCGTATATAAAGGCTGTGATTGATTATTTTTGTTCAACATAAACAAAATCTAAAAATATTTTTTGTATAATACCTTGACATTTACCAAAATCTGTAATAAGATTAAAGTTACCTCATAGTGAAGTGAATTTGGAGAGAATAGCTATGGAGAAAATATTGACGCGGCCCGTCCTGTGCCGCAAAAGGAGTTAAAAAAAATGGACAAACTTCTCTATGCAGTCCCCGTTGTCAGTGTTGTTGGCTTGCTGTTCGCTCTCTTCCTTGCTCTCAAGGTTAAAAAGCAGCCCGCCGGCAATGAAAAAATGAAGGAAATTGCCGCCTCTATCCACGAGGGCGCAACCGCTTTCCTTTTTTCCGAGTACAAAATCATCGTTATCTTTGTTGCCGTAATCTTCCTTGCTATCGGTCTTTTGCTGAAAAACTGGCTTGAGGCTGTCTGCTTTGTTGTCGGCGCTCTGTTTTCCGTTGCCGCCGGCTATTTCGGAATGCGCGTTGCAACCCTTGCAAACGTCCGCACAGCCAACGCCGCAAAGGAAAAAGGTATGGCAAAAGCCCTTTCCGTTGCGTTTTCCGGCGGTTCGGTAATGGGTCTTTGCGTTGCAGGTCTCGGTCTGCTCGGAATTTCGCTCATCTACATACTCACCAAGGACGACAATATTCTTTTCGGCTTCAGTCTCGGCGCTTCGTCTATAGCGCTGTTTGCCCGTGTCGGCGGCGGTATCTATACCAAGGCAGCCGATGTCGGTGCAGACCTTGTCGGTAAAGTTGAAGCCGGCATCCCGGAGGACGACCCGAGAAACCCCGCAGTTATTGCCGACAATGTCGGTGACAATGTCGGCGACGTTGCAGGCATGGGCGCAGACCTCTTTGAAAGCTACGCCGGCGCCGTTATTTCGGCCATTACACTCGGTCTTCTTTTCTGCAAGAATGTTATGCCTGACAAGCTTGCATTCGGCGCCGTTTATCCTCTGATCATTGCCGCCCTCGGTCTTGTTTCATCGGTTCTCGGAACATTCTTTGTCCGCGGTGACAAGAACCCGGCAAAGTCGCTCAAAATCGGCACATATGTTGCTTCAGGCATTGTTTTTGTGGGTTCGCTTGTGCTCAGCCGCGTTTTCTTCGGCTCGCTCTATTACGGAATCACAATCGTTGCCGGTCTCATCGTCGGCGTGCTCATCGGATATTTCACCGAAGTTTATACCTCGGACGCATACGGCTTTGTTAAAAAGATTGCAAAGCAGTCTGAAACCGGTTCGGCAACAAACATCATCTCAGGTATTGCCACGGGCTTCCAGTCCACTGCCGTTTCAATCATTTTTATTTGCATCGGAATCTTCGTTGCTTTCTTCTTCGGAAGCAAGTGTGGTGAGGGCGGCGGAATCTACGGAATTGCCCTTGCTGCAGTCGGAATGCTTTCAACAACCGGAATCACCGTTGCAGTTGACGCCTACGGTCCCATTGCGGACAACGCAGGCGGTATTGCGGAAATGAGCGGTCTTGACGAATCTGTCCGTGACATTACGGATAAGCTCGACTCCGTTGGAAACACTACCGCCGCAATGGGCAAGGGCTTTGCCATCGGCTCTGCGGCGCTCACAGCTCTTGCGCTGTTCTTCTCATACAAGGAAGCCGTAGGTCTGAGCGGCATTGATATTCTTAGCAGCAACGTTGTTATCGGTCTTTTCATCGGCGGAATGCTGCCGTTCGTCTTCTCCGCCTTCACAATGGAATCGGTCAGCAAAGCGGCATATCAGATGATTGAAGAAGTACGCCGCCAGTTCAGAACAATTCCCGGCATTCTTGAGGGCAAAGCAAAGCCCGATTACAAAACCTGCGTTGCAATCTCGACCAAAGCCTCGCTTCGCGAAATGATCGTTCCCGGTCTTCTTGCAATCGCCGCACCGCTGCTTGTCGGCTGTCTTCTCGGAACAAGCGCGCTCGGCGGACTTCTTGCCGGCTCGCTCGTAACAGGCGTTCTTGTTGCAATCTTCATGTCCAACGCCGGCGGAGCATGGGACAATGCGAAGAAATTCATTGAGGGCGGAAACCACGGCGGAAAAGGCAGCGACGCACACAAGGCGGCCGTTGTCGGCGACACCGTTGGCGACCCGTTCAAGGACACCTCCGGTCCGTCAATCAACATTCTCATCAAGCTTATGACGGTTGTATCGCTTGTTTTTGCACCGCTCTTTGTTATCATAAACAACGGCGCGGGACTTCTCGGCTGATAAAACCCGTCCGATAAAAATTCAAAACCGGCCGGAGGCTTTCCGCTTCCGCCGGTTTTATTCCTCTTTGAACACCGCAAAAGAGAAGAATCGAAAAAAGTTTAAAAAAACCGAATTTTTTGAGCAAATTATGTTGACATCCAAGACCAAATAAGGTATAATAGCGGAGCTGTGTTGAAAGTGCTGCTATGGCGCAGTCGGTAGCGCGCATCCTTGGTAAGGATGAGGTCACCAGTTCAAATCTGGTTAGCAGCTCCAAAAATCCCGTTCGCAAAATTGCGGACGGGATTTTTTTGAAGTAAAAAGTAAGAGGGAACAGTGAAGAAGTTGAGGCAGACCCTTTATATATTGTTATTGTCTTTTTAAAGTGTATGGTGCAAGGCTTATGCTTCACTTTCCTTCGCGTTCTGCGCCTGCGTAATGCGCTTGTACATATCCTGCATCTGTCTGTCGATA
>JAEDIH010000026.1 GCA_016292575.1 Clostridiaceae bacterium | reverse complement strand
TAGTAAATCAAAGGGTAAATGTCAATACCTTTTGCAAAATTTTTCAAAGCTTTTTCTTTTTCTTTTTTCTTTTTATTTTTTATTCTATTTTTACTTTGATTTTTTGATTTTTTGTTTTTGAGGCTGCTTGTCCTTTCTTTTCAAAAGATTGACATTATCTCTCATATAGTATAAAATATATACAAAACTTTCCGGCGGCAAATCCGCCTAATCGGAGGAGAAAATATGATTTATGTAAACAAGGACAACGTTTTCCATCTTCAGACAGAAAAAACCAGCTATATTTTCCGCGCCCTCCCCTCGGGTCAGCTTGAAGCCATGTATTACGGCAAAAAAATCAGGAACAGCGCTGATTTTTCCTTTATGTTTGACAAGCATGAGTGCGGCTACAGCAACGCCACTCCCCGCTCGCAGGAGGACACCTCGCTTTCACTTGACCACATTGCGCTTGAGTATTCCTCGTACGGCAAGGGCGATTACCGCCAAAGCTCAATGCGGCTGCTCTCCGCCGACGACAACTTTACAACCGACTTTCTCTACAAATCCCACAACGTCAGCAAGGTAAAGCCCGTTTTGCACGGTCTTCCCTCCAGCTACGGCGACAGCGAAACACTGACAGTTGTTCTTGAGGACAAGATTCTTAAAGCGGAGCTTCACCTGTTCTACACTGTGTTTGAGGAATGCAACGTTATCACAAGAAGCGTCAGGCTCTATAACAAGAGCAGTAAAAATATCAAAATCCGCTCGCTAATGAGTATGCAGCTTGACCTGCAAAGGGGTGATTACACCGTTCTCACCTTTGACGGCGCATGGATCAGGGAGCGCTATAAGCACGAACATAAGCTCACCTCGGGAACATTCAGCATTGAATCCACAACGGGAACAAGCTCAAACCGCCACAACCCGTTTTTCGCCGTCAAAAGCGGAGTATGCACCGAAAACGCCGGTGAATGCTACGGCTTCAACCTTGTCTATTCAGGCAACCACATTGCACAAACCGAGATTTCCTCTCACGGACTTCTGAGAATCCAGAACGGTATCAATCCTTTTGAGTTTGAATGGCTGCTTGCTCCCGACCGGAGCTTTGACACTCCCGAAAGCGTCCTCACTTTCAGCAACGAGGGTCTTAACGGAATGAGCCGCAATATGCACGCTTTTGTTAAGGAACACATTGTCAGAGGATACTGGAAAAACAAGGAGCGTCCCATTCTTGTCAACAACTGGGAGGCCACATACTTCAATTTTAATGAGAAGAAAATTCTTGACATTGCAAAAGCAACAAAGGAAATAGGCGGCGAAATGTTTGTCCTTGACGACGGCTGGTTCGGAAAGCGCAACAACGACAAATGCTCACTCGGCGACTGGTACATCAACAAAAAGAAGCTTCCGTCCGGAATTGACGGTCTTTCCAAAAAAATCAATGAAATGGGTCTCAAGTTCGGTCTCTGGGTAGAGCCGGAAATGGTCTCGCCCGACTCGGACCTTTACAGAGCGCACCCCGACTGGGCAATAAAGACCGATGTTTACGAGCCGTCGCAGGGCAGAAATCAGCTTGTGCTTGACCTTACAAACCCTGAGGTTGTTGAACATATTATCAACACAATGACCGACGTTTTCAGATACGGCAACATCGAATACATTAAATGGGACAACAACCGCCAGATGACGGACGTTTTCTCGCACCGCAAGGGCGCAAGAAGCGGTGAATTCTTCCACAGATACATGCTCGGTCTTTACGAGATCTGGGGCGCGCTGACCGAAAGATTCCCAGAAATTCTTTTTGAGGCCTGCTCAAGCGGCGGAAACCGCTTTGACCTCGGAACGTTCTGCTATATGCCGCAGTGCTGGACGAGCGATGACACCGACGCGCTTGAAAGGATATACATTCAGTCCGGCACGTCCTACGGCTATCCGCAGTCGGTCATGACTATGCACGTTGCCTGCTCTCCGTCCTTCGCCTGCCTTCGTCAGTCATCAATCGAGCACCGCTTTAACGTTGCCGCGTTCGGTCTGCTCGGCTATGAGCTTGACGTTACAAATCTTTCGCGCTTTGACAAAGCTGCGGTTAAAAAGCAAATTGAATATTACAAAGCGCACAGATACCTTTTGCAGTTCGGCGAATTTGACCGCATCGGCGACTTTTTCACTGACAACATTGCAAAGTGGCAGATCACCTCACCCGACAAAAAGGAGAGCATTCTCGGCTATTTCATCAACCGCGTTACTCCCAACTGGGGAAATGACGTTATCCGCTTTACCGGTCTTGACGAGGAAAAGGACTACGAGCTTTCGGCTCGCACTCAGCTTTTCTCCGTCCGCAACCTCGGCGAGATAATCAACACTCCCCTGCCGAAAAAAATTGATATTGAAGAAAGCAAGCTTTACGACTTCCTTGTTGAAACAGTTAAGCTGCGCACGGAAAAAGAGGAATACACCGTCGGCGGTGACGCTCTGATGAACGCCGGTCTCAAGCCTCACCAGCCATTCGTTCTCAGCGGATACAAACTCGGTGTTTCAAGACTGCTCATGGACACCGATTCAAGAATGTACTATCTCAAGGAAAAAGAACAGACCGAAGAAAAATGATTAAAACATACGAAACCCTTTGCTTTGAAAGCACGCCCGACTGGAGCAGAGTACCAATCGGGAGAATTGACTGCTTTCAATGGGAACAATCCGGATTTTCAAGACCCGAAAGCAGTTTTCAAATGTGTTTTGTTAAAAACAAAGGTATTTTTGTTAAAATGCGCTCGGATGAAAAGAGGCTTCGCATAACCTGCCGCGGACGTGACGGAAATGTTTGGGAGGACAGCTGCCTTGAGTTTTTCTTTTCCCCGGAAAAGAATGCCGGCTACCTCAACACGGAGATAAACCCGTGCGGCGCATTTTTAACTCAGGTTGGGAAAGGAAGAGAACACCGGCAGTTTCTTAAAGAGTTGACGGTCGTTTCGCCGCAGGTTAAAGGCTTCAAGGACGAAAACGGCTGGAGTGTTGAGCTGTTTCTTCCCTGCCTGCTTTTTAAGGAAGCTTTCGGCGTTGATTTTAAAGCAGATCCCGGGTCTTACAGAGGGAACTTTTATAAGTGCGGCGACAAGACCGAAGCGCCGCACTACGGTTCTTTTTCTCCGATGAGAAAAGAACTGACGCTCGGTTTTCACGATCCCGAATATTTTTCAACAATAATAGTTAAGGAAGATGTTACTGAAAATGACTAATACCGAAACCATCCTCAAAGTTTGCCGCAATTTCGGAATTGACGGCAAACTGAAAGAGACTAAGGCACTCACAGACGGACATATCAATACAACCGTTCTTGCTGTTTTTGAAAACGGGGAAAAGCAGGAAAAATATCTTGTTCAAAAAATCAACACCCATGTATTTAAAGATCAGGACGCCCTGATGCAGAACATTGTCAACGTCACCCACTTTTTGAGGAAGAAAATCCGCGCTTCGGGCGGCGATCCCGAAAGGGAAACGCTGCACTTCCTCAAAATTCCAGACGGCGGACTTTATTTTAATGATGAATCCGGCTGTTGGAGAATTTATCGCTACATTGACAACTCATATACCTACAACATGATAGACAGCGCCGAGGTGTTTCGCAATGCCGGAGAAAGCTTCGGAAAATTTCAGAAGCTCCTTAACGATTATCCGAGCGAAACACTGCTTGAAACCATTCCCGACTTCCACAATACTCCCAAGAGGGTGGAAAATCTTGAAAAATCGGTTGAGATTGACATCTGTTCAAGAGCCTCAGGGGTAAAAAAGGAAATTGAGTTTGCTCTGAGCAGGAAAAACAAGGCGGGCATTGCTCTCACCCTTTGCGAAATGGGCGAAATTCCGCTGCGCGTTACCCACAACGACACAAAGCTCAACAACATTCTTTTTGACGCGGACACGCACAAGGGGCTTTGCGTTATCGACCTTGACACTATTATGCCCGGGCTTTCGCTCTATGACTTCGGCGATGCTATCAGATTCGGCGCGAAAACAGCCGAAGAGGACGAGCCCGACCTTTCCAAGGTCTCCATCTCTCTTCCGCTTTATGAGGCATACACAAAAGGATATCTTTCAAGCTGCGCCGCGGCACTGACCAGGGCTGAAATCGACTCGCTTGCCTTTTCCGCTTTTCTCATGACTTATGAATGCGGCATACGTTTCCTCACGGACTATCTTGACGGCGACGTATATTTCAGAACCGAGTATCCGGAGCACAACCTTGTCAGAGCACGCAACCAGTTCAAAATGGCCCGGGAAATTGAGAAAAACCTTGACGAAATGAACAGAATTACAAAGCGCATATATGATGAAATAATGAGTAATAACGGTTCACTTTGTTAATGATATATAATAATTAATTAGTCTTATAAAATCAAGCAAGGAATGGCGTACACAATAATATGCCAATCCTTGCTTGACGTTTTTATATGGGTCGGGCATGAAATAAGCACCTTTTTCAAGGTGCCAAATATCAATTATGACAAATACAAAAACATTCGGCTGCCCGTTTGGTTTCCAAACGGGCAGCCTTAGTAATTTCACTGTATTTCTTATTTCTCGTTGTAACCGTAGTAGATATCTTCGGTATAAACGTTGTTTTCGTCCTTGCTGTGGTGGGCGTACCAGACCTGAGCAAAGAACGGGTTAACCTTTGCAATTTCATCATACTTCCAAGGCATCGGAAGGCAATCCGGGCACCAGTGACCGCCTCTGAGAACAAGGTTCGGAGACATTTCAAACTCGCTTCCGCAAGCGCACTTCCACTTAATCGGAGTGTACATATCCTTAGGAGCTTTCTTTGCAAGGCATTCGCCGCCTCTGAATTCGGCAGCCTTCTTGAGATCGGCAAGAGTGAGCTTTTCAAAGGGCTTGCTTTCATCATAGCCGTGGTCAAGGAGATTTTCGGGATGTTCCTTATCGGGAATAACGACCTCAAAGTTGTCCCAGGTCTTGGGAATGGCCTCATATTCTTCCTTTGAACCGTAGAAAGCGGTAATTCTGTCCTTCATTCCGTTTTCGATCCATGTCTGAGTACCGTAAAGCGGAGCGTGCGCAATCGGCTCCATCATGAACTTCTTAACAAGCGGCATCGGAGCAAGACCGGACATTTTGAAATAGAACGGAGCTTTCTTTGCAAGCTGCTTGAAGTAATCCTTAACAGGAATGTTAGCTCTGAAGTGGAGATAATTTTCAAGCTCGTCCGCATCAGTATACCACTGGCCATGGAAGTTACGGGTAATGAACCAGTTCGGGTTGAAGATCTTCTTCGGGATATCTGCGCCCTTCATGCCGATAGCGTTGAGAAGAAGCACCTCAAATTCATAGTTGGTAAGTCTATAGTCATGACCGGAGCTGATGTTGTAGAATCTGCGCCAGAAGTCCTCGGGAAGTCTGTCGTTGCAGACCTTTGCGCAAAGGCGTCCGCTGTCCTCAACGGTTGCCCACTCAAGCATTCCGTTAATGGGAACATGATACATGATGGGATCCATGTTCTTGAGAATGTCGGCGTAAAGAATACCGGTCTGACGAAGCGATACCCAATATTTAAGACCGGAATCGGCAAGAATGGCTTCCGCCTTGGTCTTGCTTATTGCATAGTGATCGTAAACGCTGATCTGAATAGGGTCGCCGGTTCTGCCCCAGTGTACGGGAGCGTTTCTGTCGCCGGTCTGGGCAACGGTACCGATATAAACAACCTTGATTGCATCGGGATCAGGCTGAGCCTTAACAGCGTTGACAATGTTTTCCATAGCAGTGACGTTAGTGAAAAGGGTCTTCTTCGGGAAATAGTCCGCAGCCGGAGAAACAAGTCCGCCGACATGAAGAACATAATCAGAGCCCTTGATGCACTCAAGCACGTCTTCATAAACAGTGAGGTCACCCCAAACAATCTTTACGCTCGGATCGTTCATATAGGGAGCAAAGAGATTTCTGTTTTTCTTGCTGTCTCTGAGGAGGAGAACGATGTTATACATATTACGTCTGATGTAAAGTTCCTCAAAGCCTGCAAAGCCCATCGTTCCAGACGCGCCGGTGAGAAAAACTGTCTTTTTCATTAAACTTACCACCATTCTTAAAAAAATTTTTACATACCTTTAAAAGTATACAATAATTGCCACTGTCAGTTGTTAACAGTCCGTTAATTTTTTCTCAACAGCTTTTTTATGGCTTTTCTTTGCCTTTGCAGCGTTTTTTCTGCCGTCAAACCTTTTTACCCCTCATACACCGACAGAATTTCCTTTGCCCTTTCCATAACCTGTTCGCGCAGCGACAAAGGCTCAATTACTTCAATCTTGTTTCCGAACTGCATTATCCAGGATACCAGACCCTCGCTGACAACAATTTTGATCCTCATTCTGAAATGTTCGTTGTCCTCGGCGTTTTTTGTTATCAGCGCGCCGGTTCCGAAACGGTCAAGAATCTCCTCAAGAATTGAGTTGTCGCAAATAAAATCGAGCTGCTTGAGACTGCCGCTGAACATATTGAAAAGCTTGCTGACATAGTCCGCGCTGTCAAAATATGACTTATACTGTGAAACCTCGCTGAAAGGTCTTGCGCGTTCGTCAAGCATTTCAACCTTTTTCATTCTGTCTATTCTTGTGTGCATAAGATTATCATACTTACGGTTGTTGCAGACAAGGTAGTAGTGGTCGTTTGACCAAATAAGCGCATAAGGACTGACAACATGGCGGCGTTCCCTGACCTTCACCGCGCGAGCGTCATCGGTAACAATGCGCTTGCAGTAAATAAATTCAACCTTTTTCCGCGCCCTTATTGCACGGTTGAGAACATCAATGTTATAGTATATCTCCTCATTGGAGCATTTGAGACGGTTTTCAATGTACACCTGCTTTGTCAGCTGCTTTGCCGTTCCCTCGCTGCAAAGGGAGGCTATCTTTTTGATAAGCTCCTTCGTTTTCTTTTCCGTGATAAAGCTTGCGGCCTGAACGGCGTCAATAAGCAGACGAAGCTGAGGCTCTTCAAATTCCCGCGAGACAAGATAATAACCGTTTTCCGGCGCTCTCACGCGGAAAATTTCCATTCCGTAGTCTCTGAGCGTTTGAATGTCACTGTATATTGACTTTCGCTCACACTCAATACCTTTATTTTCGAGCATTGTCTGCAAAGCCTCGGCACTCACCGGGTGGCTTTCATCGCTGTATTTTTCAAGATAATCCTTAATAAACAAAAGCTTTAATTTTGTTTGCCCTTTTTTTGCCATTATGCTTCTCCCCTTTTTCAGGCAGTTTCGGCAGCCTTGGTCGACTCTGCCTTTTCATTGTCTGTTGAATTCAAAACACCCTTTTTGATAAGAAAAACAAGAGGTATAAACGCAAGCAGAGAAATGACGGCGGCAAAGGTAAACATAAGCTCCGTAGGAACGGTCTGGACTGTTGAGAATTCATCAATATATGTAACAGCGGAGCGTTCAATGGCAAGCGCCCCGGTAACAGGACCGAGCACCATCGGAATCAGGACTCCGAAAATCATTCTGATTCCCTGGAACTGACCGGCCTTGTCCTGCGGAGTGAAATCGCGGACGGTTGCATTGAGCAGTATGCCCTGCATTGCGTAGCCGACAACGGTCGGAGCGGCAGAAAGAATGAGCATAATTATATTCTTTGAAAAGCCGAGAAGGAAAAGTCCGCCGACAGAGCAGGAAAGGGAAAGAAGAAGCATTGTTCCCCTGCTTTTTTTCTTGCTTGCGGCAAGCATACCTATAATTCCGGCAGCCATGACCGCAACGGAAATAACGCCGCTGATAATATTGGGGGCGCTTAAAAGGTTATCGCCGGCTTTCGGAATTACAACATACTGAAGATAAATAAGAAGGTACGGAAAATAAACCTGCGAAGCAACAGCAAAAATGCAGTTGGTAACCAGCACAAGATAGAGTCTTGAATTATCCCTGATTACGGACGGACGAAAGCCGTAAAACAGGTCGCTCCAATAATTTGAATTCGGTTTTTCTTTGCGTATTCCGTGTTCCGGCTCCTGAAGCGAAAACAAGCCTATAACACCGCAGACGGACACAAAAAGCCCGAGCGCGCCGAAAAAGAGCTTATATGTAATTGTTCCCGACTGAGCAAGCGAACCTAAAACAACAACCAGTCCCATTGCGATTATCGGCAAAGCGGCAAAAACCGTTTCAACAAGCGGTCGGGTTTCCGGTGACGTTACATCGGTAACCCACGCGTTGAACGCAGAATCATTGCTTGTTGAACCCATAAATGTCATTACACAATCCATAACAATGACCGTCCAGACCGTTGCGGAAAGAATCTGCGCTTCATCTGAAAGATGAAAAAGAGAGGCAACGTGCTCGCGCGAAATGAGACCGAATGAGGCTGTGATAAGGCCCCAGATTATGTATCCGACAGAAATAAAGACCTTGCGTTTATTAAGCCTGTCGCTGAGTGTACCCATAACAAAAGTTGTGATGACGGCAGTTGCTGCGCTGAGTCCAACCATCAGACTGATTGCCGAGGTATACGGAATTGCCGAATTTACGGCTGCCTGAGTTGCACCGTTTGAATAGATATTGTTATAGAGAAAGGTGTTGAAATACATATTCTCAATGTTCCACGCAATCTGACCCATCATTCCGAACAAAATGATGTTAAACCAAAGGCGCAAAGGAATCTTTTTGCTCTTCATTTTCTAAACTCTCCTTTTTGTTTTCTTCACCTGACAGCAATATTAATATTATAATAAACAGTCGGCAAAAAAGCAATGAGTTTTCCGATTTTGTTTCCGCGCCGAACTTCTTGCAGCAATTTCTTAATGCCGCAAAAAAGCCGCCCCGCCAAAAAAGCGGAGCGACCTTTGATGTGCTTTTATTTTTTGAAGATACCCTGAATTTTCTGTCCTATGAGTCTGAAGATGAAGAGTATTCTCTGGAAGAAACGATAGAGGAAGTTGTTCGTTGCAGAATTGAAATCCATCTTGAAGTGACATTCATCGCAGATTCCGTCGCCGTTGTTGTCAACGTGACCGGTTGCCTTAACGGTTTCAAACTTCTTTGAACCGCAGACAGAACAGGTATATCTGTCCTGACCGTCAACGGTGCAGTTCGGCTTGATAACAGCTATCCTGCCAACCCACTCGTGAGCACCCTCATGAACAAGAACACCCTCCTGATTGAATGCATAAAGCTTTCCCTCAATCTCGGTAGTATCGTCAGCCATAATGTGGGTCTGCGGATCGAAGTAATATGTCTTTCCTTCGATTTCCTGCCAGCCGCTGACCATTTCGGCACCCCAGTAATAAACCGTGCCTTCATCGGTTTCATAGAACGCGCCGCGCAAAAGCTTTCCGTCCTTTGAAAAGACATAGTCAAGCTTCTGACCGGTTCTGACGGTAACGGTTGCCCTGCCGGTTCTCATTGCACCGTTTGATCTTGAGAAGTAATAGAGGTTGCCCTCAATCTCATGCCAACCGACAAGAACGGTTGTGTTTGAACCGCGGAACGCTCTTACGCCGCCGTCAAACTTTTCAAACACTGCACCTATCTGACGACCGTCGTTATCAAAGCGGTATGTTCCCTTAACCTGGCCGATGGTGTGCTCGCCGACAAGACCAAGACCGTTTGCGTCAAAGTAATATGCATCATTTCCTATTGGGAACCAGCCGGTCTTCTTTGTGCCGTTGAGGAAGTACATATTTCTTCCGGTTTCAACATCGCGGGCAAAGCCGGTGTAAGTCTCTGTGTCAATCGGATAACCGCAGACTAAGCAATACATATCGCCGTCATCATAAACCGCAGTGTGACCGTTATTTACGCAGTCGCTCTTCTTGAGTTTGGTGTAGGTGTCAATGATAACGGGCTGAGTTCCATCGTAATCATATGTGGTAATTTCAAATTGCTTGTCTGTTGCCTTTGCAGTAATATAAGTTGCATTGTATTCACCATCAAGCATTTCAAAATGGAAATCCTTGTTGTTGACAATCTCATATGACTTTTCGCCGGTTGAACCGCAGATGTAATATACGGTTCCGTCCTCGTTAAGCTCACCGTTCTTAATGGCGGCAGTTCTTGCGTAGGAGTGATCATGACCGGAAAAGACAAAATCGAAACCAACTTCATCTGCAAGTTTTCTGAGCTTGTCAGCCTGTCCTTCTTCATTGCCTGAGGGATTGGTATAATAGGGCGGCTGATGGAGAGTAAGAATCTTCCATGTTGCATCGCTCTTTAAAGCGTCTTCTCTGACCCATTCAATAGCCTTGTCATATTGGGCGGTTCCGTAGTTAATTGCTGCAACATAAACATTTCCATATTGAGTTGAGCAATAATCGGGGGCAACATCATCGTCGGAAAGGTCAAAATATGCATTAGCTGCCGTTGCGGTCGTATCGCCGTAATACTCATGGTTGCCAAGAACCTGAATAAGATCCTGATTGCCCAGGAAATCACCGCTGAATACCTTTGCAATGTTTGCCCACATGGTGTAGTTGCCGCCGTTGTCTACCGCATCGCCGGTTTGAATTCCGAAGTCATACTTGACGCCGCTTTCGCTGAGAATCTTTGTGATCTCGTCAGTGTTGGTTGTATCCGTTGCCTGTGTATCGCCGATAACAAAGAAGTTGACTCCTCTGCCAAGCCTTGTGGTTTCAAACGATTTTACCTCTGACATCTTTTCGCCGTCACCAACTCTGTATACATATTCGGTGTCGGCTTTGAGCCCGTTGATATTGATGGTATTAATCCTTACTGCATAGTTGGTTTCAAGCATTGCTGAACTTGACATTTCAATGAGTCTGCTCTTGCCCTCGGCGGTCTTAAACGCAGCCTCACCGTTAGCATCATAATCAGCCTTTTCGGCATAGAGAGCTACGGACTTGCCGGCACTTGCAACAGGAGAAGCCATCCACGAAATGCTTTGAGCAACGCTCGGGGTTTTTGTTGCATTGAGTTTTACAAAGGTCGGATATCCGTCCTCACTTCCTCCGGCAAGAAAACTCTGACCGGTTGTCAGGAACGAAAGGTGTCCGTCTTTTTCTGCATACACACTGATTTTTTTGACAGAATCGATGTATTTATCTGTAAATACATTTCCCTGTGCATCGGTAACACCGAGAAGCTCGTTTGAATCGGTATAAATATTTGCGCCCTCAACAGGGTTACCGTCAGCATCGGTAACAGCAATATTGCCGCCTGCTGTTCCAACCACCATAGTCTCAATTTTAACATTAAACGGTGAAATGCAGGTGGTGGTTAACTTGCCCGAGAACGAGCCTTTTGAACCGTCAGCAAAAGCAAGGGCTCCTTTGGTAACCCTGTAGGTTGCTTCAAGTCCTTCGGGAACATTGGTGGGAATTGAAATAATAACCCTTGCAATAGTGTTGTCTTCAGAAGTCGTATCGGCATTTTTTTCCACCTTAAAGCCAATAACGTTCTCCTTTGAATCATAGGTCGCGCTGCCGTTCAAAGCATAGTTTTCGCCGGCTTCAACCCTATAGTTGTTCCAATACTTAACGAAGTAGGAGAGAATTTTGAGCTGAATGTCAGCAGACTGAACATTTGAATCATTAGCTTTAATTTCAAGAACGTAGTCTTCACCGAGAACAGGATCGCCCTGAGCGGAGAAAGCTACCTCCGTCTTATTCTGCTTTGCATCAACCCAGAAATATCTGGTCTCCTCGGTTGTGTTACCGAACTTATCCGCAACGGATACAGTCATACTGTGGATACCGTCGGAGAGAGTTTTGTCATAAAGATGAATTTGACCGTCGGTTTCAACAATCGTGCAGTTTTCAGTCTCGTCAACACCATCGATATACATTTTTACTTCGGATTTGTCAATTCCGCTTGCATACTTTCCGTCATCATCCTTAAAAGTTGCGGAAAAAGTATTCGTTGCATTATCAAAGACAGTCTTTCCGTCTTCAATTTTTGTGTTAAGTGAATACATGGAGAGAATTTCCGGGTTTACGGTATCGTCAACATTTGCACCGTAGATAAGCTGAATGTTATCAAGATAAATCTTAGAAGCGGTTTTGTCGCCTTTCGGGCCACCGGGCTGGTAAGAAATCCAGAACACGCCGCAGCCCTGATAGAAGCCGAACGGAGCCTTTGCACTGCCCGCTCCTGCTGCAAGCTTGGTATTCATAAGGTCGAACTCAACATATTTCCAGCCTGTCCAGTCGATGCCGGTAGAAACCTCTTCGCCCGTAACAGGATCAATCATTCTTGTAACCGGCATATAACTCAAACCGCCGTCCTTATTCGAGCAGTTGAGATAAAGAACAAAATTTGAAGTTCCTTCCGGAACATAGATCCAACAACCGATCGCTGTGGGCGAGCCGTCAAAGAAATAGGACGGGCTTGTTACACGAAGATAGTTGTTTGAATTTGAATTACCATTGTAAGATGAATAGTCATAATCAATACGAAGTGACTTGTTTCCAAAACGAACAGGTTCGCCATCGTCTTTTGAAACTATAGTCGCTTTCATTGAATCCTGGTCGGTGAGCGAAGCATTTGGCCAGCAATAAAGCGGATAACCTTGCTCATAAAACTCTGCCGCCTGCTGTGGACTTGTTGTTCCGATAGAACGATCAAAACGCGGCATTCTGTAGGACGGAATATATTTGAGAGCACCCTCGCTGTTTTCAGCCTCTTGCTTATCGGTGGTATATTCAAAGTCATACATAACAACAGGCAAGGCGCCGATAATAGCCTTAACTGTTGTTTTTACTTCTTCGTTGTATTTAAGAGTTGCTGTAACATTTGCATTGATTGTTATACCGTCAAGAGTTGTGAAAGTAAGTCCGCTGAATGTTCCGGCGGTTTCACCAAGGTCATTGCCCTCAAGGTCGGCAATGCTCCAGTTAAGGTCGCCGCCTTTCATGGCGACGGTTCTGCCCTGATACTTTGCAACGATACCAAAATCGGTTGTTTCTTCAAAACCGAGAGAAATCTCATTGCTGGGGATATAAAGAGTGTCGGGAACAACAATTGAAATGCTTGTTGAGCCGCAAACAACGCCACCGGAAACATAATTAACGGTAACCTTGCCGGCGGTTCCGTTTGAGGTGAAAAGACCGTCCTCGGTAATGGTACCTAAATCAGTGCTTTCAGCAGCGAGAGCGAAAACTCCGTCAGCAGGAAGATTAGCCGCTGCACCTGCAGAGTCAACACCCTTTGCAGAGAACTGAACAGTTGATTCGGGAGTATAAAGCTCGTTATTGGGAAGCATTGAAGCGTGGTCAAATTCTCCGGTCGGTTTTGCGTTTGAAAGAATAAAGAGTGATGAAGAAACATTTCTTTCAACGCCGTCAGAGGGATTATTGGCAATTTCAAGAGTTGAACTGCCTTCATACTTTGCGGCATAGGTAACGGAACCGCCGCCGTCAAGGTTAAGAACGTCAACGCAGCCGAAGCCAAGCATTATGCTTGTCAAATCTTTGTTGCTGAGACCTACCGAAACGGGATAGTTACGTCCGTCGGCAACATACATAATAACGCTGCCGTCAGCCTTAATACCAACTGCGGTCTTGGGATAACGCTCATCGTCAGCCATTCCCTCCGGGGTTCTCTGTCCGTTTTCAACAAGGGTGAAGAAACCGGAAACAGCCTCAGTGCAGTTGTCGAGGATATCCTGAGTCATTTTTGAGCCAATCTTTGCAGTTCCGTCTTTCATAATTGCAAAATACGGGCGTCCGATACCGTCTTTATAGGTAATTCCGTTCATCACAAGGCAGCCCGCCGGCTCTCCTGTCTGCATATTAAAGATGTCAGCATTAAAAGCAGCTACAACATTAACGCCGCGCTTCTTTTCGATTGCTGCTGCCTGCTTTCTGACGGTCTGCATTTTCCACTTTGTTCCGTCATAATCGTTATAGCCGACAGCAAAACCGGCAGTCTTGTTGCCCATGTCAACCTGAACAGCGTAGCCCATAACCTGACTGTCGCCGTCCTCGCCGTTGGTAACAATTGTGTTTTCCGTTATGCCCGGAGCAATCTTGCTTTCCGTCTTTGAGATGAGGTACATATCGCTCGGAGCGGTGAAGTCGATTGCCGAAGCACTGACTGCAACGCTTGAAAAGATAAGCAACGCACACAAAAACGAAGCGATGACCTTTTTTAAGGTTCGGTTTTTCATTTTTTGCCACATTCCTTTCTGAACATACAATTTATAATTTGCCATTCCGGCATTGAGTACAAAATCATTTAAAGTTTAAAAATTAATAATAAAGTCGGCAATGAGGGCTTTGAAGCGTGCAAAAACAAGCTTTACCAATTCAATGAATCTGTAGAAGTTACCGGCAATGAAGCCAACCTTCTTCCACTGGGCGTAAAGCACGGTGCTGCCGCCCTCCAGCGTAATTTCCTCGCCTGATTTATATGCCTTGCCGCTGCCGTCCTTTTCTGTGTTCCAGCCGTTGAAAATGTAGGAAATGCTCGGGGAATCGAAAGCGCTTTCTTTAACCGCTATCTTTTCACCTACAGAAGCTATCACTTCGTTTGAGGTTATGCCGGAGCCGCCGTTTGCGTCATAGAAAAGCAATGCGGCGTCATCACCGAAGCCTTTTGAAAGCGAAGCGGTACGGTCTTCAATGAATTTGAAAAGGCTTTCGGCTTGGCTGTTGAAAGCACCTGAGACAGTCTCATAGCTGCTGTCAAGCTTGCGGCGCCAGAAATAGTTATCCATTGTTGCCGAAGCATTTATTGACGAAGCAAGGCTTCTGAGGGAATCAATTTTCTGCTCGCCGAGGTTCGGGAGAACATTCTCCTTCCATACTCTCTTGACGGTTTCCATGAAGTCACTGTGCTTGCAGAGTTTTGCAAAAACGGTCTCAAAGGCTTTGCCTGTAGGCGTACTGCTTGCCGGAACGGTCAAAATGCCTGCAAACCATTTGGTAGGATCGAGCAATGAAATGTTGTTACGGCGGAAATCTGCCGCGCCGAGCGAAAGGTCAAAATCCCAAACAGGAGAAGCAACAAGCTTGTCCGAATTTGCATCCTTGAAGAAATAGCAGCTTGAAATACCTGCGTCAATATCCATTGAAAGTTCTTCAATAATATACATTTTTGCAAGCGAATCAATGTCGATATATTCGGTATAATGCTTTCCGAGGGCATTGGTTCCGTTTTCGGAATAGATTGCGTCCTCAATTTCCTGCCAGAGGGAGCTTATGTATTCAACCTGTGCCTTTGAAGCGTACTCCGGGCTTTTGAGAACCACAGGCTGACCGAGCTTTGTTACAAAGCCACTGATTTCCGGAGCATATCTGTCAAGGAAATCAAATTCAAGAAGATAGCCGCCTGAAATATCTGCGGGATCGTTCGGAATTTCGGCATACTTTACAGAGCCTGCCTCAGAGCCGGTTCTGTCTCCTGCAAGGGCTACTTTTTCAATGTCGATATCTTTGTTGGCTTCTTCGTTAAGACCGTCAAGGTCAGTAATATCAACGCGGCTCTCGCCGACTTCAATGCTTTCGCAAACAAGATAGTTACCCTGATATTCGCCGTTGATATAAAGATCAACGTGCTTTGACTTTGAGGAATAGAAAAGACCTATTTCATCGGCAAGATCAAAAATGAAGGTATTCCTGAGGAACGACGGGTCATAGAAAGAGGCAAGAAGACTCCATTTTTTCGCCTTGCCCATTCCGAAAAGGTTCGTCTTCTTTTCAAACTTGATGTTATACGGCTTCTTGGCAAGAGCCCAGGTTGAGTTGCCGCGGCCTTTAATTGAGGAAAGCTTTGCGTCAACAGTCAATTCTCCGTCCTCAAAAACGGCAATGGTGCCCTTCTCTTTGTGCGACTTATCGGCATGAATAGCTTCAAGCGAACCGCTCTCGGTTTCAATAAACATTGCGGGAATATTTTCGGACTCAAGCACAACCACCTGATAGCTGCTGCTGCCGCAGGTAACGGTGAACTCTCCGCCGCCGGCAAAGGCGTCTGTGTTTTTTCCGTAGCCGAGCTTCTTTTCTCCGACATAGACCGCGTTGCTTGCAAGAAACCTAGTTTCAACCGAAGAAAGGTCACTTCCTGCCGGAAGATAGAAATAGTATTTTCCGTCGGCCGCGCTTTTTTCCCACTCAATGCAATATCTTTCGCCCTTAATAAGCGGGTTCAGGGAAAGATACTCTATACCGTCCCCGGCATATGCCGTAACGGCAAAGCACGAAAGAGCAAAAAAGAGCGAAAGTACAACGGAAATGATTGATTTTATTTTTTTTGACACAGTACTCACCTCAAATATTATTTTTTTCAATCATACCATAAACAGAAAGACAGGTCAACATGCTTTTGTCGAATGTATCAAGTTTGTAAATATTTTCTGAACTTATTTCGCTTTTTATGTATAAAATGCCAAAGTTTAAAGAATGTCATACTTAAAAATGTGTTTAACGTGATATAACATTAATGTTTATGTCCTTTGAAGCTGATCAAAATATAAGAGAGAATGAGGATTTGAAAGAATCAACCAACTGTTCGCTCTCAAAAGGGAATACTCTGCACAAAATCCGGAAGAACGATATACACAACAGCAGGAAACGCCGGCTGTTTTCCACCTCGACGAAAGTGCCGACGCCGGTGCCGCGCCTATTCGATCATTAACACAGCACAGGCAAACGGCATTGATGTCAAAGAATACCTTACCAACATCTTCCGAACCGGCAAAGACGGTTACCGCTGAAAGCTGAATAAGATAACCCCGAAGAATGTCGCTTGTTCAAATAGCCGATTCTTCGGGGGTTAATTCTATTTGCCGGGACGAGGGGTTATTTGGGGGTTACGATGCAAAATAAAGGAGCTGTCGCAAATCGGTAAAACGAAGAGCGACAGCCCGTTTTTTAAAGACATAGTCCGGAATAAGAGAAACCGCCGTCAGAATTTGACAGCGGAGAGTATAGCAATGCAGAGGTCGGTGAAAAATCGAGAGTCTTTTTCAAACTTTGTGTAAACCTCCTAAAAGGTGTAGAATAGAAAAAA
>JAEDIH010000025.1 GCA_016292575.1 Clostridiaceae bacterium | reverse complement strand
GCGCTTTCAAACATAATCAAAAACAGCCTTGAACATACCCCCTGCGGAGGAAAAATTTCCGTCCGTTTAAAAAGCACCGCTCTTTTCGGCATGATAGAGATAACCGACAACGGCTGCGGAATGGATGAAGAGGATCTCAGGCACATTTTTGAACGCTTCTACCGCGGAAAAAATTCCTCGCCCGAAAGCGTCGGTATCGGTCTTGCGCTGACCAAAGCTATAATTGAACGGCACAACGGAAAAATTGAGGTCAAAAGCGAGGTTGACAAAGGAACAACATTTGAAGTTTATCTTCCGCTGAGCCTTTGAAAAATTACTGAATTGTAATCCGATTGTCACCTAGCAGTAAGTTTTAAGCATTATAATATAAGCAACGAGCACGAAGCAAAGGGGTGTTTCGTTGCTTATTTCTTCATACTTCCGAAAGGAGACATTAAAAAATGAAAATTCTTGAAATCAAAAATCTTTGCAAAACCTACGGAAACGGCAACACTGCAGTCAAGGCTCTTGACAATGTTTCGTTCTCTGTTGAAAAGGGTGAGTTTGTTGCAATCATCGGCCCGTCGGGTTCGGGAAAATCAACGCTGCTTCATATTCTCGGCGGTGTTGATACTCCCACAAGCGGCAGCGTTATCATTGACGGAACGGACATATCAAAGCTTGATGAAACAGCACTTGCTATCTTCCGCCGCAGACAGATAGGTCTTATCTATCAGTTTTATAATCTTATTCCTATTCTCACCGTTGAGGAAAACATGACTCTCCCCCTCCTGCTTGACGGAAAGAAGCCCGACAAAGCCGTAATCAAAGAGCTTACCGAAGCACTCGGGCTTAACGATAGGCTTTCATTTTTGCCGAATCAGCTTTCGGGCGGTCAGCAGCAGAGAGTTTCCATCGGACGCGCACTCATCAACAATCCTGCGCTTATGCTTGCCGATGAGCCGACAGGAAACCTTGACAGCAAAAACAGCCATGAAATAATCTCGCTGCTGCGCCGCTTCAACCGTGAGCACGGTCAGACAGTAATAATTATCACCCACGATGAAAGCATTGCCCTTTCGGCAGACAGAACAATAGCCATTGTTGACGGTAAAATTGTTAAGGACGGGGTGAACGGCAGATGAATATCGTTAAAAAACTGACGCTGCGTCACCTGAAAGAAAACAAGAGCCGTTCGGTTGTAACAACGCTCGGAATCTGCGTTTCCGTTGCAATGATAACCGCTGTTTTTGTTGCGGCGTATTCACTGATGAACCTTTTGGGTGACCTGACAATACTTCAGAACGGAAGCTGGCACGGCTGGGCGGAGTCGGTTGGCGCGCAGACGGTTGAAAAGCTTGAAAACGATCCGCGAATTGACAAAGTCGGTCTTTCGCTCCACGGAACGGATAATGCCGGGTACATTCTGAACGATGACTTAACAGTCAAATCCGGTATTGGTATTACCGTCGGCAATAATAATCTCTTTGAAATGCTCGTCAAATGCAAATATCAGGGCAGACTTCCGCAGAATGACAGCGAGATAATCATCAACAAAGATATTCTTGAAAAGTATTTTCCCGATGCTGCTCTCGGAAGAACGATAACCTTTTTTGTTCCTGACAAGGAAAGCGAAGACGGCGAAGATGCAGGCATATCATTTAACAACAAAAACACAGTCAAATATACGGTCGTAGGAATCATGGAAGAAAATTATCCTGCCGAATGTCTGAGAATGGCTTCCGATTCCGAGATTGCAAAATGCCTAAAGGAAAAGAACGCCGTTGTTTCCTTTACCCTGAAAAGCCTCAACTTCAAAAGCAGTCAGGAGCTGAATGACATTGCCGAAGAATATAAGTTGAACGAAAACTTTTCCACAAACACGGATCTTTTGATGTCCAATTTTTCCTTTGACAAGGATAGCTATGTCCTTACCTCTATTCTTCCCCTTTGCGCCGTTTGCCTTGTTATTATCATGATAGCTTCCGTGATGCTTATATATAATGCATTCGGAATGTCGCTTTCCGAACGGGTTCGATATCTCGGAATGCTTGCAAGCGTGGGCGCAACCAAAAAGCAAAAAAGAGGTTCTGTCTATTTTGAAGGCGCGCTCCTCGGAGCTATCGGCATTCCGGTTGGAATCGTTGCCGGTTTTATAGGAATTGCAATAACGCTTCGCCTTGTCGGCAATAAAGTCATTTCCTCCGGTATCCTTACCGAAGCGGCCAAGGCGTCGGGACTTAAATTCAACGCAACCGTCAACCCGATAATTATTCTTCTTATTGTATTCTTCAGTGCTTTGACGATTTTTATTTCACTTTATATTCCGGCAAAAAAGGCGTCGGGAATAACACCCATTGACGCCATCAGACAAAAGGACGATTTCAAGCTTAAAGCAAAAAAAATCCGCTCTCCGCGTCTTATCCGCGCCGTTTTCGGCTATGAGGGCGAAATTGCAAATAAGAGTCTCAAGCGCAACCGTCGCAAGACAAACATGATAACGGCTTCAATCGCTCTTTCGGTCATTCTTTTCCTTTGCGTGAACTATTTCTGCCGCATGTTTGTTGAATCGAACAAATACATGGCAGATATACCGTATGAGCTAACTGTGACCGTGGATTATGAAAAAAGGGAGTTACTTAAAAAAGACCTTTTGCAGCTTAAAGGAGTTGAAAGGGTTTTCCCTCTTAACAGCAGCTTTGAAACTCTCAACCTAAACGATGAAAACACCAAGGACTCTCCTTTCCTGAATGCAGACAACTATAAAACGGCATATAAGGATGCTGTTTCGGATTATGTTTTTGTTTACTACAACGCCATAAGCGACGCAGACTTTAACAGACTTTGCAAGGAAAACGGTCTTGATTCCGATAGGTTCTATAACCGTGAAAAGCTAAGCGGCGTAATATTGGATGATCTTCGACGTTCGGAAGCTTCCGGAAAAATATTTGAAACCTCAATAATGAACGGCGAAAAAAGCTTTGAAGCGGATAGCCTTGAATCAGATTCGTCAGAGGTAGCCTTTACAATCGACGGAATTGTTGAGTATGACTCGAAGAATTATGCTTGCAATCTTAACCCTAAGGGCGCAGTTTCGCTTTACTTCCCCGAAAGCGAATACTTTAAAGCACTGGACAACAGTTTTCAAGGCAAGAACGATGAGGGCAGATTCTATTCCTTCGCCATTGCAACAAACGAGCACAAAGCAGTATATGAACAGCTTGAAGGACTTAGTTCAAAGAGCAACAACTATTTAGAACTTATGTATGCTGACCTTGCCGAGCAAGCTCAGATGCTCAACTCCCTTGTTTTTGCGCTTCAGGTCTTTGTCTACGGTTTCATCACTCTTATCACAATGATAGCGATTGCAAACATCATAAACACGGTTTCGACCGGAATTATGATGAGACGAAAGGAATTTGCAATGCTCAAATCCGTTGGAACAACACCAAAAGGATTCAGAAAAATGGTTTGCCTTGAAAGCTTCTTCTACGGTGCAAAAGCGCTCCTCTTCGCCTATCCGATAAGTCTTGTTATCAGCTATTTAATGAACCGTACAATAGGTCAGGATTCAATGCCGTTTATTCCCGATGTATGGATGTATCTGGCCTCGGCTGTTGCAGTTTTTATCATCGTCGGCATTTCAATGTACTATTCGGTCAGAAGGCTCAAGGACGATTCTATTGTTGAAACGCTCAAGACTGAGATAAACTGAAAATTCTAGGGAAGCTCTGATTAAATCTGATGTACAGATTACGCCGTCAGATTTTTCGTCAGATTGTGCAAAAGGCGTGCAGAAATCCTGTCGGATTTCAAGCGGCTTTTGTGCAATATGGCGGGAAAGATGCAAGTAATATGTGCATCAAAGCGTATGCTGCGATTAATTCAGAGGTTCCCTAACTATCAAAAAACCGAAAGGACGGGACAAAAAGGCTCGCTCTTTCGGTTTTACATTTTTTTATTATTCTGCGAGAAGCTTTTCAACGGCCGCAAGCCTTACACAGATGCACAAGAGTCTTGTTGCCGCAAGCAGCTCGTCAACCGGAGGATATGACGGAGCAATGCGGATATTCTTATCCTCGGGGTCGATACCGTACGGGAATGTTGCTCCGACCTGAGTGAGAGTTACGCCGCCGTCCTTGCAAAGAGTATATACCCTTTTTGCTGTTCCGGGCATAACGTTAAGGCTGATGAAATATCCGCCGTTGGGCTTTGTCCATTCGGCAACACCGTATTCTCCGAGACCGTTTTCAAACTCATCGATAACAGCCTTGAACTTCGGAGCAAGAATTTTGCGGTGAAGCTTCATGTGCCGCTTGATTCCGTCAACGTCCTTATAGAACTTAACATGGCGGTACTGATTAACCTTATCATATCCGATGGTCTGAATTTTCAGGCGCTTTTTAATAATTTCAATGTTCCTGTCAGAAGCGGCAATGACAGCAACGCCTGCGCCCGGAAAGCTGATTTTTGAGGTCGATGAAAACTCAATAACCATATCCTCATTACCGTATTTTTTCAGCACGTCAAAGATATTGGCAAGCTCATCGCCTTTTTCGGTAAGATCGTGAATTATATATGCGTTGTCCCAGATAATCCTGAAATCCGGTGCGGCCGGAGTCATTGCAGCAATCCTTTCAACCGTTTCGGGAGAATATGTTTCGCCGGTCGGATTTGAATATTTCGGAACGCAGAACATACCCTTGACCGACGGATCTTTAATAAGCGTTTCAACCTGATCCATGTCGGGACCGTTACCCGTGAGACTTACGGGTATCAGCTCCATTCCGTAATACTCTGCAATTGAAAAATGTCTGTCATAGCCCGGGCAGGGACAAAGGAATTTTATCTTGCCCTGATCTTTCCAGGGAATGCCGTCCGAGCCCGTCATCATACACTGGGTAATATAATCAAACATAAGGTTGAGGCTTGAATTTCCGCAAACAATGACATTGTCCGTCTGAACTTTGAGTAAGTCCGCAAAAATACGCTTGCATTCGACAATACCGGTGAGAAGACCGTAGTTCAGGTATTCAAGGCTGTGGTCTCCGGCGTTGTTATCCCAGTCTTTAGATGTAATTGCGTCAAGCAGACCGTTTGAAACGGCAAGCTGGTCAGTTCCGGGCTTACCTCTTGACATATCAAGCTTCAGTCCCTTGGCTTTAATACGGTTATACTGAGATTCGAGCTTTTTCTTTTCCTCGAGAAGCTGCTGCTTTGTGTATTCTGAATAGTTCATTGAAATCAACTCCAAAAATTAGAAATCTGCCGAGCCGGTTGTTCTCGGGAACGGAAGGACATCTCTGATATTTGAAATGCCGGTAAGATACATGACAAGCCTTTCAAAGCCGAGTCCAAAGCCGGAGTGCTTTGTTCCGCCGTACTTTCTCAGGTCAAGATACCACCAGTAGTCCTTCTCGTTAAGACCGAGCTCGCGGATGCGGTCAACAAGAACGTCATAGCGTTCCTCTCTCTGGCTGCCGCCGATAATTTCGCCGATGCCCATAACAAGGCAGTCGCAGGCGGCAACGGTCTTTCCGTCGTCGTTAAGGCGCATATAAAAAGCCTTAATTTCCTTTGGATAATCCGTAACAAAAACGGGCTTTTTGAATATTTCCTCGGTGAGGAAACGCTCGTGCTCGGTCTGAAGATCGCAGCCCCACTCAACCTTATATTCAAATCTATCGTTGTTTTTCTTCAGAATTTCAACCGCATCGGTATATGTAATTCTTCCGAAATCTGAAGAAGCAACAGCTTTGAGTCTCTCAATAAGCCCCTTATCCACAAACTGATTGAGGAACTCAAGATCCTGCTTGCAGGAATCAAGAACATAGTTGATAACATATTTGATCATGGCTTCTGCAAGTTCCATGTCATCGTTGAGATCGGCAAAGGCAATTTCCGGTTCAATCATCCAGAACTCGGCCGCATGGCGCTGCGTATATGATTTTTCTGCGCGGAAAGTCGGACCGAAGGTGTAGATTTTTCCGAATGCCTGCGCCATTATCTCGCCCTGAAGCTGGCCGGAAACAGTGAGGTATGCGCTTTTTCCAAAAAAGTCCTGAGAAAAATCAACGGTTCCATCCTCTTTGCGCGGAGGGTTTTCTATGTCAAGCGTTGTGACGCGGAACATTTCGCCCGCGCCCTCACAGTCGCTGCAGGTAATCAGCGGAGTGTGTGCATAAACGAAGTTTCTCTCCCTGAAAAAGCTGTGGATTGCAAAAGCGGCAGCGGAACGAATGCGGAAAGCCGCAGAGTAAATGTTCGTCCTCGGGCGCAGATGCGCAATCGTACGCAGGTACTCAAGCGAGTGGCGCTTTTTCTGCAGCGGATAATCAGGTGTTGACGCGCCCTCAACTTCAACCTTTGTTGCGTTGATTTCAAACGGTTGCTTTGCCTCGGGAGTAAGAATAACATTTCCGGTAACGATAACCGCGGTGCCGACATTAAGCTTTGCCGTTTCCGCAAAGCTGTCAAGCTTCTCTCTTTCAAAAACGACCTGAACGCCCTTAAAGCAGCTTCCGTCGTTAACCTCCATAAAGCCGAGGTTCTTAGAGTCACGGTTGGTTCTGATCCAGCCGCAAACAGTCACCGGTGCTTCGGTATATGCCGCGGCATCCTTGTAAATATCTGCAATTTCAATTCGCTTCATTGGTGATTCCCCCAAACGGCTGCCTTGAAGGCGGCCAAAAATTAAAAATACCGTTTAATTATAACATAAATGACGGAAAAATCAAGTTTTGCAAGTATATAATTGCTTTTGCGCTCCGATATTTTTATTCTTTTTCTTGACAAAGCAGGTCTTGTTTGATAAAATAAACGATAAAGAAAGTTGATCCCATCATAAAGCTTTGACGGAGAAAGCTTTTTCATTGCTTTTTCAAAAAGAGATGCTCTGTCCCGGCTGAAAGCAGAGCTTTGAAAAAAGGAAAAGTTACCCCTCCCGAGCTGTTCGCCGAGGCAGTTGATAAGGCGCGCCGTTTTGACCGCGTTAAGGTCTTTCAGAGTGCCGCATTTTTTTGCGGAATACGGGTGGAACCGTGGAACTGAATTTTTCAGCTTCATCCCTTTGCATTTCATGCTGTGGGTGAGGCTTTTTTATTTTTCAGATTCTTATGAAAGGAAGTAAAATCATGATCAATGTTACACTCAAAGGCGGCGTCGTTAAGGATTTTGAAAACGGCACAACTGTCCTTGAAATTGCAAAGAGTCTCGGTGCGGGACTTTATAAGGCAGCCTGCGGCTGCAAGGTTAACGGAAAGCAGGTTGATCTGCGTACTCCCCTTGAGGAAGACTGCGAGGTTGAAATTCTCACCTTTGACAGCGATGAGGGTAAGGAAAATTTCCGCCACACCTGCTCTCATGTTCTCGCACAGGCTGTTAAACGCCTTTTCCCCGAAACAAAGCTTGCAATAGGTCCTTCGATTGACAACGGCTTTTATTATGACTTCGATTCCGATGTAACTTTCACCCCGGAAGTTCTTGAACAGATTGAAAAAGAGATGAAGAAGATCGTTAAGGAATCGCTCGTGCTTGAAAAGTTTGAGCTTGAGCCCGATGAAGCAATAGCTCTTATGGAAAGCAGGAATGAGCCTTATAAGGTTGAGCTTATTAAGGAACACGCAAACAAAGGCGAAAAAATCTCGTTCTACCGTCAGGGTGAATTTGAAGAGCTTTGCGCAGGTCCGCATATTCCCGACACCGGACGCATCAAGGCTTTCAAGCTTACAAGCTGTACCGGTGCATACTGGCGCGGCGATTCAAAGAACAAGATGCTTCAGAGAATTTATGGCACAGCCTTTACAAAGGCGTCCGAGCTTGAAGCCTATCTTCAGATGATTGAGGAAGCAAAAAAGCGCGACCACAGAAAGCTCGGAAAGGAACTTGGATTGTTCATGCTCCTTGATGAAGGTCCCGGTTTTCCGTTCTTCCTCCCGAAAGGCATGCTTTTGCGCAACACCCTTATCGACTACTGGCGTCAGGTACACAAGAAATACGGCTATGTTGAAATAAGCACGCCGATGATGCTCAACCGTTCTCTTTGGGAGCGCTCGGGACATTGGGATCACTATAAAGAGAATATGTATACCACCGTTATTGATGACACAGACTTTGCCGTTAAGCCGATGAACTGCCCCGGTGGTATGCTTGTTTATAAATCTCAGCCCCACTCCTACCGCGATCTTCCGCTGCGTATGGGCGAGCTCGGTCTTGTACACCGTCATGAGCTTTCCGGCGCGCTTCACGGACTTTTCCGCGTCCGCTGCTTCACTCAGGATGACGCTCACATCTTCATGACATGGGAACAGATGAAAGACGAAATTAAAAATGTTGTAAAGCTTTTTGATGAGGTCTACAGCGTTTTCGGTCTTACCTATCAGATTGAAGTTTCAACCATGCCCGAGGATCACATGGGCGATATCAAGGATTGGGAATTTGCAACCGAAACGCTCAAAAAAGCCATTGAGGAAATGGGCAAGGACTATGTTATCAATGAGGGTGACGGCGCTTTCTACGGTCCTAAGCTTGACTTCCACCTTTCCGATTGCCTCGGAAGGACATGGCAGTGCGGAACGATTCAGCTTGATATGCAGCTTCCCGAAAGATTTGAACTTGAATATACCGGCGCAGACAATGAAAAGCACCGCCCCGTAATGATCCATCGCGTTGTTCTCGGTTCTATTGAGCGCTTCATCGGCGTTATCACCGAACACTTTGCCGGTGCATTCCCCGTCTGGCTCGCTCCCGAACAGGTTCGTATTACTCCTATTGCAGACAGACACCAGGAAGCGGCATTCGCACTCAAGAAGAAGCTTGAAGATGCAGGCATCGAGCGCGTTGAAGTTGACACAAGAAGCGAAAAACTCGGCTATAAGCTGCGTGAAAGCCAGCTTGCCAAGGTTCCCTATACGCTCGTCATAGGCGACAAGGAAGCGGAAAACGGTTGCGTTTCTGTCCGCAAGCGCGGCGTCGGAGACATTGGCTCATATTCAACTGAAGACTTTGAAGCAATGATTAAAAACGACATTGCAACCAAAGCAATCTGGTAAAAAGCTTTTGATGATTGCCATTATAACGGCAGAACCTCCGCATAGTTAAACGTGCGGAGGTTCTTTTCATAGTTTTACATTACCGTTTTAGCAGCCGGGCGGCGCATATTCACAACTGCGCCGCCTTTCTCGGCTTTAGTCTTCGTCCTGAAGACGTTCAATCATTTTCATCATGGCCTTTGCTGAGTTGAAATTTGCCGGAATGATATCAACGGCGGGAATGGTGATGTCAAACTCATCTTCAATTTCCGCAACAAGGGAAATGATTGAAAGCGAGCTGAGAATGTGACCGTCGATAAGATTTTCCGCAGTTGCGTAATCAACATCGGGCTGGATATCCTCCAGAATTTCAATAAGTTTTTCCATATCTATTACTTCCTTTCAATATTTGGCATATTAAGCGCGGACGTTTCAAAGCTTTTTCTGACAAGCTGATATTCATCCGCTTTTTTAAGATAAACGGCCGGAATTTCGCGGCTGAGAAACAGTGAAATACATTCTGTCATGCAATAGGCTCCCGTGTTTTCAAAGCAGAGCAGATCGCCTATCGAAACATCAGGCAAAGGAACCTGCTTTGCAACAATATCGTTCATTGAACAAAGCGAGCCGCAAATGTTCCATTCGGCGGTGTTCGGTTTGTTCTCCTTTCCGCAGACAGAAAAAATCGGCTGCTTCATTGCCATATGCTGACCGAAGTAGACAAGATGGTGCATACCTCCGTCAATAAGAATATAGTTTTGTCCTTTATTGTGCTTGATGTCAACAATGTGAGTATAATAGCTGCCGCAGCAGGCCGCCATGCTCCTTCCGAGTTCAAGCACAATTTTAACTTTATTCTGCATTGAATCAATGATATCTGAAAATCCCTTGAGAAGCTCCTCTTCGTCAGTATCTTCGCCCTCAAAATACGCCACGGGGAAACCGGAACCGTATTCAAGCTCCTTTGACTCAAAGCCGTATTCCTCGCGCAGGAGGGTCAAAAGCTCATCAAGCTTGCAAACTTCGCGTTTAAGCTTTTTGATGGAGGTTTTTTGGGTTCCGGAAAAGAACTGAAGACCGTGAATATCAAGATTTTTATATTTGCTTCTTTCGGCAATAATGTTCTTGATTTCGCCCGAATCCATGCCGAACTGACTGTCGTTGGTAAGCCTTAAAAGCACGGGCAGAATGCGGTCGTATTTTTCCGAGAGGGAGCGAAGCATTTCAAACTGAGTCAGAGATTCAACGGTATATATTCTTCCGTCATGCTCGGCAACCATTTTTTCAATGACCGAGGGAGTTTTGTAAACTCCGGAGATTACCATATCCTTATCGTCAACACCGAGAGCGGTGCAAATTTCCGCCTCGCCCGGCGAGCAGACTTCAAATCTGCCGATTTTTCCGATAAACTCACCGATAATAAAGGTGTTGGCTTTGACAGCATAGCAAAGTTCCACTCTTTCCGGAAGCATTTTTTTAAGATAGGCGGCGCGTTGCAAAAGTCGGTCAATATCAAAGACATAGAACGCGGTTTCGCTGTTTGGTATCGGATTGTTCAATTTTTCCTTGCACCTCCGTTTTCTTCAAGGGCTTTGCGGTCGATTTTGCCGTTCTTTGTCAGCGGCATTTCCTCAACACGCCTTATCATTCCCGGAATCATGAACGCCGGAAGCTTTTCTTTCATTTCGTTATGAAGCTCGTCCTTTTCGATTGAACCTACATAGAAGCCCTTAAGGCGCGACTTTTTTTCGTCAAAAAGGCAGCAGCACCTTTCAACTCCGTCAATGGCGCCCATTGCGCGTTCAATTTCCTCAAGTTCAATCCTGTGACCCATATATTTTATTTGGAAATCCTTGCGTCCGCAGAAGAACAGCTCCCCGTTTTCGCCGTAGCGTCCAAGGTCACCGGTTCTGTAAATCAACTCAGGATAATACGGGTTGAGCGGATTTTGAACAAAGTGCGCCATGTTCTGCTCATCGCAGGAATAGTAGCCGAGAGCAAGAGCGGTGCCGCGTACACAGATTTCGCCGATATTTCCGACCTCGGCAACCTTTTTGTCCTCGCCGTCAAGCAGAAAAACGTCCTCGTTCAAAAACGGCTTTCCGATGGGGATACCGTCTGTGTAATCCCTGTCCTTTTCAAGAATGTGATATGTGCAGTTGCAGGTGATTTCGGTAGGACCGTAAAGGTTAACATACATTGCGTCGGGCAGATGCTTAAGAAAACCTTTGAGCGCTTTAAGCGGCATGACCTCTCCGCTGAAAAGAATCTTTTTAACGGTTTCGGGCGTTCTGTAATCAAGTGCATGAAAAGTGCTGAGCAGACACAGCGCGGAAACGGCCCAGATCATTACGGTAGCTTTTTTTTCACACAAATAGTCAATAAGCTCGGCAGGCGCAGAAAAAAGCCTGCGCGGAACAACGGCAAGCGTTGCCGAACACTTGAACGCCGTATAAATATCCTTGACTGAAACATCAAAATCAAACGGTGCCTGATTTGCAAAAACGTCATCTTCCGAAAAGCCGAAGGTTTCTGAAAAGCAGTCGATAAAATCAATAACACTGCGGTGGGAAACGGCAATGCCCTTCGGCGTGCCGGTTGAGCCGGATGTAAAGTTAATGTAAAGCGGATCGGTGTCAATGACGCGTTCCCTCACGCTTTCAAGCACACTCTCGTCGTTCTTTTCGCTCAGAAGCTGTTCAAAAGTCACAATATCAAAGCCGTTAAAAATGCTTGCGGCCTTTTCTCTCAATTCATTATTCGTGATGATAAGCGCAGGTTTGAGCACAAAGACCATTTTTGAAAGCCTTTGAGATGGAAGCTCCGTACTGAGCGAACTGTAAAAGCAGCCGGCAAAGCAGGCACCGAGCATTGCGCAGAGAGAATCTGCGTTCTTTTCCATATATACGCCGACCGGCTTTTTTTCACCCGTTCTCAGATAAATACCGGCTCCGACAGAACGGCAAACGCTGTAAAGCTGAGAATATGAAAGAGACTTGACTTCATCGGTGACGGCGGTTTTATCCGGGTAAAGCCTGAATGAATTTTCGATATATGACAAAACATTGTACTTCATTAAAAATATCATTATCCTTCCTGCTGCAAAGTACAAGAAAATCTGAAGCAATGTGCAGCCCGACCGAAACGCAGATTAATATTTAAACTGATTTTCCTGTAGAAAATAATTATAACAAACAGAACTCAAAAAATCCTTACAAATTTGTATAAACTTTGTAACAACTGCATTAACTTTTATAAAATACGGTCAATTTGCGTTACGGCACAAAAGCTTAATTTCAAAAACAACACCTGTTGCGCTGTTATATGCACTGATTGAGCCGGAGTGCAAACGGACAATTTCCGAGGTGAGCGCAAGACCGATGCCCGTATTGCCGTTTTTTCCGGTATAAAATCTGTCAAATATATGAGGAAGATCCTTTGAGGAAATATTGGCGCCGTCGTTGAAGACCTTGACGCTGCAATATTTTCCGCGCCTTTTGCATGAGATCATGACCTTGCTTTTGCAGTGGCGCAGCGCATTAACTATGACGTTTGTGAAAGCGCGACCGAGCTGATCCTCGTCGCAGTCTGCAAGAATCGGCGAATTGGAAAATCCAAGCATAATCTTAATGTTCTTTTCTTTCTGGACGCCCTCAACTGCACGCAGACAGTCATAAAGTATTTCCCTGACATCTGTTACTGCAAAATTCAGAACGAGCCGGTGCGCGTCAATTTTTGAAATTGAAAGCAATTCTTCAACAAGCCTTGTCATTCTGTCGCTTTCCTCAAGAATGACCGTTGCGGATTGGGCAGGATCAATAACACCTGCCTGTATTCCCTCCGCATAGCCCTGAATTGCCATAAGCGGCGTTTTAAGTTCATGCGATGAATTTTGGAAAAAGCGGCTTTGAGCGGCTTGCGATTCCTCAATCTTTTTGCCGAGCTTAAGACCTATAACGCTCATAACAGCGGTTATGCAAAAAAAGGCAATGCCAAGCAGCAGGTCGAGCGATCTTGTGTACCGGACAACAGGCTGAATGTTGATATACATAATAGTCGGCGAGCTTTCACCGGAAAGCGCAAAAACATCTTCATACTCAGTAAAAACATAGTAGCCGTTATCCGTTTTGACCGTATAGCATTTTCCAAGCTCTATATGGCTTTGCTCAATAAAATCAATAATCTCGGTGTAGGCTATTTTTTGCGCGGAATTATAACCGTTGTTCTTTTCCTCCTCGCGGAAATCAGCGTTATCCGGAATGATGAAATTTATCTCACCGCTGAGATATGTTCCGGCATACTCGGCAGGTTCGTCTTTGTTATTCGAGTCGGAATTTTTCAGTTCCTTGATATAATTAACCTCATATTCAAGTGCCGACCTTGCCTGATTTTCAAAGTATAACGGCAGGGAAACGTGAAGTATGAGATCAAAAACAACGAACAAAAGAAAGATTGCGCTCCATATTACCGAAAGGATACGCAGCTTTATGTGCTTCATTTGGAATCCTCCGTAATCCTCAAACGGTATCCGTATCCCCAAATTGTCTGCACACTGACATTGCTGCCGGCAACGGAGAGCTTGCGTCTGATGCGGCGCAAAGTCTCGTCCGTAACCCGCGTTTCCGCCTCGCTCTCATAACCCCAGACGTTTTTCAACAGTTCATCGCGCGAATATGCCTTGCCGGGATTTTGCAGCATATATGAAAGCATCCGCAGCTCTGTCTGAGTGAGTTCAATGGGTTTTGAAAGGCAGAAAACGGCGTTTGCTTCATGCGAAAAGGTAAGATTGCCGACCTTTAATTCGTCCGCACCGCTTTTTGCAGCCGAAGAAGCCTTTTTGCCGTTCATCTCCATTCTGCGCAGCAGAGCGTGAACTCGCATCAAAAGCGCGGTCGGTCTGAACGGCTTGGTCAGATAGTCGTCGCTGCCGAGGGTGATGCCCTGAACATAGTCATACTCCGAGTCCTTGGCGGTGAGCATAATGATCGGAACATCGGTCCTTTCGCGCAGCATACGGCAGATTGTCAGTCCGTCCGTGCCGGGCATCATAATGTCAAGAATAACAAGATCGGCAGGCTTTTTGAAAAATTCAGCCATAAGGTCATCGCCGTTTTCAAAGGCGGAAACAATGTATCCGTCCCGTTCAAGAAAGCTTTTGATAATATCCCTGATATTTTTTTCGTCGTCCGCAATATAGATTGAATAGCTCATAGGTTCCCTTTCCAAAGCAGATATTTTTACTCGTTCTCTGCCGCAAGTCCAATCAAAACGGCAGGTTTGCTTTTGCGGTTCATGTTCTGTGGTTCAGCTCGCTTTCGTCAAGCAGAACAGCGTGCGCACTGCGAAGTCCGTCAACAGCGGCGGAAACAATTCCGCCTGCATATCCGGCGCCCTCACCGCACGGATAAAGTCCACGTATATTCGCCTGAAAGATATCGTCGCGCACTATCCTCACAGGTGAGGAGCTTCTGCTTTCCGGTGCGGTCAGAACTGCGTCCGGCAAGGCAAAGCCCGAAAGCTTCCGGTCCATTTTCACAATAGCTTCTGCCATTGTGTCAGTAACGTTTTTCGGCAGTACCTTTCTGATATCTCCGGGAACAACGCCCGTTGTAAAGCTTGGTCTGACAAAGGAAAGCTTCTTTGATGCAGTATCATTCAAGAAATCTCCGACAAGCTGACACGGCGCGCTGTAATCACGGCCGCCGAGTTCAAAAGCCCTGTGCTCAATCGCTTTTTGAAGCTCAAAGCCGGAAAGAGGATGCTGAGAAGGAAAATCCTCAGGATAGACGTTGACCAAAATTGCAGAATTTGAGTTTTCCTTGTCTCTTGCAAATTCGCTCATACCGTTGGTAACAACTCCGTTAGGTTCGCTCGTTGCATTGATAACCGTTCCTCCCGGACACATACAGAACGTATATGCTCCCCTTTCATGCTCGCCGTGGCAGGCAAGCTTATAAACGGCGGCCGAAAGCGCCGGGTGACCGGCAAAAGCACCGTATTGTGAACGGTCGATCATCTCCCTCGGATGTTCAATTCTTGCGCCGACGGAAAACGGCTTCTGAATCATAAAAACGCCCTTGTTATGAAGCATTTTCACCGTGTCACGCGCCGAGTGACCTATTGCAAGAATGACTGTATCGGTTTCAAAATCAAAGCACTTTGAATTTTTTTCATATGTCACGCCCTGAACCGAGGCGTTATAGACAATGAGATCGGTAAGCCTTGCGCCGAAAATCACCTCTCCGCCGAGAGAGACAATCTCTTCACGCATATTTTTTATTACTGCGGCAAGCTTGTCGGTTCCGATATGCGGCGTTCCCGACCACAAAATTTCCTCCGGTGCGCCGTGTTCAAAAAATTCCAGGAAAACCTTGCGGCAAAGGACGCTCTTGATTCCGGTTGTAAGCTTTCCGTCGGAAAAAGTTCCGGCGCCGCCCTCTCCGAACTGAACGTTGGAATTTTCATTGAGAGTTCGTGTTTTGAAGAACCTTGCAATATCCTTTGTACGGGTTTCAACATCGTTTCCGCGTTCAAGAACAAGCGGACGCAGTCCTGCCCTTGCAAGGGTAAGAGCCGCAAAAATTCCTGCCGGTCCGAATCCGACTATTACCGGGCGAAGCGATGAAACGCGCCGGTTCTCTGGCATCTCATAAGTATACGGTTCGCTGAATGACACGTTCTTTGAGTTTACGCTATCGATAATTTTTCTTTCGTCTGCATCAACAGTAACATCTGCCGTGCAGACAAAATGGACGTCGCTTTTCCGTCTGCTGTCAACCGAACGGCGGACAACGGTTACATCTCTGAGCTGCGTTTTTTTTATTTTGAGAGTTTTGGCGCAGGCACGGTAAAGCTCGTCTCTGTCTGAATCAAGACTCAGTTTTATCTCGCTTATTCTTATCATTTTCTACTCTCCCGAATAATGCTTTCGCCGCAAAGGCGGCCGCTTGAAAATGCCCATTGAAGATTATAACCGCCGCATTTTCCGTCAACATCAAGCATTTCTCCGCAGCAGTACAGCCCTTTATGCTTTTTTGATTCAAGCGTTGTTTCAAAAAAATCGTTCCTGTCGATACCGCCGACAGTAACCTGAGCTTGAGAAAATGAACCGACATCTGTAATTTTAAACACATACTTTTTACACAAGGCGGTAATATCACGAAGCTGGTTTTGCAAAAGTGCATTCATATTCATTTCCGGAGATATGCCTGCTTTTTTCAAAAGGCAGATACCGATTTTCTTCGGCATCAGACCGGAAAGCAGGTTTTCGCTTTTCAGTCCGCTGCGCCTTGCAAGGGTGGAAAGTATTGAAAGCAGCTTTTCAAAGTTCATTTCTGGCACAAAATCAACTTCAACGGAAAAAACATTTTTGCCGCTAAGCTTAAGGTGAGAAACAAAAGCCGAAAGTTCCATTGAAACAATGCCGGAAAGGCTGAAATCGGAAAAAAGAAGCTCGCCGCTTTCAGTCACAGCTTTTTTGCCGTTTGAGCAAAGAGTCATTGAAACTGTAGCTCTGATACCTTTGAGCTGCTTTGTCATTTTATCGTCGGTTACAAGTCTTACAAGCGACGGAGCCGTTTTTGTGGTTTTATGACCGAAGGAAGCAAGAAGAGAATAAGAGTTAAAATCCTTAACTGCCGCGCGTCCGCCGCACGCAAATACAACTTTATCAAAGGCGTCCTTGCCGTTGACAACATAGCTGCCGCCCTTTTTTTCAACTGTATTAACGTCGCATGAGCAGACAAAACGGACGGAAAGCCGTTCACACTCAAGTCTCAGGCAGTCAAGCACGCTCGAGGCCTGATTGCTGAGCGGATAAACCCTGCCCTCGCTGTCCGTGCGGGTATAAAGACCGCGTTCTTCAAAAAAAGCAATATTGCTTTGAGGTGGGTACTTTTGAAAAGCAGGAGCAACAAATTCCGCGGAATCGAAGTAATCCTCCGGCATTGCACCGAGGTTTGTCATGTTGCACCGCCCGTTGCCGGTTGAAAGCAGCTTTTTTCCAACGCGGTCGTTCTTTTCAAAAACGGTTACGTCAATTTTCTTTTCGCCGAG
>JAEDIH010000172.1 GCA_016292575.1 Clostridiaceae bacterium | reverse complement strand
GCACAAAGGAGGCTTCTTCAATGGAACATTCAAAAGTAAAATTCACAATGGAAAACGGCGGAGAGTTCATCGTTGAGCTTTATCCCGAATACGCACCGGCAACGGTTGAAAATTTCCTCTCGCTCGTAAACGACGGCTTCTATGACGGTCTTACCTTCCACAGAGTGGTTGAAGGCTTCATGGCGCAGGGCGGCGACCCGACAGGCACCGGCTCCGGCGGAAGCAAAAAGAAAATCAAGGGTGAATTTGCCGCAAACGGCTTTGCTCAAAACACCCTGTCGCACACACGCGGCGTGATTTCAATGGCGCGTTCCGCACAGAACGACTCGGCGTCAAGCCAGTTTTTCATCTGCTACAGCGACGGCTGCGCCGCTCTTGACGGAAGCTATGCGGCATTCGGAAAGGTTATCGAGGGCATGGACGTTGTTGATTCATTCTGCGAGGTTGAAATGCAGTATAACTCAATGGGTGAAAAGGCGTCGCCCGTTGAACCTATCCGCATCAAAACCGCCGTCACCGTAAAGTAAACGCCATGGAAAAAAAGACGTATGAATTTGCTGTTTCCGCGTGCCTTTGCGGCTTTCCCTGCCGCTACGACGGAAAAAGCAAGCCGGACGAAAGAATCAAAGCTCTCTATGAAGAGGGCAGGGCGCTTCCCGTCTGCCCGGAAAAGCTCGGCGGTCTGACAACGCCCCGTACCCCTTGCGAAATCATAAACGGCAGGGTCGTTTCCTCGGACGGAGAGGACAGAACGAATGAGTATCTTCTCGGCTCGCAGAGGGTGCTGGAGCTTTGCAAAAAGCACGGCATCAAAAAGGCGGTTTTAAAGCAGAACAGTCCCTCCTGCGGCTCAAGCCATATTTATGACGGAACCTTTTCCGGCACGCTCATTGAGGGCGAGGGCTGTTTGACGGCGTTGCTTAGAAAAAACGGCATTGAGGTCACGGGAGAAAAGTAGGCTCAAAAGCTCCGAAAAAAGAGCGATTTTCATTGCACAACAAAAAAACACCGCGCGTTTGTCATTTCGGCAGACGCGCGGCTTTTCTTATCCGCAAAAATTCAGATTCCGAGCTTTTCAAAAAAGCTTTCGGTGCTTTTGCCCGAGGGACGGTTGTATCTGCCAAGGTTATAGAGGCAGTCGCTGTTTGAGCGAGTAATTTTGTTCACGCGCTCCTCGCAGACGAGCGATGCGCGAAAGCCGAGCCTTTTCACGATGTCAAGCGTGTGATTTGAGTAGCTGCCGAAAGGATAGGCAACGGCGGTGGACTTAATATTGCTGCGGCTTTCCAAAAGCTCCTGCATTCTCATCAGGTCGTCTGTAAGCGCGTTTTCATAGTCAACGGGGCTTTCGCCGCTTTTGCGTGCCATTCCCTTGCGCCCGGCTTTGTTCAGGTTGTGCATATCATAGGTGTGGTTCTGAATCTCAAAATCTCCGCTTTCCTGAAGCTCGCTCAGATCATCCCAGCCGAGATAGGCATAATTCACGTTGCGGTCGCCGTTTTGTGAGTAGCTTTCGGTAATGCTGCCCACAACGGAAAGCACGGCGCGCATCTTTTTTTCTTTCAGCAGCGGCTGCGCAAGCTCGCGCACGCTTTCAAAGCCGTCGTCAAAGGTCAGCATAATAATTTTCTGCGGCAGCTGCTTTTTTCCGTCAACAAAGTCAATAAGATCCTGCACGCAGACCGTTGTGTAGCCCTTTTTTTCAATATACTCAAGGTCGCGCCGCAGTTCGTCCGCTTTGATAACGTATTTTCCGGCACGCTTTGCTTTTTCGGTAACGTGGTGATACATCACAATGGGCAGCAGCCGTTCGTCCTCGGCTGCAAAGACCTGCCGGAAGGGCTTTTCCGCCTTGAGCGCAAGGAGAAACGAGACGCACAAAAGACCGAAAACAGCGGCAAGAATATGAAGCTTTTTTATGCGGATTATCATATTGAGCACCTCTTCGGATATAAGGAACCTCTGAATAAATCACAGTATATGCTTTGGCGCAGAGCTTCCGTAACACTTCATTACAATATTTATGCATTTGCGCGCCGGTTTAACAATACGATTTTTGCCGCATAGAATGTATTACAACAGCGATACTCACAAGGGGGGTTCTCAATGAAGGGAATGTTAATCCTCGGCGGTGACGAAAGGCAGCAAAAGCTTGCAGAACTTTTTGAAAAGGAGAATGTGCGCGTTTATTCCGCCTTTGACAACGCCGCGCTTGAAAAACTCAGACCTCTTTCGGCGTATGAGACGATAATTCTGCCCGTTCCGTGCTCAAAGGACAGAAGGCACGTTTTCAGCAAAAACGGCGTGCTCTCGCTCTCGCTGGACGCGGTTGCCGCCGCAGCAGGGAACACAACGCGCATCATCGGAGGAGGCTTTCCGGACAGCTTTTGCGCCGCGGCGCAGAACAACAAAGCAGAGCTTTTTGACCTTTTGGGCGAAAAGGACTTTGCCCTTTTCAACGCTCATCTCACCGCGCAGGGAGCGGTGCGGCTGCTTTTGGAGAACACAAAGCAGTATGTTGTTTCCAAGAGGGCGCTTGTTACGGGCTTCGGAAAAATTGCAAGACCCACGGCACTTTTCCTGCGCTCGCTCGGGCTTGACGTTTATGTTGCGGCAAGGCGCAGGGAGAACCTGACCGAGTGCGCCGCGCTGGGCTTTAAGGCTCTCGATATCGGCGATGTTTCGTCTTATGTGCGCATTTTTGACTTTGTTTTCAATACCGTGCCGGCAAGGCTTTTTTCAAAAAGCGATGTTCATCATATGAAGGACGGCGCAGTATACTTTGAGCTTGCAAGCCTTCCTTACGGAGCTGCCGAAAGCGATTTTGAGGCGTCGGGCGCAAGCTTTGTTTTCGGCGGCGGACTTCCGGGAAGATTCTGCCCCGAGTCCTGCGCCGAAAAGATTAAAGAATCGGTTGAAAACATTTTTAAAAAGCGGGGTGAAACCATTGAATAGACCAACCATCGGCTATGCTTTCACAGGCTCGTTCTGCACCTTTGAAAAATCGGTTGAAGCGCTTGAGGGGCTGAGCAGAACAGGCGCCGAGCTGATACCGATAATGTCCTATAACGCGTTTTCAACGGATACGCGCTTCGGCAAGGCAAAGGATTTTTGCAAAAGGATTGAGGAAATCTGCGGTCATAAAATTATTGCGGACCTTGCCTCGGCGGAGCCGATAGGGCCGAAAAAGCTTCTGGATCTGCTGATAATTTCGCCGTGTACGGGCAACACGCTTTCAAAGCTTGCAAACTCAATTGCGGATACGCCCGTTACCCTTGCGGCAAAGTCGCACCTGCGCAACGGCAGGCCGATACTGCTCGGCGTTTCCTCAAACGATTCGCTCGCCGCCGCCGCAAGGAACATAGGACTTCTCATGGCGCGCAAGCACATCTACATGATTCCGATGCGGCAGGACGATGCGGCAAACAAGCCGTTTTCGCTTGTTTGCAATTTTGAAAAAACGCAGGAGGCGGCGGATTTTGCCCTCAGGGAGGAGCAGCTTCAGCCGCTGTTTGTCGGGTAGAAACAGTTTTTGAGCGTTGA
>JAEDIH010000171.1 GCA_016292575.1 Clostridiaceae bacterium | reverse complement strand
GCAAAGTTGTTGCCCTCAACCTTGCGCTGAGCGGCTTCAACCTGCTTTGAAAGCAAGCCGACTTCAATAGGCATATCATCGTCAACGGGCAGGCTTTTCATAATGCTCATCATTCTGTCGCCGCCGAAAAGACGAAGCAGATCGTCCTGCATTGAAAGATAGAAGCGGCTTTCGCCCGGGTCGCCCTGTCGTCCGGAACGTCCGCGCAGCTGGTTGTCAATTCGCCTTGACTCGTGGCGCTCGGTACCGATGATGTAAAGACCGCCGGCGGCTCTTACCTGATTTGCTTCCTCTGCAATCTCCTCTTTATACATTTTTTCAAGCTTTTTAAAGGTATCCCTTGCTTCAAGAATATCCTCATCCTGAGTTTCGCCAAAGCCCGTTGCTTCTGCAATCAGCTCCTCCGGATACTCCCTTTTTCTCATCTCGCTTTTTGCAAGGAATTCCGCGTTACCGCCGAGCATGATGTCGGTTCCGCGTCCGGCCATGTTGGTTGCAATGGTGACTGCGCCGAGCTTACCTGCCTGAGCGATGATTTCCGCTTCCTTTTCGTGGTGCTTCGCGTTGAGGACGTTGTGCTTGATTCCGCGCTTTTTGAGCGCGGCGGAAAGGCGTTCGCTCTTGTCGATTGAAACCGTACCGACCAGAACGGGCTGACCTTTTTCGTGGCAGGCAATTATCTGGTCGATAATTGCGTTGAACTTGAACTGCTCCGTCTGGTAAATTACGTCGTCGCGGTCAATACGTCTGACCGGCTTGTTGGTCGGAACCTCAACCGCGTCAAGACTGTAAATTTCCCTGAACTCCTGAACCTCGGTCATTGCGGTACCGGTCATACCGGAAAGCTTTTCGTAAAGACGGAAGTAGTTCTGGAAGGTGATGGTTGCAAGGGTCTTGTTTTCCTTTGCAATCTTTACGCCCTCCTTGGCTTCGATAGCCTGATGAAGACCCTCGTTATAGCGGCGTCCTATCATGATACGTCCGGTGAACTCGTCAACGATGAGCACCTGTCCGTCCTTAACAACATAGTCAACGTCGCGCTTCATAACACCGTGCGCCTTGATGGCAATATTGATATGGTGCGAAAGAGTGAGGTTGTCCGGGTCGGAAAGGTTTTCAATATTGAAATACTTTTCCGCCTTGGCAATACCGTTTTTTGTCAGCGAGGCTATCTTGCCCTTTTCGTCAACAACATAGTCGGCGCCCTGCTCCTGCGCAATCTCCTCAAGGTTCATTTTGGAGTCCGTTTCGGGAATACGCAGGCATTTAAGGCGCTTTACAAAGTCGTTTGCAAGCGAGTAAAGCTCTGAGGACTGGCTGCCCATTCCTGAAATGATAAGCGGCGTTCTTGCCTCATCAATAAGAATGGAGTCAACCTCATCAACAATGGCAAAGTAATGACCGCGCTGAACCTTTTCGTCAATATACTGAACCATGTTGTCGCGCAGATAGTCAAAGCCCATCTCGTTGTTCGTGCCGTAGGTAATGTCCGCGGCATAGGCCTTTCTTCTCTCATCGGTATCAAGTCCGTTGACGATAAGACCGACCGAAAGACCGAGAAAGCGGTAGACCTTGCCCATCCATTCGCTGTCGCGGCGTGCAAGGTAATCGTTGACCGTAACGATATGAACGCCCTTTCCGGTCAGCGCATTGAGATAAGCCGGGAGAGTTGCAACAAGGGTTTTTCCCTCGCCGGTCTTCATTTCGGCAATTCTGCCCTGGTGCAGAACGATGCCGCCCTCAAGCTGAACGGGGAAGTGCTTCATTGAAAGCACACGCCACGACGCCTCGCGGCAAACGGCAAATGCCTCGGGAAGAATGCTGTCAAGCGATTCTCCGTCGGCAATACGCTTTTTGAATTCATCGGTTTTTGCGCGCAGCGCTTCATCGGAAAGAGCTGCATATTCATCCTCAAGGGAGAGGATTTTATTGACTGTCGGCTTTATTCTTTTAATCTCCTTTGTTGAATAATCGCCGAAGAGCTTTTTAAAAATACCCATTGTTTCACCTCAATTACATATTCGATATTAATTATATCACAACGGTTTGCTTTTTTCACCCCTTTTTATAAAAAAATCCGTCTGCCTTTTTGGCTTTTTTGCTTTTTAAAACTGAGTAAAAGCTGTTATATTGCACATTTTTCGGAAAAACGATCAACCTTAAGAAGAAAGTAAACAGAAGTCGATTATTTTTTTCCTTTTTTCTCTAATATTATTGACAAACAGAAGTAAAGGTGCAAGAATATAGGGCGAAGATTCATAGGCGGCAAAAGCAGGTCGTCAAGGAAAGGGGAATTCAATATGGCAGGTTCAATGCATTATATCCGTAAGTTCGGCAACGTTTCATTTTGCGATATGCCGTTTTGCGACGCAGACAACATTGCCTTGTGCGAAATCTTTTATATGCCGTTTGAAAAGGTTGTTTCGGAAAGCTTTTCCGGCGAACCGCGCGCTTTTGACGAGGTCTGCCGCGCATTGTTCAGCTATAACGGCAACCGCCACCGCGCTCCCGGTCTGATGCTCAAAAAATCTATCTCCGTCAAAATGATGGAGATGGCAAAGCAGAAGCGCTATGCCGAAATGAAAATGGTTGCCTGCACGGAAACCTTCAAAACCAATCCTGCGGTACAGTTTGCCGCGGCAACCTTCATTCTTCCGGACGGCACTCTTGTTGTTGCTTTCCGCGGCACGGACGACAGCCTCATAGGCTGGAAGGAGGACACCGATCTCTATATCAGGCGCTCCATTCCGTCGCACGCCCTTGCGGTCAACTACCTTGAAAACGTTGCAAAGCATTTTGACGGCGATATTATCATTATCGGTCACTCAAAGGGCGGAAACGTTGCGCTCTACTCCGGTCTTTACTGCTCTGAACAGACAAGGTCAAGAATCAAGGCGCTTTATAACAACGACGGCCCCGGCTTTTTTGATAATTCGCCATACAGAACGAAGCAGTATAAAGAGCTGCTTTCAAGATACAATCACTTCATTCCGAGCTCATCGTTTGTCGGCGTTCTGCTTGCGTTTGACAAGGACTACACCGTGGTCAAAAGCAAGCGTATCCTCGGTCCGACGCAGCACGACCTTTCCACCTGGCAAATTACCGACTGCGACCTCAAGACGCTTCCGCGCCCATCAAAGCTTGCAAGAATCAACGAGCTGGCTTTTTCCGGAATCATGTACCGCATAAACCGCGAGCAGGGACAGAACTTTGACCGCGTTGCCACCGCCGTTATCGAGGGCTCAGGTCAGGTTAATCTGCTCGGCGTTTCAAAACACCTTCCGTCGGTTGTCAAAAACACCGTTGAAACATGGAAAAGCCTTGACGAGGACACAAGAAAGGAATTCCGTGAAACTTTCAGCGGCTCAAAGGAGATCCTCAAGGACAGCGTTAAGCTCGTTGTTACGGAAGGCAACAAGGAGGCAAGGGAGGAAGCTCTTGAAGACCTTGCGCTGCAGGGCGTAAAGCTTGAGGCGCTTAAAATCTGAGCGGCTTTGAAGCTCAGGTCAAACCGAAACCAACTGCTCTCAAATGAGTTCGGCGCAAAA
>JAEDIH010000170.1 GCA_016292575.1 Clostridiaceae bacterium | reverse complement strand
CGTAAACAAGGACGTTTACTGGCGCGGGCGAGGAGCCCCGTCGGTAAACGTCCCCTTTTTTGCTTGTAAGACCGAAATTTTTCCGAAAATTCCGGCTGTTTATTGAAAGGAGAATGAGTGATGCTTTTCACAGGAGACGAGGTTTTTGATTTTATTGAGCAGGAGGACGTGAAGTTCATCCGCCTTGCCTTTTGCGATGTTTACGGTCGGCAGAAGAACATCTCTATAATGCCCGAGGAGCTGAAAAGGGCGTTTTCGGACGGTATCTCCTTTGACGCGTCCGCAATCATAGGCTTCGGCAACGAGGTCAAAAGCGATCTGCTTTTGTTCCCCATTCCCTCAACGTTCAACGTTCTGCCGTGGAGACCGTCAAGGGGAAAGGTTGTCAGAATGTTCTGTGATATCAGGCGCCCCGACGGTACGCCGTTTGAAAAAGACCCGCGGAAAGTTCTTAAGGACGCGGTAAAAGCAGCCGCCGAAAAGGGTATTTCCGTAAACTTCGGCTCCGAATTTGAGTTTTACCTTTTCAAGACAGATGAGAACGGAAACAGCACGAAAATTCCGTTCGACAACGCCGGATACATGGACGTTGCACCCGACGACAAGGGCGAAAACATCCGCCGCGAAATCTGCCTCAATCTTTACGACATGGGTATACGCCCGGAAAGCTCCCACCACGAGGAGGGCCCCGGTCAGAATGAGATTGACTTCCGCTACAGCGACGCGGTGACCGCCGCAGACAACGCGATGAACTTCATTACGGTTGTTAAGGCCTGTGCGATGAACAACGGTCTTTTTGCCGATTTTTCACCGAAACCGCTCAAAAACGAAAGCGGAAACGGAATGCACATCAATATGTCCGTGAAGTCCGCCGACGGAAAAGATGTTTCGCCGAACTTCATGGCAGGAATTCTCAACCGCATCCGCGAAATCACCGCTTTCCTCAACCCGAGCGAGGACTCCTACCGCAGACTCGGCGAAAAAAAGGCGCCGAAGTATATCACCTGGTCGCACGAGAACCGCTCCCAGCTTGTCCGCATTCCGGCCGCAAAGGGCGAATACCGGCGCATTGAGCTGCGCTCCCCCGACCCGACGGCAAATCCGTACATCGCCTTTGCGCTTCTCATCTATGCCGGACTTGAGGGCATTGAAAACGCCCTTTCCGCTCCCGAGGCCGTGAACGCAAACCTCTTTACCGCGGACGAAAGTGTGACAAAAGGCTTGCAATCGCTTCCGCAAAGCCTTGCCGAGGCAAAGGAAATTGCACGAAACAGCGAATTTGTTAAAGCCCATCTGCCGAAAGGCTTAACCGAATAATTTAAGGAGTTGAACTCATGGCAGCAGGAAAAATTAAATACCGTGTTCTTGTTGCCTCCTCGGGCGAAAAGATTCACGACTATTTTTCAAGCCTTCTTCCGCCCGACGAATACGAGATAGTCTGCCACTCAAGAAACGCCGGGGAAACAAGGCGCGTTCTCCTTTCCCAAAGCGTTGACATTGTCATTGTCAACACTCCCCTTTCCGATGAGTTCGGAACCGAGCTTGCGCTTGACCTTTCGGAGGGGATCATGGGCGTTATGCTTGTTGTTAAGGCCGAGCTTTTTGAGCGCGTTGCCCACAAGGTTGAGGATTCCGGCGTTCTTACCGTTGCAAGACCGAACAGCAGACAGGCTTTTTACGGCGCGCTGAAGCTTCTCACCGCAGTGAGCGCAAAGCTTGCGAAGATGGAAAAAAAGAACCGATCGCTTATTGAAAAAATGACCGATATCCGAACGGTCAACAGAGCAAAGTGGCTGCTTATTGAAAACCTTAACATGACGGAAAACGATGCGCATCATTACATTGAAAAGCAGGCCATGGATACCCGTCTTTCGCGCCGCGAGGTGGCAGAGGGAATTATCAGAACATATGACAAATAAAGCGCAGAGTCATTGATCTTATTATATATTATCTCAATTCTAAGGAGCTAAGAATATGAAACAGACAAAGTATATTTTCGTCACCGGCGGCGTTGTTTCCGGCCTTGGAAAGGGAATCACCGCCGCTTCGCTCGGTCGCCTGCTCAAGGCAAGGGGACTCAAGGTTGCGGCGCAGAAGCTTGACCCTTACATTAACGTTGACCCCGGAACAATGAGCCCTTATCAGCACGGCGAGGTCTATGTTACCGAGGACGGGGCGGAAACCGACCTTGACCTCGGTCACTACGAGCGCTTCATTGACGAAAATCTCAATAAGTTTTCCAACCTCACCACCGGAAAGGTTTACTGGAACGTGCTCAACAAGGAGCGCCGCGGCGAATACCTCGGCTCAACCGTTCAGGTCATTCCGCACATCACGAACGAAATCAAGGCGTTCATCTATACCGTTGCGGAAAAGACCGACGCCGACGTTGTCATCACCGAAATCGGCGGTACGATAGGCGATATCGAATCGCAGCCGTTCCTTGAGGCCGTCCGCCAGATCTCGCTTGAAATCGGACGCGAAAACAGCCTTTTCATTCACGTTACCCTCGTCCCCTTCCTCAGCGGCTCGGACGAGCACAAGTCAAAGCCCACCCAGCATTCGGTCAAGGAGCTTCAGGGCATGGGCGTTAAGCCGGACATCATTATCCTGCGCTGCGATGAACCTCTTGAGGAGTCCATCTTCAAAAAAATCTCCATGTTCTGCAACGTTAAGCCCGACTGCGTTATTGAAAACCTTACGCTGCCCGTGCTTTATGAAGCGCCGACAATGCTTGAAAAAAGCAACTTTTCCTCCATCGTTTGCCGTGAGCTTGGAATCAATGCGCCCAACATCGACATGAGCGAATGGAACGATATGCTCAGTAAAATTCACAACCGCAAAAAGAGCGTTACCATTGGTCTTGTCGGAAAATATGTTGCACTTCATGACGCTTACCTTTCCGTTGCCGAAGCACTGCGCCACGCCGGTTATGCGCTCGGCTCCTTTGTTGAGGTCAAGTGGATTGACTCGGAAACCGTTACAAGGGAAAACGTCTCTGAGCTTCTTTCCGACTGCGGCGGAGTTATTGTTCCCGGCGGCTTCGGCAACAGAGGAATTGAGGGAAAAATTATCACCGCGCAGTACTGCCGCGAAAACAACCTGCCCTATCTCGGCATCTGCCTCGGAATGCAGATTGCCGTTATTGAATTTGCGCGCCACGTTGTGGGTCTTGCAGACGCGAACTCAAACGAATTTGACAGCAAGTCTCCGCACAAGGTCATTGACTTCCTCCCCGACCAGAACGACGAAACCGACAAGGGCGGAACGCTGCGCCTCGGTGCTTATCCCTGCAAGATTAAGGACGGCACGCAGATGTACCGCTGCTACAGACAGACGGAAATTTTTGAGCGCCACCGCCACCGCTATGAGTTCAACAACGAATACCGCGAGCAGCTTTCAAAAGCAGGTCTTGTCATCAGCGGTACTTCGCCGGACGATTACATTGTTGAAACGGTTGAAATTCCGCAAAACGACTTCTTTGTCGGCGTTCAGTTCCACCCGGAATTCAAGAGCAGACCCAACAAGCCGCATCCGCTTTTTGTCGGTCTTGTTGAAGCCGCGCTGAAACAAAATTGAATACCATATAA
>JAEDIH010000024.1 GCA_016292575.1 Clostridiaceae bacterium | reverse complement strand
TTACAGACAAAAGACCTGTGTAGTCAAGCAAGAAAAGCAGGAATAGATTTTATAGTAGACAGATAAATTCCAATTTATCGAGGTAACATATATGAATGATGAATGTTTGATTTGCAAAGCTCCGCTTGAATACCTCAATGCAGATGAGGAAATGGAATGTTTGCTTTGCCACAAAAAACAATATAGTAAAACAAGATGTGTCAACGGTCATTTCGTCTGCGATGAATGCCATACAAGCGAAATGGACAGTATTATTGCAATTTGCCTAAATAGCAAATCTGATGATCCTATTGCGATTTTGGAAAAAATGATGAGTATGCCGTCTTGCCATATGCATGGCCCCGAGCATCATACGATGGTCGGCTCGGCGCTTCTGACTGCTTACAAAAATGCAGGCGGTGAAATTGATCTGTCGTCCGCACTTGGAGAAATGCAGAAAAGAGGGAAGCAAGTTCCCGGCGGTGCTTGCGGATTTTGGGGAGCTTGCGGTGCGGGTATCAGCACGGGAATGTTTATTTCCATTGCCTTGAAAGCCACTCCTTTGGCAGGTGAAGCTTGGGGATTATCCAACCAAATGACAGCAAGAGCGTTAGATGCGATAGGCAAAAATGGTGGCCCTCGTTGCTGTAAAAGAGATTCCTATCTTGCCATTATCGAAGCGGTCAAATTCACGAGCGAAAAATTGCATATCGATATGAAGCTGAACTCTGTGGTCTGCTCTCGTTCACACTTGAACAATCAATGCAGACAGGAAAAATGCCATTTCCACAAAAACTATACAGGGTGACAAATTCCAATTTGTCGAACTGATTTAGAAACTGAAAGGAGGCAGCCGGAGCATGAAGGAGCGCATAAGGCTTGATAATGGAGAATGTATTATGGGGAACAGATCAGTTGCCGAAAACTCGGCTAAAGGAAGTTTGAACGCCACCTTGCAGGAAGTGTTGGATTTATTAGAGACTGAGGATGGAAAATCGTTTGAAGAGAAAAAGGAAGAAGCTATCAAACTGCTTAGAAGAGCAGAAGACAGCCCTCTCGCTGACACTTTAGTTGATCTTGCTCTTGCAGAAAAGGATGCCGCAAAAGTCAAGACTATGTTCTGGGCGTCAGGAAATATACTTAGCTCGGACGAAACAGTAACGCTGAGACAAGTTGCTCCCTCTGATCGTGGGTACTTTCTTGACATTCAGCGGGAGTATTCTGTCATGAAGTCTATGCTCAAAGAAGAAGTATATTGTGACATGGTATGGAAAGAGCATACCGAGGACAAAAGCCTCATGTGTTCCATCCTGAAAGACGGATCATACATAGGCTATTGCGGTGTAAATAACATAACGCTTGAGCCGTGGGAACTCGCAATAGAGATAAAGCCGGAATGGACGAAGCAAGGAATCGGAGCAATCGCCATAAGCGCGATGTTGGATCAGTTCAAAGCTCGTTTAGGTATATCGACCTTTAAGGTCAGGATTGATCCCAGCAACTTTTCAAGCCAGAAAATGTTTGAGAAGCTGGGAGCTACTCCGAAAGGAATTGCCGAGCTATGGATTCACGATCAGAAAATGCTTGAACAATGTGAGGAAGACAACCTCCACTACATAGATGACAAGATAATCGCTGTGGCTGAGAAGTTCGGAGTCGAGCCAAGAAAGCTACTCAGCCATGTTTTGGAATATGCACTTGTATGGTGATGAAAACACAATCCCCCGTAACCAATGGTTGCGTAATTGCAAGAGCCAGTTGGTAGAAACTGAGCGTCCTGCATGATACAATTTAAGTATCAAAATCAGGAGGTAGCTAAATGAAGTTAGCAGACAATTTACGGATACAAAGAAAGAAACTCGGATTATCGCAAGAAGAGCTGGCTGAAAAATGTCAGATTTCGAGACAAGCTATTGCAAAGTGGGAAAGTGGCGAAAGTGTCCCTACTATAGAAAAACTTATCTTCCTTGCAGATTTATATGATATGACACTGGATGAGCTTGTTGGACGAGTGGTAATGGATGACTATGATCGCTTTGCAAAATATATCAAGAAGTATGTTCCGACTGATATAAAGTTTGGAGAAGATGATGATGTGACTGCTGTAATTAGCAGATACATCACATTTACCGATGCGCTGGGCTTGTCTGGCGAAGTTAAACTGAAAGGCTTGCAGGATATTTTTCTCGCAGGAGTAAAGGCAGAATAACATCTTCACAGATGAACGAAAGGGGAGAAACTGATGACAGAGTTCAAAAATCTAACGCACCGCTGCATAAAAGGCATTCCGATAGACAGTGTTCAAACGCGAACTCTGTCTGAGATAGGTTTCCCGGTTGAAGCCCAAAGGCAACCGGATTTATCTCATTCTGCCGCCTACAACAATTTCTTTCAAAAGCTATATGAATCCCCGTATTCCATTGTGCATACAGTGGAGAAAATGTATGTCCAATACCTGACAGAACTGAGAAGCAAAGACTTAGCTTTCGATGCGACGCTCAACGAGTTGCGCCAATATGGTGTAACACCCGATGAGCTTGTTTCCGGTCTTATTTCCGGTTGCGTATATTCATTGAGTGCGGAAGAGGCAGACATCTTTCTCGAAGAGTTCATTTTCATTATAGAGGATATGCTGCCTCGCCAACTGTCCGACATATACTACTCGTTTGATATAGAGCCGAATCCTGCTCATGGAGTTTTCTTCGACCTTGCAGTAAAGAAACTTGGAATACCAAAACACACTGATCGAATGCAGAATAACTACGGACAGTTTATCTCTCACACTGCTGATGGTGTGAGACAACGCATTTTGAACGGAGAGCCATTTCAGTCAATCTATACCAACACTTGTGCTACGAAAACTATCATCAATGATGCTTTCCTCAGTTTGAGCAACGACGCTGTAATGGCATCCGGTCAAATCAGTCATCAGAGGCGTATTGAACACGCGATTTTTGGTCTGTCGCGGCAATACACCTATGAAATCAGCAGAGGTCAATTTGCCCGGTTCTTCGATTACATTATTCGTGAGAACGGCAAAGATGTTCTTGCAATCTTATATTTCACAGAAGGACAAATGGCGGGATTGAACGATCTTGCGAAGGAAGTTCAGCTAAATCATAACAGTGTTCCTCTTCTTGTTTTAGATTATGCCGAATTAGAGAACGGGCATATTTCCACGACAATTCGTAACGCCGTTAAAGATCACGGATATGCTGCTATCCACAACGAGGAAAGAAAGCGATATTTCAAGTATGGCAAAGCCTTTGATGACTGCTATGGGAACTGGGTTGCGGCAAAAACAGCATCGCTTTGTGGCTGCTTCTCATGTGGCAAAATGTTTATGCCGGATCAGATTGTGGAGTGGTCTGACGAAGAAGACGCTTGCTGTCCGTATTGCAAATCTGCAACGGTTATCATGGATAGTCAGGGATATGAAATCACCGACAAGTATCTTCAAGAATTGACGTTGTATGCAGATGGGGTTGACGAGTATGATGAATAACTACGATGATATATCAATCTGCCACACCATGTCTCCACGACCAGACCGCAGATGTCCATGATAGATCGTGCAGCACAGTTTTCTCCCTTCGCAGCTCTCACCGGATTGAACTCAATCGGTGTTACCCCGTAATCATTGTGTGCTCGGCACGCGTAACCACTCGGCGGTGAAAGTCCGCTACAGGCTTGGCAGGGTACACAGGGCTTTATTACAAGAGACATACATAGACCAAGAATTGAAATCCCTTTAAAAAAGCTAAACAAATCAAATGTAGCTATATAGAACTTTAAAGCGGATAATTACTTATTTGCTTTACTTTTGTAGGATATTGTGTTATATTAAAAATATGATTTATTATTTGCAAGGGAGACGAAAAAAATGAAACCAAAACATTTGTTGAAAAGAACGCTTGCTTGCCTGCTTGTGGTTGTTCTCTTTCTGACGAGTGCACCGCTTGCGGGCTTTGTTGGTCTGGAATTTCCGAAGCTGAATTTCGGCGGCTGGCTTGACTCTGTTGGCGAGTGGTTTGGCGGCAGGGCAAGCGCAGAAACTTTGGAAAACCTCACATACGAAGTTTCAAACGGCGAAGCAAAGATCACAGACTGCAGCACATCAATCAGCGGTGCTTACACCATACCGTCTACCCTTGGCGGCTATCCGGTAACGAGCATCGGAGATTATGCATTCTCCTATTGCACCGGTCTGACAAGCATAACAATCGGCAACAGCGTAACGAGTATCGGCAGTTATGCATTCAGAAATTGCACCAGCTTGACAAGTATAACAATTCCAGACGGCGTAACGAGCATCGGCAGTTCTGCTTTTGACAACACTGCATGGTATAATGCTCAACCGTTTGGCGATGTCTATGCCGGAAAAGTATACTACAAGTATAAGGGCACAATGCCTGAAAACACAAGCGTTGACATCAAAGACGGAACAAAAGGAATTGCCGGCAGTGCATTCAGCGGTTGTAACGGCTTGGTTGATATCAACATTCCGAATGGAGTTACAAATATTGGTGATGAAGCGTTTTATCGCTGCAATAAATTGACCTATATAAATATTCCGGACAGCGTGACGAATATCGGCTATTCTGCATTCTACGGTTGCACCGGTCTGACAAGCATAACAATTCCGGACAGTGTAACGAGTATAGACAGTTATGCGTTTGAAGATTGCACCGGCTTGACAAGTATAACAATTCCAGACAGTGTAACGAGCATTGGCGATTCTGCGTTTAGAGGTTGCAGCGGCTTAACAAGCATAACGATTCCGGACAGTGTTACGAGCATTGGTTATTCTGCATTTTCCGGTTGCACCGGCTTGACAAGCGTAACGATTCCAGACGGCGTGACGAGCATCGGCGGCCAGGCATTTGAGTTTTGCACCGGCTTGACAAGCATAACGATTCCGGACAGTGTGACGAATATAGAAAGTTCTGCGTTTAGAGGTTGCAGAGGCTTAACAAAAATCACAGTGTCTTCAGGTAATCCAGTCTATCACAGCACGGATAATTGTTTGATTAAAGCTGAAAGTAAAACTCTTGTATTGGGTTGCAAAAACAGTATTATTCCGTCAGATGGTAGCGTGACGAGCATTGGCGATGATGCATTTTTCGGTTGCACCGGCTTAACAAGCATAACGATTCCGGACAGCGTGACGAGTATAGGCAGTTATGCGTTTGAAGATTGCAACGGCTTGACAAGTATAACGATTCCGGACAGTGTAACGAGCATCGGTAGTTCTGCTTTTAAATTCACTGCATGGTATAATGCTCAACCGTTTGGCGATGTCTATGCCGGAAAAGTATACTACAAGTATAAGGGCACAATGCCTGAAAACACAAGCGTTGACATCAAAGACGGAACAAAAGGAATTGCCGGCAGTGCATTCAGCGGTTGCACCGGCTTAACAAGCATAACGATTCCAGATAGTGTGACTAGTATCGGTATGTCTGCATTCAGCGGTTGCATCGGCCTAACAAGCATAACGATTCCCGACAGTGTTACGAGCATTGGCGGTTTGGCATTTGCACATTGCACCGGTCTGACAAGCATAACGATTCCGGACAGCGTAACGAGCATCGGATATTATGCATTCGAGTATTGCACCGGTCTGACAAGCATAACAATTCCGGACGGCGTAACGAACATTGGTAATTCTGCGTTCGAAGGTTGCACCGGCTTGACAAGTATAACGATTCCTGACAGCGTGACGAGCATAGGTAGTTGGGCATTTCGCGATTGCACCGGCTTGACAAGCGTAACGATTCCGGACAGTGTAACGAGCATTGGTTATTCTGCTTTTGAAAGCACTGCATGGTATAATGCTCAACCGTTTGGCGATGTCTATGCCGGAAAAGTATACTACAAGTATAAGGGCACAATGCCTGAAAACACAAGCGTTGACATCAAAGACGGAACAAAAGGAATTGCCGGCAGTGCATTCAGCGGTTGCACCGGATTAACAAGCGTAACGATTCCGGACAGCGTGACGAGCATTGGTTATTCTGCGTTCGAAGATTGCACCGGCTTGACAAGCATAACGATTCCGGACAGCGTTACGAGCATTGGTTATTTTGCGTTTTGGGGTTGCACCGGCTTAACAAGCATAACAATCCCGGACAGCGTAACGAGTATCGGGAATTATGCATTTTATAGTTGCACCGGCTTAACAAGCATAACGATTCCTGACAGTGTGACGAGTATAGGCAGTTATGCATTTAGAGGTTGCACCGGCTTAACAAGTGTAACAATCCCGGACAGCGTGACGAGCATTGGTTATTCTGCATTTTCCGGTTGCACCGGCTTAACAAGCGTAACGATTCCTGATAGTGTAACGAGTATAGGCAGTTATGCATTTTATAATTGCAACGAGCTTCTGGTTATTAATTGCCATGAAAATTCCCCTGCTTATGAGTATGCTATCAACAATTCCATTGCCGTTAACTGTATTTCGGATTGCGACCATTCAGCAGGAAGTGTTGAGGAAACTGTTGAACCGACCTGCACCGGAGCCGGAGCATTGAACAAACGCTGCTCGGTCTGTAATGCAATCCTCTCCTCAACGGCTGTTGCGCCTCTCGGCCATAGCTTTACAGATTATATTTCGGACAATAATGCAACCTGCACAGCCGACGGAACAAAAACCGCAAAGTGTGACAGATGTGATGTGACTGATACCGTTACGGATGAAAACACTGTCCTCGGGCATGATTTTGTTTTTGAAAGCGAAATCAAGGCAACCTGTACCAAAACCGGGTTAAAAACCGAAAAATGCTCTCGCTGCGGTTTTTCAAGGGAAAAGGTAATTCCTGTTTCGGCGCACCGGTACAAAGTGATTTTCAATCAAGGGGCTGAAACCGGCGTTTATCTCAAGTGTAAAGATTGCTTAAACGAATATACTTTCACCGGTTCGCAGTATTATTACCGGATTTATGTTGTGAGCGTAGACGATGCCGATGGTTGGGATCTTGCGGAATGGAAGCTTCGTCGCGTGAATCTTTCCGATTTTTCAAGCGTTGATTCACCGGTCAGCAGCCAAAGAATTGATTTTTTGGGCGAGAAAGTGATTGCAGAAAACAATTCAAGTCTTTTTCCGACCTGTTTTACCTTTGATTATCAGTTCGGCGGCGAACTTTTTACATGGAGAACCTTAAAAGCAAAATATTATCTTAAAATCGGCAACAGCATAGATGATGCCGTTGATATTCCGCTTGATATATATGTGAACAGTGTTTCGGGCACTGTGACTGTTGACGGTCAGAATGTTGAGCTTAAATCCTCATCCGGCAAGGCGGCAAAGGGCACGATTACCGCTGCGGTTCTTCATGATCATAGCTATAAAGAGACTGTGATTGCACCAAAATGCACAGCAAAGGGCTATACAGAAGCGGTGTGCGTTTTTTGCGGCAACTCTGTGTTCAAGAATTATACCGACCCCCTCGGTCACGATTACAAAGCGGAGCATATTGACGCGGCTGAGGGCGAAGACGGTTATACCTTGTACACCTGCTCCCGTTGCGGCGACAATTACAGTATTCTTGACCCGGCTGCGGCAGTTGAGGGGCTTCAGGCCTTTGCCGGAACATACAGGGTGTCGCTGTCGTGGCTGAAAGCTGTTGAAGCCTCCGTAACAGGATACAATGTTTATCGTAAAGCCCCGGGTGAGACGGAGTATACGCTCGTTAACAGCATTTCCGGAAGAAACACAACCTCATACATAGACACTGATGTGGTGGATGGTAATGAGTATTCCTACTATGTAACCGCTTTAAAGGGTGAAGTTGAGGGCAACAGGTGCGAGCCTGTCTCCTGCGTGCCGTATTTGGATGAAGAAGCACCGCGCGTGTTCAAGCTTGAACCCTCAGCATCGTTGGACGATGTTATCTCCGGTAATATCAGCTTTGCTGTGAACGCAGAGGACAATGTCGGTGTTGAAAAGGTTGAGCTGTATTATTGCGCCGAGGGCTCTGATGACTGGACGCTTGTTGCGGAAAATAAAGGCGTTCCGGCAAATATCGCTTTCGATACCCATGCTGTGCCTGACGGAAGATACAATTTCAAAGCAGTAGCTTATGACGCTCAGGAGAACCGCAGCAGTGATGACTTGATAAAAACATTCGCGGTTGACAACACAGGTCCGGAAAAGGTTAAGGGACTTTCGGTGAAGGCTGTATATTCAACAAAGGCAACCATTGCATGGGAAAATGTGTCCGATAAGGATATAGATCACTTTATCCTCAGAAAAAAGATTGCAGACGGCTATGTGACGGTTTCCGGTAATATCAAAGGACAACTTGGATTCAATCTGACATCATTGTCGCCGGAAACGGAGTATACATATTGCGTTGCCGGTGTTGACCGATATGGCAATATCGGTGAATATTCGGATGATTTCACATTTTCAACAATGGCGGACACCACCGCTCCGGTAGTATCGAAAGTTTTGCCGAGCCCGGGAAGATACAATAGGGCTATTGACTTCAGTGTAACGACCGAAGATGACCACAACATCTTAAAAATTGAGGTTATTGCCTCAACTAACCTTAATGAATGGACAAAAATTGACGAAAAAGTTTTTTCGGGTATCAGTGCAAACCGCAGTCAGAAGTTCTCCGTCTCGCTTGAAAGCTTTGATGAAGGAAACCTTTTCCTTGCTGCCGTTGCGTATGATAACGCCGGAAATTCCAGTGCTTTTGGCAGTGAGGCGGCGTATGTTCAATATATTGTTGATAAAACTGCCCCGGCCGCGCCGAAAAATGTTCAGGCCTCCGGCGGCGACAGGCAAATTGTTGTAAGCTGGGATCAGGGCGCAGAGAGCGACCTTGGAAAATACAATGTATACAGAGCAACGCAGGAGGACGGAGAGTTTTCGTTGCTTGCCTCCAATCTTGCAAAGCTTGATTACTACGATACATCTGTAACTGACGGAGTGACATATTATTACAAGGTCGCCGTTAGCGATGTCTGCGGAAACATGAGCACATTTTCAAGCGTTGTTTTTGCAAATTTGAGCAACGATGACAAAAAGCCCGTCATTACAAGCATAGGACTAGGTGGCGGAGCAGTATGCGGCCCGAATAATAAAACTGTTTCCGTTCTTGCTCAGGACAACAAGTATATCAGCAGAATTGTTCTTGAGTATAAACGGGAAAGCGACGCCGAATACTCTGTTTTGTCTGAAAATACATGTAGCGACAAGGTGTATTACAAAATACTTGAGGCTGATTTGCCGCTTGGTTCGTTCAGCAACGGGGAAAAGATTTTTGTAAGGGCATATTGTGCCGATACCTCCGGGCTTGTGTCTGACTACAGCGCCGAAAAGCTTATTACGGTTGATAAGACTGCTCCCGATGTATGTAATGTGAATTACAGCCTGAATGGTGGACAATATACACTTTCATGGACGGGCAACGGCGAAAGTGATGTCAGCGGATACAGGGTCTATTATTCAAAGGACGGCGGAAGCAATGTTCTCATGGCCTCAAGGGGTTATAACTCGAGCGGTGCATATTCGGTTTCCGTAACTCTTGGCGCCGGCTCATATAACATCAATATTGAAGCTATTGATAATGTTGGAAATGTCAGACAGCAAAGCTGCCCTTCAATTGTCATCAAGGGAACAACAGACTTCCGTCTTGAGGCGGCGATTGACTGCCCGTCATATTTTGAGGTCGGCGCCGAGGAAGTTGTGAGCGCAGCCGGAACTGTTTCAAGCGAGGGTATTGTTTCCTATAGCTGGGAATTTGGCGACGGAACGACTTCGGGCGCAAAGCAGTTCAACAAGCGTTATCTTGAATTGGGCAACTATGAAATTAAGCTGACTGTTGAGGATAATAACGGTAATGTTGCAACGGCAACAAAGAACGTTGTTGTTAAACCAAGAGAGATGCTCGGAACCGTAAGGGCCGTTGTTGTTGACGATTCATCAAATCCGGTAAGAAATGCGGAAGTATATTTTGGATTGGGAGAGGATAATCAACAGGTTGTTTACACAAATTCTCAGGGTGTTGCCGAACTTGTAATGTCTGTCGGAGCGCACAGCATCGGTGCATTGTCTGACACAACAAAGTATCTTCCTGCCGAAACAAAGGTAAGCGTTGTTGCCGGAAGAACAACCGAGGTGAAGCTTACCCTTGTGCAGAGACCGCTTGTTGACCTTGACCTTACCTGGCATGAGATGACATTTGAAGAAATTGTTGCTGCCGGAATAGATATATCCGACCCTGCGAACAGGCAGCTTATTTCGGGAACTATTACCGTAAAGTATACTACCACGGGCGGTGGCTCTTCAACCGGAATAAAAATAATTGAATATATCGGAACGCCGAGCAAAATCATTGATTTTACTATTAAAGATATCGAAAACCATCAGGAATTTGATCCGTATGTTTTCACGCCGGTTATGATAAATACCGGTACGGACAAAAATGTTGTTGCCGTGCTTGCTATGCCGGCGGAAGCGTCATTTTTGAAGCAGTTCTATGATGTGACACTTTATGTAACAAACAATGCGGAAAGCAAATTCCCGCTTATTGGCTGCGAGGCTTCGCTGAATGTACCGTCGGGTCTTTCAATAGTCAGCTCAACGCCAATCAGTTCAATCATCTCAGGCGGAGGAACCGCTTCTGCCTCATGGATTGTCAGAGGAGAGGCTCCGGGAGAATACAATATTTCTGCCGATTTCAGCGGAACGCTGGATGTGTTCAATAAACATGTTTCTGCAAACGTTGCATCAAACACTCCGATAACGGTGCGCGGCCTTGACGGTATCACGCTCCGGGCTGTTTTCAACACCATGATAAAATGCAATACACTGTATTTCAACTTCATTCTGGAAAATGACAGCGGATATGATATTTACAGTCCCAATGTTGATTATAATAAAGTGATTGAGAATATCATGATTGACGCTCCGAAGAAGAAGGATGACGCCGAAATTAAGACCGAATGCCTCGGCGTCAGTCTGATAGACAGCGATGATGTTGCGGAATCGTTTGATGTTGAACATACTTTTGATGTATTGCACGATGGCGAAAAGCTCAAATATGAGTTCAAAACCGAAGGTCTTGCCAATGACAAAACCGTCGGATACTATACGGAAGGAACTGTTGATTGCTTGCCTCAGTTCAAGGATCATATTGTTGTTGAAGAGGACTATATTTTCTCGTATGATGGTGAAGAAGAGGTTGTAAAATACACTGAAAAATATAAAGATGTATTTTCAAATCAAAACGGTATTGTTCTTCGGTTTTTCAACAATACAAATCTTACTGAATACAAGGTTGACTATCTGATTGGTTCGGATTCCGGAGAAACACACAAAAAATTGAAAAATGTTACTGTTGAATATGGTGACAGACAAGTTCAATGCGTTGACGAAGAGTTTGCGGCAAAGTTCTCTGAGGTTAAGGGTCACGATATTGTCGTAAAAGCAGATGGATTCAGAACAAAGGTCTATCCGGCGGAAGCTATTGAAAAATGGGCAACATATTTCAGCATTTCTCAGAAAATCCGCATTGAGGATGTGTACCTTGAACAGGATCATAAGGACGGAAAGCCGTATATTACTTCGGCTGTCGGCAAAGAGAATCTAAGCAAGGGAATAAAGACTTATACGGATCTTACTGCAAGCAAGCTGGCGGTAACCTGCGTTGCTCCGTGTGATATAATCATCAAGGCCGAACTTGCCGGCGGAACAAACGCAACATATTGGCTGTCTCAGGATGAAGAGCATAAGATATCAAACAGTGACGGAAATTTCAATTCGATAAACATTCATGAAGTGTTTGAAGCTGATCATGATATTTATGCATATGTAATGACCGAGAAGAATGGCGAAACTGTTGTTTCCGATCCGATAATGCTGAAAATTGAAATTCAGAACCTTGAAGCGTACACGAAAAAGCTGTTTGACGGAAGCACCTTGACTTTGATGAGCACTTCAGGGCAATCACTTGATATTGACGATGATGTTCCTTTGATGGGCGGATCGAATATATCTATGAATTTGTTGTCATTCCCCATAGGCGTCCGTATTGAAGGCGATCAGGTGCGGGTTTCTCTCGGGGTAGACATTTTTTCCCGCGATTTCACAGATAAGAAAAACGAGTGGTTCGATTTCAAGGCTTCCGTAAACAAGTGGCAAAATGGCGTTGAGCAAGCAATGAAGCGCTATGAAGCTTCTGCATTTGGTTCGGTTGCTGAAAAAGGAAAAACTTTCACTCTTGATTTTTACGGTTATCTGGAAGGCAGCATAGTCAACGGAACCTTTGTCCCTACGGATGTATCCGCTTCATTAAAAGGCGATTTTAAGTACTGCTATTCACAGCAGGGGGCAATTTATTGTATTCCCGCATATGCATATGCAGAGGCGGCTTGTTCTGTTGCCATAAAAGCAGCCTATGCCAGAATGGTTCCTGACTACAATATTCCGCTTGATTTTGGTTTCGTTTTGTCAATAAAGCCAAGTCTGAAAGTCGGCGGCGGCGGTGGAATTCATGAGGTGGTTTCTGCGGGCGTATTTGCAAACGGGGTTGTTGAATACACAAATGATTTCCCGAAGCAGCACCATAAGCTTAAATTAACCGGTACCTTCGGTGTTGAGGCAGAATTGTTTTTCTTAAAGTGGGATAAGAACATCTATGAAGGCACATGGACGCCTGTTGACAGCTATTACGGAAGTGCAAAGGCTCAAAAAGCAATGTTGTTTGGAGCAAGGGCATTTTCGGCACCAAAATGGTCTGAGGAAGCAGAAGAACCCAGCTCTGAACTTGTTTCAAGAGACTATTTGGAGAACACAACTGACTGGAAAGAAAAACCGATTACGGCTGAAAGCATTGGCGCAACAACCGGAACGCTTATTGAAAGCATATATCCGAACAGCGATAATCAAATTGTCAGGTTCAAGGATAAACTGCTGCAGGTGTTTGTTGAAGACGATGAAAGCCGTGACGGATATAACTTTGCACGTCTGATGTACTCAGTCTTTGATGACGCCTCACAGCAATGGAGCAAACCAAAGCCTGTCTATGACAACGGTCATTTTGATTCAACGGCGAAGCTGTGCGTTGATGAAAACGGAACGGTTCATGTAATTTGGCAGAAGCTTGACGCTTCCTTTAGTTCCGATAACGGAAATGTTGAGGAAATTCTGAAGAGCAGTGAGATTTATTACGCCACATATGATGAAGCAAGCGATAGCTTTACAAATGTCAGAAAGCTTACTGATGACGCGCTGTATGATTCTCTTGCGTCGATATGCGCCGAAAACGGCAAGGTTGTTGCCTATTGGATTAAGAACAATGATAACAATCTTCTTAATGCCGGCTCAAATTCACTTATGAAATGCGTAATAGGTGAAAGCGAACAGGTGTTGGTCAGCTCAATGAATTACGTTTCGGATATTGCGTCATGTAACGGAGAAGTTTCGGTGATATACGATACTGATGGTGATACGGCAACTGTTGAGGATAGGACGGTTGCTTCGTATTCCTCAGACGGCAGCTGTGTATTTGAAAAAGAGATTGACAACCTGACTTTTGTTGAATACAGCGGAAGTACCTTGTACTTTACAACATACAATGCAATAGGATATTTAGGCAAGTCCGGCGAGATTTCTTATATCACAAACGATACTTTTTCTCCGCGCAATCTGAATGTGTTTACTGATAGCGCATTCTGGGTTGAAAACAACTCAATAATGTACTCAGAGCTGGACAACAAGGTCTGGAGTGAACCGGTGGTAATTGAAGAGGACAGCGGCAATGTTTCCGATATGACCGTTGAGCAAATCGGTGATTATGCATATGTTGTGTATAACAGCACTGATGTTATTGCTGATGAGGAGGGAAATGAGTCTGCCGGAAGAACAGATATGAAATTTGTAAAAATAGGTCAGTATGTTGATCTCGGAATGCATCTGTATTCATTGGACGAATACAAGATTCTTGAAGGCGAAGAAAACAATGTTGAAATGTATATTGAAAACAACGGCAACACAACCGTTGAAAAAGTCAGTGTATCTGTTTTCGATACACTCGGAAATGAATCAAGCATTGTTTCGCAGGTAAACCTTGCTCCGGGCAGCGGAAAGGTCGTTAAGCTTTCCTATAAACCAAAGGAGGGATATACCAGAACATTACTGACGGCTACCGTAGCTGCTGTTTCTTCTCTCAGGGAGAGAACCCCGGATGATAATGTTGTAAAAACAAATGTCGGCTTGTGCGATCTTTTGATTGAAAGAAACAGTATAGATACCATCGGCGACAACTACTTCTTATCAGCGGTTGTTTCCAATTCAAGCTATATTACTGCAGAGGGCATTTCGGTAGAAACTTATTTTGACTCGCAGGAGTCAGAGCCTGTTGATACGCATTTCATTGATACTTTGGCTGTTGGTGAAAGCTTGTATATTAACATTCCGCTCTGCAAAGAGAATATAGCGTTTGATGAAAACAAAGCGGCAAAGGTTTATCTTAAGGTGGCCTCTTCTTCTGAAGAAAGCATTACAGAAAACAATTCCGTGTGCTTTGTGTTGTCTGACCATGAAGAGCGTTGCGGTCACCCGGAAAAAACACTTGTTTCCACAAAGGCGGCAACTTGTACTGCTGAGGGAATCAATGTGTACACCTGCAATGTCTGTGGGGAAGCCTTGACCGAAACAATACCGACAGTTGCGCACACGCTTGGCACTTGGGTGGTAATAACAGCTCCTACTTGTACTTCCGTAGGTGAAGAATGTTCAAAATGCATATATTGCGAATATACGGAGTCGAGAGCGATTGACATAACTGCTCACAGATATTCTGATTCTTATACTGTTGATGTGCCGGCGACATGTACGCAAGCAGGAGAAAAATCGAGGCATTGCCTTGATTGCGCGGCAAAAACAGACATAACTGTTATCGCGGCACTCGGCCACAGCTACGGCGAATATGTTGTAACCGCTCAGCCGACTTGCACAGAATCCGGTGTTGAGGCGAAGACCTGCACCGTCTGCGGAGATAAACAGACAAGAACTGTTGCAGCCCTCGGTCATTTTGACAATGACAACGACGGAAAATGCGACCGTTGCGGAGAAAAAATCGATGATCCCGTCACCCCGCCGCAGTCTGATCCCTCCGCAAACTGCTCCTGCGCCTGCCACAAGGGCGGAATCGCAAACTTCTTCTTCAAAATCCTTCTTTTCTTCCAAAAGATTTTCAAGAAGAATAAGGTCTGCAGGTGCGGAGTATACCACTATTAATTCGCAGATATCATAATACAACCGCTGCGGTGAAAGGGAGCGACCTTTGCCGTGGCGGTTTTCATTCTGCTGCCGCGCGCCGTTCGTTACCGTTTGTTCGCAACCCCCAAACAATCCCTCGACTACCCAAGAATACCAAACCGGTCTAAAATAGTTTAAGTCAAGTCTATAGAGTTGGTTAGAACTGAACCGGGAGGAAAATATATGAGCACAGAAACACAGACAGGCTGCTTGTTATTGGGTTGCTTTTCAAAATGTGATGTGTTATAATAATTAATAGTATTTATACTTTTTCTAATAAATTCGATTGCAGCACAGGCATTTGGCTCGGAGGAATCTATGAACACCATAATTTTTGCGTTCGCGGGAAAGGGCGGAGTTGGCAAAACATCTCTTTCCGCAGCATTCATTCGTATTTTGTCGGAGGCTTACCCGAAAAAAAGAATTCTTGCCGTTGACGCAGACCCTGCTGTCGGTCTTTCAACGGCGCTGAATATGGAACCGACACTCACTCTGGACAACATCCGTCTGAAAATTGCCGAAAGCATTGAAAAGGGCGAAACGGCAGACGCCATTGAGCTTTTAAGCGAGGCAAGATTTCACTTGCAGGACTGCATCACCGAAAGCGGCAATATTTCTTTTCTTGCAATCGGACGTCCTGAGGCTGCCGGCTGCTACTGTAAGGTCAACGCTTACTTGAAGCAGGTTATTGAAACGATTTCAGAAAACTTCGACTATGTTGTAATAGACGGTGAAGCCGGAATTGAGCAGATAAACCGCCGTGTGATGGAAAATATCACATATCTGATTCTTGTGAGCGATTCAAGCAGAAAAGGAATTCAGGTCATTTCAACAATTAATGATGTTTCAAAACGTCTGACCTGCTGCAAAAAGACCGGTATCATATTCAACCGTGCAAGAGCCGGCTTTGATTCCTCTGCAATTTCGGAAATTGCCCCCGTGCTTGCCGTTATCGGTGACGATTCAGAGCAAGCCGAAAATGATATGCAAGGTGAAAGCGTGTTTCATCTTGCTGCCGATTCACCGCTGTTTTGCGGAGCAAAGGCGGCGTTGAGTGCACTGATGGGAGAAGACCTTACGTGAAGCTGTTTGAAGATGTAATAAAAGAGGTTCGGGCATTGCTTTCGGATTTGCCGGACAAGTCCTGCGGTTTTGAAGAATGCCTTTGCGCCGAACCGGGAGATAAAAACGCTCTGCTGTTTCGGAGCGATACAGCATTCGAGCTTGGAGGCGGCGGAAAGTATGCCGTGGAAAGCACAATGTTTACGTCCTTTTCCAAAGCCGAAGATGAGATCTTGTTATTCGGAAAAGACCTGAATGAAATTACGGAAGATGTGTCGTTTGCCCACCTGACATTTATCCAACTGAAAGAACACAGCGAAGAGAATTTACATTATGAGCAGCTGAAAAACATTGGATTTACGGTGTTTCGGCTTTATCCTAAAGGATATCATATCCGTATCTCCCCCTCCGCCGGAAGAGAGCAGGTAAAGGTTTCAAAGGAAGCGCTGAAACGCAATCCGCCGCTGTCATTTATGAATATAGGGTGCAGTCTTATAAAACTGCTGAAAGAGCAGGACGATGTGGCGTATGTGAAAACCGTATTCATTACCTGCCCGGATGTTGATTACCCTGCCTTGGCTGCATTGGCACGCAAGGCAAAAAGAATTACCGATGCAGTTCAAAAAACGTTGCAGCTTGACGAACTTGACTGCGCTGCCTGCAAAATGAAGCCTATCTGCGATGAGGTTGAAGGTTTACGCGAACTGCATTTTAAAAAAGAAAAGGAGAGAAAAAACAATGCAACATGAAAACAATCCTAAATCTCTGTCAAGGGATGAGGCTCTTGCTCTGTTGAAATATATGGAGCACCACAATGCCCACCACGCAGAAGAGCTGCTTGAAGCCGCAGCGGCACTCACAAAAGACGAAGCCGAGCTGATTGCTCAATCGGTTTCATTGCTTGAACAGTCGAGCGAAAAACTTCGTCTGATACTCGGTAAAACGGAGGAATAAATATGTGTCTTTCCTCTGTGTATAAAAAAGGTCCGGAAGAAAACATCTTTTTGTGTAAAAATATTGCAAGGGTTCTGCCGAAGGACGGCGAAGTTGTTTGCTATGATCTGATGGGACAGCGAACAGTTTTTGAGGGAGAAATTCTTGACATTGACCTTATGGAAAACATAATCTTGATTAAGGAGTCTGATGTATGAAATATTTCGGAGGCTGCGATGTGGGCTCGACCTACACAAAGGCAGTCATTTTAGACGAAAACGGAAAAATAGCCGCATCAACTA
>JAEDIH010000169.1 GCA_016292575.1 Clostridiaceae bacterium | reverse complement strand
TGCGTCCTTTGACGCCGTCCAGCTCAGGGTGAACGATTTATCGGTAAGATTCACTGCTTTGAGATTGGTTACCGCTGCGGGTGAGGTATGACCCGAAACCGAGTTGGAATTAGCTGAAAAATAGTTCTTGGAATTTTCCGCTTTGATGTATGCTCTGACGGCAAGGGTAAAATCGGAATTTGAGGGAAGATTTTTAACGGTGCAGCTGTTGGTGTTGCAGGTCGCGGTCCAATCCCATTTGTTTGCGGTACTGTTCCAAAGGTAAACCGCGTAGCCGGTAACGCCGTCAACCGCATTCCAGGAGAGGGTGGCGGTGGTTGAATCGCTTTCCTTGAGGACGAGCGAGGTCGGAGCCTCTATTGCTGCGGTTTTGAATGAGACAGCCTTTGAAAACGCGCCGTAAATCTTTTTGTCACCGTTTGTGATATATGCGCGGACGCGAAGCTGGTTGCCGACGGTCGGAATAAGCTTTTTAACGGTGCAGCTTGTTCTGCCGGTCATTGCGGCATAGGTCCACTTTTTGCTTACGTCGTCATACTTGTAAATAATGTAGCCGGTTACGCCGGGAACTGCGCTCCAGGAGATGTTTTCCGATACCGGAGAAGCGGCAGTCACCTTAACGTTTGTCGGAATCTTGATATCGGGTGTTACGGAGATAGCGGTGCTTGCTTTGCCGTTAACAAGCTTTTTGCCGACTGCTTTGTAGGCAAGAACGCGGTATTTAACGGTAACGCGCGTTGAAAGCTTGGAAAGGGTGAGGTCGGTTTTGGTTGTTTTTGAAACATCGACCCACTTTTTGCCGCTGTATTTCTGAAGCCTATAGCCCGAGGCGGCAGGAACGGCTTTCCATGTGAACTTTGCCGATGTCGGCGAAAGAACAGAGGCCTTGAAGCTCGTTGGCGCAAGGCAAACGGGCTTTGCGCTGACGGTTGCGGAAACTTTTCCGTAAACGGTCTTTTTGCCCGATTTTTTGTAGGCGCGGACGCGGAATTTATAGGTGGTTCCGGTGGTGAGCTTTGTAACCGTGTAGGTGGTTTTGGTGGTTGTTCCAACTGACTTCCACGTGTTCTTTGAGTACTGCTGAATCTGGTATCCGCTGACGCCGGACGCCTTGCTCCAGGAAAGAATGACCTTGCTTGCCGTAACCTCTGCTTTAACATTCTTCACCCTTGCCACGGCGGCGAAAGCCGGAACAACTGCGGCAAAAGTAATGCTCAGGCAGAAAAGAACAGTAACAAGCATTTTGGAAAGCTTTTTCATTGAGTAAATCCTCCTTTATCTTCTGTGGGTATATATGGGCTTGCCGGCACCGTAGGCTCCGGCTGCCGAAAAGTTGCCTTCGTCTTTGAGCAAATGCTTAATAATTGCACCCCAATCAGTAAGCGGCTGCCCAAAAGCGACTGCGGCAATCAGTTCCAAAGAAAAATGTATTCGCTGTTAATTTTTTCGCCGATTTCAAAAGAGTTTAGCACCTTTGTTCCCTTTGCGGTGAACGCAACCGAGGAGGAAAGGGTGTCGAGCCTTCCCTCGTTGACCTTTGCAGAAACAAAGAGGTTTTCGTATTCAACGCTTTCAAGCGAGATGCCCTGCGCTTTTTCAATGCTTGTCCAATCGGGAAGAGCCGAGAGCGAACCGGGCAGGGAACCGCCCTTTTTGATTTTTGCGGCGGAAAGCTCAATAACATAACCGCTGCCGTCCTCTCTGACGGAAACGTCAAGGCTTTCGGCGTCCTCTGCCGAGAACGAAAGCCTGCCGTTAAAGAACGGCAAAAGTTTTTCAAGTGGGAGCTTTTTGGTGGTTTCCGTTCCGCTAACGAAATTATAATCGGTTTTTCCGCTCATGTCAACCGCTGAAAGGAGATTTGAGAATTTTTCCTCATCGGGAACAACACGACGGTCGGAAACCGTGCGCGATTCAAAGAGCATGAAGTTCTTTTGACCCGCAGTGTTGTTGAAAGCCTTTGCAAAGGCGCTGAGAGCCTCGTCCTTTGTTTTGGGAATGGTGAACTGCGCCGGGGTTTTAACGGTGACAGCCGCGCCGGGAGCCACAAAAAGCTCGCCGCCTGTTTTTTTGTAAACGGGGCTAACAAGGAATTTGTATTCCGTTTCCGGCGAAAGGGCGCTTATTGCGGCGGTATTGCTTTGCGTGTTTGCGCAAAGGGCAAACGCTTTTTTAGCCTCGTCATACTTATATATATAGTATCTGTCCGTGCCGGAAAGGCGGTCCCAGGAGAGGGAAACGGCTGTTGCTGTGACAGAGACCGCCTTGAGTCCGGTTATCTTTTCCGGAGAAAGAGCCTTTGCCGATATTTCGGCGTATTTTCCGTCATATGAGCTGCTGCCGCTTTTGAAAATGCCGCAGACTTTGATTTTGTATGTATCGTTATAGGAGGGAACGGACAGAGTATAGCTTGTCCTGTCCGTGGTGATGTTGTCCTTGAGCACCTTTCCGCTTGCATTGCAAAGAACAACTCGGTACTTTGCTGCCGAGGAAAGCCGATTCCATGAAACGGTTACCGAATCAACGGTGCAGGCCGTCTTTTTGAGTCCGGATACGGCAGCTGCGCTCTTGGTCTGAGCCGTGATTGTGCTGTAACCGCCGAGAATGAGGACTCTGCCGGCTTTGTAAAAGCTTCTTACGCGCAACATCACGCTTTCGCCGCGACCGAGTCCTGTCACGGTAAAGCTTGTTTTGTCCGTTTCTGTGAGGGTTATCCACTTTTTCTTTGCGCTGTCAAAGCGCGAAACTCTGTATCCGGTTGCACCGGAGGCCTTTTTCCATTTGATGGTAAGGCTTGTCTGTCCGCTTGCGCTTTGGGAAAGTGAGCCGGGTCTGCGCGGAATTACGGTGAGCCTTGTCTGCGCGCTGACGCTTTCCATACCCTTGACGGTTGCGGTGAGCGTGACCCTTCCGCAGCCGGAGGAGGTAACAACGCCGTCGGACGAAACAGAGGCGGCTTTGGTTGAACTTGTGTATTCAAGCTCCTTGTAATAAGTATCCGCAGGCGTCTGAGTAACCTTGAGCGCCTTGGTGTTTCCGATATAAAGCTTGAGTTTTTTCGGTGCGGAAAGCGCCGAGGGATAGGTGTAGGCGTATTTTACGGTGCCGAGCTTTTTAAGGTGGGTTTCCGCCCGTGTTCCGGCAACAACGTAAACGGTAACATTTTCGCAGCCGCGGAAGGCGTCCTTGCCGATTTTTGAAACCTTTGAGTCAAGGACAACGGTTCTGAGGTTTGTGCAGTACCAGAACGCGGAATTGCCGATTTTTCTAAGCTCCCCCGGGAGAACGAGCTTTTTAAGACCGGTACATTCGTTGAACGCGCTTTCGCCGATTTCCGTAACGGAGTCGGGGATTGAAAGCGAGGTCATCGTTCTGACCTGCCAGAAGCATTCGTTATAGATTTTTGTAACGGGGAGCGAATCAACCTTTGCAGGGATACGGACTTTTTTTGCTTTTCCCGTGTATGAGACAACGGTAACGCTCTTTTCCCCGACATCAAAGGTAAAGCCGTTTTTCTTCACTGTTTTTGCAGAACCCGAAAAAACAAAAAGGGCAATAAGGGCGCTGACTGCAAAAACAAAAAGGAAAGATTTAAAAACACGTTTTTTCATGCGATAACCCTCCATGATAAGATAATACAATATTAGCACTTTTTTT
>JAEDIH010000168.1 GCA_016292575.1 Clostridiaceae bacterium | reverse complement strand
CAAGGGAGGCAAGAATGCAGATTTTCCTGCACGCGTCAAGACCCTCAACATCAGCCGTGGGATCCTTTTCGGCGTAGCCGAGCTTCTGCGCAAGCGCAAGAGCGGACGAAAAGTCAGTTCTTTCCATTATCATTTTAGTCATAATGAAATTAGTTGTTCCGTTTAATATTCCGGCTATTGCGTCAATGCGGTTTCCGGCAAGGCAGCGGCTTAGCGGACGGATTATCGGAATACCTCCGCCGACGGAAGCTTCAAAAAGGAAGTTGACATTGTTCTCCCTTGCAAGCGCAAGCAGCTCAAAGCCCTTTTGGGCAACCAGCTCCTTGTTTGAGGAAACAACGTGCTTTTTCTTTTTGAGACACCTTGAAACAAAATCGAAAGCAGGGTTAAGACCGCCCATTGTTTCAACAACAACTTCAATCTCGTCATCGTTTTCTATATCGCTGAAGCTTTTGGTCATAAGGGGCGCAAATTCGCTGCCGTCAAAATCTCTGATATCGAGTATCCTTTTAACTTCAAGAAAGGCGCCGGTGTTCTCTCTGATAACCGGAGCATTTTTCTGAATAAGTTTGACAACACCGGAGCCGACAACTCCAAAGCCCATAACGGCAATCTTCATCAAACATCAACCTTTGCATATAAAATAAAAAAATAATAAAGTAATAATATCACATTTTGTCGAGCAATTAAAGAGTTGTTTTTAAATTTAAATAATTTTGTAAAATACATTGATTTTAATGCACGCAATAGGTTAATATAATATATATATTCTACAAACAAAGCGGCGTCCTTTTCCGCCGTGGAAAGCCTTTGGTCGCCGCTTATATAAAATTACATAGGAAGAGGGAACAAATTATGCAAGAAGTTGAAAAAAGGAAAAAGGCGATAATCAACGTCATTTATTTTGCAATGATTTTTGTTATCGGCTTTCTGGTGGTCAGGTACGCGCTGAGCGTGTGTCTTCCGTTTGTCATTGCTTTTGTTTTTGCGGCAATCCTTCAGAAGCCGAAGAATTTTCTCGTTAAAAAGGCGCATTTCAAAAACGGAGCCGCCGCAGGTTTGTGCGTTTTTCTTGCCCTGTTCATTGTTACGGCTCTCATCTCGCTTGTCGGAGTCCGCATTTTTGATGAAATCAAGGACTTTATCTCCTATATCGGCGCGCAGCTCAAAAACCTTGACGAGGTTGTCAACAATATTGAAACGTGGCTGATGAACCTTATTTCATCGCTGCCGGAGTTCCTTTCAAAAACGCTCAAGGAGAGCGCGTCCAACCTGTTTTCAAGCATCCGTGAATACATGGCCGGCGAAAGCAATAGCCTTCCAAGCTCCATCACCTCAAGTATCGGGGAAAAATTTGAATTTTCCTGGATCACCGGACCGCTTTCCGGCGTTATCTCCACCGCAAAGCAGCTTCCTACGGTTCTGCTCTCCGTTCTCATTTCAATCATTGCCTGCTGCTTCATTACCTCCGAATTTGCCGAAATCAAGACGTTCATCGTCTGCCAGTTTCCGGAGAATCGGCGCAAGGACCTTTCAAGGGCAAAGAACATTCTGCGCTCCTCGCTCGGAAAAATGGGCAAGGCATATCTTCTCATTATGCTCATCACCTTCCTTGAGGTTTCAGTCGGTCTTACCGTTCTCAAGCTGCTCGGCATCTTCTCCTCGTCATACATCATGCTCATTGCGGCAGGTACGGCGATTGTTGACATCATACCCGTCCTCGGAACAGGCACGGTGCTCATTCCGTGGGCAGCATATTCGCTCATTACCGGAGATGTCAGTCTGGGAATCGGACTGCTTGTCCTTTATGCCGTAATATCCATCATCCGCCAGATTGCCGAGCCAAAGCTTGTTGCCGGTCAGCTTGGTCTTTCGCCGATTGTTACCATTATATCCCTTTACCTCGGACTCAAAATTTTCGGTGTTCTCGGAATGTTTGTCACACCGATTCTCGTCATTATGATAAAGCTGCTCAATGATGAGGGAATTATCAACATCTGGAAGTCTCCGGCGAAGCTCAAAGCCAAAGATACCCCCGCGGCGAAAAGCGATGCGCCGGACGAAAAAGAGGCAAAAGCAAACGAAAAGAAAAGGAAGATGTTCGGAAAGAAGAAATAACTCTGCTTTACCCCGGGTCTGCCGCGCTGAGCGCCAGACCTTTTTTGGCGCGTTCGGTCAAAGCAAAAGAACCGCCGCATATCACGGCAGTCCTTTTGAATATATATAAAGATAAAGCGGTGACGGCACACCCGAAAGCAGAGCCTGCGGGTGGCAACATTGGTTCCCCGCGGACATTTCTGCCGCCAATGACTTTCACCGCGAAAGCGCAGCCGCCGCCACGGTCGGAAAGGGCGATTATCCTTTGCGTTCTTTTGCGTTCTTTTCGGGTGGGCACGGATAACAGTGGGTTGCCCTAAGCCCCACGGGTAATATTGCACGGCGTTTCAGACCGGACGGCACGAAAGAAAATATGCCGTCATATTGCGCGCTGTCCTACCAATCGGCGGTCACTTTATTTTATGCATATTTTTTTCTGTTGACAGCGGCGGAAAAAACGTAATATAATGAAAAAGCTCCGCAGAATGAAAAAATGCTTTAATGCGGGACAAATAAATGCTTTTGAAAGAGGAAAATCAATATGAAAAAAACAGTCGGAATTGTTTTCGCTGACGAAATGGAATATAAGCCCTTTGAAAAAGCCGCCGAAGGCTTCGGGGCGGTAAAGGACACTTTCTTTTCCAAAAACTGCCTTTCGTTTAACTTTGAAGACCTTCGGATTATTGCGGTCGAAAGCGGAATCGGCAAGGTTAACGCCGCCTTTGCCGCGGCGGGTCTTATTCTCAAAAAAAACGCCGACATCATCCTCAACGCCGGTCTTTCCGGAGCAGTCAGCCGCCTTTGCCGCGGAGACATTGTTGCAGGCGAAAGCTTCATAGAGTGCGACTTTGACCTGACCGCCATAGGCTATGAGCTCGGCGCAAAGCCGGACGGCGACATCTCCCTGCACAAGGCGGACGAAGAGCTGCTCAAAAAGCTCCTCTCCCTCGGCGGCATCAAAAGCGGCAGGTTCGGAACGGGCGATATTTTCCTTTCTGACAGCGAAAAGAAAAAGCTGTTCAAGGAAAAATTCGGCGTCTGCGCCTTTGACATGGAGACTGCGGCAATCGCCTGCGTGTGCGACAAGTGCGGCGTTCCGTTCCTTTCCGTGCGCAAAATCAGCGACGACGCAGACGATTCCTCGGGCGAGGACTACAGAGAGATGAACAGCAAAGCCGAAAGCCACCTTTCTGACATTCTTATTACATATTTTAAACTAATTTGACAAAACCCATTGCAAAATGAAATTATCATTGATATAATAAAGTTAACAAATTGTTTAAAAATAGAGAGGGATGATACCAGTGAAAAAATCATTTTGCGTTTTCCTTTGCGTCCTCATGCTCTTCGGTTCCGTTGCCGTTGTGGGCTTTGCGGAAAACGTCAACGATTCGACTCACCAGAGCGGCTGCGACTGCGCGCAGTGCGCACCGGACAAAGCGGAGTCCGACTTTTCTTATGTTGAGCCGACTGCAGACACAACGCTTGAGTCAAAAGGTCCGATTGAGGATCTCATCTCAGAGGTTGCGGGCGATGAGCTTGTTGAAGCCGGAAAAAAGAACGATGTCAACAAAATAATGGCAATCGGCGAAAA
>JAEDIH010000167.1 GCA_016292575.1 Clostridiaceae bacterium | reverse complement strand
ACAAAATGAAGAAAAATTATTTTAGTCAAAACAGCGCTGTTTATGTTTGACAAAGCTTCCATTTTGTGATATTATAAATTAGTCGATACTTTGAACATAGCCGTGTTCAAAGGCAGACATAATCTTAGTATGGAGGATTTAATATGTTCGGAGGAAATTACATTCAGAAATTTGTTGCTCTCATTTTGTTCATCGTATCGTTCTTTGTTGCCGGAGATATGTCAAAAGCCAATCTCTACCCGGAAAAGACCATTACCGAAAGCTCAACAAGAACCGAGTTTGTTTTTGAAAACAAGACCGGCTATCGCCTTGACATCATGGTTAAGGTTGACAGCATTGAAAGAGAAGCCGTTGAACTCGGCAAGGGACAGTGGGTTGCCGTTCCGTTCAGTCAGTATTACAGCGATGGAATTGAAAACTACAAGCTTTATCCCACAGAGAAAACCACCCTGCACGTTGAATTTGTCAACAGCAAGGGCGAGGAAATTCCGCTCGCTTCGGGAACATACCGCATAACGGTCAGCTATAAGAGCTCCGGTTATTCCGAGCAAAAGACCGGCAGCGCAACATTCACCTTCAATGTTGCCGCAGATGAAATTCCCTCGGTTTCCTGAACCGCCTTTCAGCTTGCCGGTCACGGAAAACACCGCAGCCGGCTTTGACAGCAAAACAAACCGCACGTTCGCCACATGGTAAGCGTGCGGTTAATTTTTTGCGCTGAGGGCACAGTAGCTGCTGCGTTTTTCCTATGATAATTCGATTAACCCATTCAAAAACGACAGGTCAACAACAAGCTCGTTTTGCCGCTTTTCCTCATAAATGCTTTTTTCGCCCGTTCTGAACGCAAGCACGGCGTAATCCGTTCCGTAGATAATTTTTCGCGTCCTTTCACGAACAGTCAGCGCCCCGGCAATAATTACCGTCAGCGAAAAAATCAGCGTTGTGCAAAAGCAGAACGCCCTCATGTTTTTCCTGCTTTCCTCCATTATTCCTCCGTATAGTTTTTAAGAAGCTTTGCAAGCGCGTTTCCGATGCACTGCCCGGAATACTCCGCCTGCTCCAGCGTGTTTGAATCGCTGCCGATTTCAAGCAGCAGCGAGCAGTGGGTAAGATTCATGTTATACATACGCGGACAGAAGTAGAGCGGCCGCATAAGCCCCTCAAAGCTTTCCTCGGCAATTTTCTGAAGCTGCAGGGCAAAAACAAGGTTCTGCTTCCAGTCCGGAAAATCGGTCAGTCCGTTTCCCTCCTCCTGGCATCCGCTGATTATCATAATCTGCGCCGCCTTTTTGCCGTTTATCTCTGCAACCGGGCGGATTTTTGTTCCGTCTGTGCGTTCAATGGCGTCTCGGTGAACGTCAAGCACAACCTGAATTGAGGGATATTTTTTCAGATACTCCACGGCTGTCTCGCGTGAATTGTCATAGGCTCCCGTGTAGCGCTTATCATGAATCTTTGTATCGTGGATATAGCCGATTCCGGCCTTTTCAAGCTGTTCGCAGACTGCCTTTCCGATGCGCACCATGTTTCTGCCCTCATCCTCGCTGCGGGTAACATTGTTTGTGGGATAAAAATCGCGGTCAACAAGCTGGTAGGTCTCTGTTGTGTGGGTATGAAAAATGAGCACCGAGGGTTTGTCGCCGCTGACCGAAAGATCCGCTTTTTGCTCAAGCAACTTTTCAATGTTTATCCCGGTTTTGTTGACATTCTTGACCTTTACCGCGCCGAATTTATCCGTCACACCCTCGTCGGTGTACTGCCATTCGGAAATGCTGCCGTCCTTTTTGTCGTTTTTGCTTTGCTGCTTTGCCTCTTTCATCAAGGCGGCGATATCCTCCGGCGTATCGCTCAAGGAGGAGGTATTTGCGGCGCCGTCCGTTTTTTCCTTTTCGGCTTTTTCGACCTTTGCGACGGCTTTTTCCGTTGCCTGAGCCTTGTCCGTTTTTTCGCTTTCGCTTTTAAGGTTGACCGCCGCGTTCGGAAGATACAGCTGTGCGCTTTTTACTGCAACCGACGCAAAAACCTCCGGCGCCTGACTGCCGAACCTCCAAAGCAGAAGCGTGCAAACGCCGATGCACAACACACACAAAACGGGTTTTATCAGTACAGTCTTTTTCTTTTTCATAATTTCCTCCATTGATATAGCGTTCGGTTAACACTATATATTTATGAGGAACGACCGGTTAAAATTCACCTGTGCGCGAAAGGAGCAAAAGGCTCTTTCGGTCATTTGACTATTGCAATTATGTCCTCAAGCGCCATTTCCCGTTGCATTGCGCTGTTTATTCCCATTGCGATAAGCTCTGCCGCGCGGTCAATAACAAGGTCAATTTCCTTTGGCGTAACCATCATCAGTCTCTCCCGTCCGTTGCCGCCGAGCTTTTCAAGCTCCTTTGCCGCGTTTGCTCCCGTGCTTTCAAGCAGATCGAAAGCAAGCGTTGCTCCGTCAACAACGGTGGGAACGCCAACGGCAACAACGGGTATCCCGAGCGTTTTTGAGCTGATCTCCGTGCGAGTGTTTCCAACGCCGGAGCCGGGCGAAATTCCGGTGTCCGTGAGCTGAACGGTTGTTCCCAGCCGCGAAAGCCGCCTTGAAGCGAGCGCGTCTATAACAATAAGCGCGCAGGGGCGGATTTTTTTTGCAACGGCTTCGATTATCTCCGAGGTTTCAATCCCCGTTTTTCCGAGCACGCCCGGAACTATCCCCGCAACCGGACGCAGCGGCACGAGTCCGAGCGACTTTGCAAGCTCCTTTTTGATGTGGCGCGTTGCAAGCAGCAGCGAAATGCACTTCGGTCCGAGCGCGTCGGGCGTTATGCTCTCGTTACCGAGCCCCGCTGCAAGCACGGTTCCCTCCTTCGGAAGCAGCTTCAAAAGCTCTTCGGCCAGCACTTCGATCCTCCCGTCGGAAAGGTCGGCGTTTTTCATGAACGGCGTCACCTCAAGCGTGATATATTTTCCGACAGGCTTTCCGAGTGCCTTTGCTCCGTTCTCGTTTGTAACTGTTATTGTTGTAACGACAACGCCTTTTCTCTCTTCCCTTTTTGAAATTACGCCGTCCACCTCGCATGAGGAGAGGTTTTCGCGCTTTTCAAGAGCCAAATCTGTTCTGAAATTCATTTTTTTGCTCCAAACTGTTGAAAAATTCAAAAAAATATAGTATCATTATTGTCACTTCTGAAAAAGTATATCCAAAAATGCCGAAATCACTTGCATTTTCTTTTGAAAGATGTTATTATCTGTAATTGTATTAAGGGAGGTGTACCGGAAATGCCGAATATCAAATCAGCTAAAAAGCGCGTACTCGTTAACGCAACAAAGCAGGCTCGCAACAAGAGCGCCAATTCTGCGCTCAAGACCGCTTTGAAAAAGGCTAACGCTGCTATCGAAGCTAATGCAGCAGACAAAGAAGCTGTTGTCACTGCTGCCGTTAAGAAGATCGACCAGGCTGTTGCCAAGGGACTTCTTCACAAGAACAACGCTGCAAGAAAGAAATCAGCCCTTGTTCTTAAGCTCAATGCTTCAAAATAATTGCATTTAAAGGGGAGGCGGTTTTTCCGTCTCTTTTTTATCTTTTTATATAAATCAGCTGTTGCGTTTTGCGGCAGCTTTTTTCTTTTTTCGGCTTTGGAGATACTTTTATAAGTTGTTCTTAAACCGCACGTTCTGCTCTTCGTTTTACATCAGTCCGCTCCGCTGGGGTTACTTTTGTCGGTTGTGACAAAAGTAACCAAAAACACGCT
>JAEDIH010000023.1 GCA_016292575.1 Clostridiaceae bacterium | reverse complement strand
GTAGCCGAAGCAAAGTCTTTTTGGGTACTTTTGTGACGATTGACAAAAGTACCCCCAGCGGAGCGGACGGGTGTAAATTTATACTACCTTTTACCCACAAAGGAACAGAACGTATTTAGATATTAGATTTTTTGTGAGTACACTTAAATTTTGTGTTGTATAAGCAAACTCCGGGCAACCGTTTTCAGGCTGCCCGGAGTTTTTGAGCTGTTCTGATAGTACAGCTTTTAAAGCTTAAATTCATCTTCGCTGAAGTCGGTTTTAAGCCGCGGTCTTTTCGGAATACGCTTGAGCGGATCATATTCAAAGCTTGGGCAGCAGTCATCAAGCGAAACAATGCCGTGCTTTTTGCAAAGAACAACGCTCCTGTCGGCCGGCAGCTTGCCTTTAAGGCAGTGTCCGCAGCATTTTTCATAGTTCTTGCCGTCAAAAAGCTTTTGTCTCATATGCGTCCTCCTCGGCTGATTTTCTATTATTATATCACACCGAAAAAAACATTTCAACCGCAATTTTCTTTCTTTTTCTGCTTTTTTGAAAGGGCAAAGTTGCTTCCGAGCATCAGAAGCACGCACATTGCAACAAGGCACAGCGAAAGCGGAAGGCTTGAATTGTAGGAGTACGAAAGAACCGTGTCCTCACTGAGAAAAGTTGGAACGGCCTGCGGAAAAAGTTTGAGCAGGAACGAGGAGATGACAACGGAAAGTGCGCCGTGCAGAAGCCTGAAAGCCAAAAAGACCGACACCTTGAGCCTTGAAAGGATAACGTCCTCCATCACCTGGAAATGGGTGCAGAGTCCGCCCCAGCCGACAATGCCGGCAATGATTTCCACCGGCAGCTTTCGGCAGCAGCGTTTGCAGCCGCAGGTCACCTCAAAAAGCGCGCCGCAGAGCATGGAGGCGTTTTTTGTGGGGAATAATCTGTCTGTTACGGAAAGCACAGCGGAAAAGAACAGCACCGAAAAGCAGATGAAAAGCATTGCTCTTGCGCTTGAGCTGATTGCGCTTACAACGCTTTTTGAAAACGGCATGAACTGCGCTTCTATGCTGATTAGTTCCCTTTCCTCGTCCGAAGCTTCGGTTTTAACAAGCCGCGAAAAAAGCCCCAGCAGCAGCGAAGCGATGATAACCGAAATAAAGATTACCGCGCCGCTTGTGCTTGAGCCGAGCAGCATTGCGCCGACAGCGCCGAGGGCAAACGACGGCGAGGGATTGACCGCAAAAAGCAAAAGGTGCTGATAATCGCGCCGGGAGATAAGCCCCTTTTCAAAAAGCTGCCTTGCGCAAAAGGCCGCTGTCGGATATCCGCCGACAAGGCAGACAAGAACGGGGCAAAAGCAGGCGCCGCTCAATGAAAAAAGGAACGATATTGCCTTTTTGAAAACCCTGCCGAGCTTTTCGCAAACAGCACTCGAAACAAAAATTCCGGAAACCACCATGAACGGAAAAAGCGACGGGATAACAACTTCGAGGCAGAGCGAAAGCCCCTCGCTCACACTTTTTGCCGTTTCCGCCGGGTAAAGCAAAAAGAAAAACGAAAGCAAAAACAGCAAAAACGCGCTTGCCGCAAGGCGCAAAAAAACAAGACCGCCTTTGGAACCGAGTTGTATCTCTTTTTTCATAATGATTACCCTCTTTCATTAGATACTATGCCTGACGAGAGGGTGATATCATCGCTTTCAAAAGCATATTTTAATAATACAGCATTGATGAAAGGAACGGATAAGCCATGCCGAAAAATATCAGAGGAAGAATTGAGGAACTGTCAGCGCTCGGAGCGGAAAACGAGCTGCTCCTGCCGCATATTGAGCTTTCCTCAAACCGCGAGGCAACCGTTGAGGGCTCATGCGGAATAATCGAATATGACAAAAACGTTGTGCGGCTCAACTGCCGCGGCGTAACGGTAAAGTTCAGCGGAGACTGCCTGTGCATCAGCAATCTCTCCGGCGACCGCGTGAGCGTTACGGGAGATATTCTGGCACTTGAATTCGGAACATGAGAAAGGGGAGAGGTCATTGTTTGAGCTTTTCAGGCTGCTTTTCGGCTATGTAAGGTTCTGCGCATACGGCGGCTTTGCCGAGCGCTTTGTAAATTTGTGCGATCTTCAAAAAATCAAGGTTCGCTCGCTCTCTTTCAATGAGGAAAGGCTTGAGGGCTTTGTCACCGCGCGTGATTACAAAAAGCTTCGCCCCGTTGCAAAAAGGAGCGGAATGAGGCTTTCCTGCCTTTCAAAGCACGGTCTGCCTTTTTTTCTTTTTAAAAACAGGAACAGGGTTGGTCTTGCAATCGGGGCGGCGTTCTTTGCCGTTTTCATGTGCATAATGTCGCTTTTTCTCTGGAGCGTTGACACTGTCGGCAGCGAAAGGCTCAGCCGCGAGGAAATTCTTTCGGTTGCAAAAAGCTTCGGCTTGCACGAGGGCGCGTTCATTCCGAAAATTGACGTTCATGAGCTGTCTGATTCAATGATTACCGAGATGAACGGAAAGCTGCTTTGGGCGGCCGTCAACATCTCCGGCTGCCGCGCGGTCATTGAGGTGCGCGATTACATTCAAAAGCCGGAAAGCAAAACCTACGGCGAGCCGTGCAACATTGTTGCCGATTTTGACGGTCTGCTTTTGTCTTTGCAGGTTTATAACGGAACAAAGGCGAACCGGGAGGGCAACGGAGTTAAAAAGGGCGACCTGCTAATCAGCGGCATTGTTGAAAACCGCGATTTGTCCTCGGTATTTCGCGAAGCGCGCGGAAAAATTACGGCGTATCATGAGGACAGCCTTTCCTTTTTTTCTCCCGGGCAGGAAAAGCAGCGTGTGTACCTGAAAGAGGACAGCGTTAATTATCTTCGCATTTTTTCTTTGAAAATACCCCTCGGCTTTTTCAAAAAAGGCGGTCTTTTTGAAGAACACGAAAGCGAAAAGCAGCTTTGTCTGAGGGGTGTTCCGCTGCCGTTCACGCTCGTAAAATGCACTCGCCTTTATTATAAGCAGGAGGAAAAAGCGCCGGACTGCGTTCTTGAACGGGCGCTTGACGGCTATACGGCAAAGGCTTTTGAAGAGTACGGAAATACCCTTGTTCTGAAAACTAAAATATCGCTTTCAGAAACGCAGAAGGGCGTTCTGATAAGCTCGGAAAACGAATGTATTGACTTCATTGGCGAAAAGCAAAAACTTTTGATTGAAACGGGCTGATTTTTCAGCAAAAACGGCGACAAAAATCTTCGGTTTTCTGTTCACAAACTGAAAAATTGTGGTATAATATATCCGATAAAATATGTGAAAAAGACGGATGCTAAGGAGTGTTGCCCGGTTGGAGCGCATTGTCAATATCGAAAGAATTGAACACGCGGTCAGTCTGTTCGGTTCGTTTGACGAAAATATCAGACTTATTGAAAGCGAGTTTTCCGTCTCTGTTGTCAGCCGCGGAAGCGAGCTGAAAATTCAGGGAGACGAGGAGCACTGCGCCCTTGCTCAGCGCGCCGTTAACGGGCTGCTTACCCTTGTTTCAAAGGGAGAGACATTGGGCGAGCAAAACGTCCGCTATGTTATTTCCCTTGTTAAGGAGGGCAACGACGACAAGCTTTCGCAGGTGGGCGGCGACTGCGTTTGCATCACCGCAAAGGGCAAGCCGGTCAAGGCAAAAACCCTCGGGCAAAAAAAATATATCGAAGCCATTAAAAATAACACCATCGTCATCGGCGTCGGTCCTGCGGGAACGGGCAAAACCTATCTTGCCGTTGCAATGGCCGTCAGCGCTTTCAGAGCCAAGGAGGTCAACCGCATCATTCTGACCCGTCCTGCCGTTGAAGCAGGCGAAAAGCTCGGCTTTCTTCCCGGCGATCTCCAGCAGAAGGTTGACCCCTATCTCCGCCCGCTGTATGACGCGCTGTTTGATATGCTCGGACCGGAAAGCTTTCAGCGCTATCAGGAGCGCGGAAATATTGAGGTTGCGCCGCTTGCGTATATGCGCGGACGCACGCTGGACGACAGCTTCATAATCCTTGACGAGGCGCAGAACACAACCACAGAGCAGATGAAAATGTTTTTGACCCGTCTCGGCTTCAACTCAAAAATTGTTGTCACCGGAGATATTACGCAGATTGACCTGCCGGACGGAAAGCGCTCCGGTCTTGTTGACATAATTAAAATTCTGAAGAACATTGACGATATTCAGACCGTCCGCTTTTCCGAAAAGGACGTTGTCCGCCACAGACTGGTTCAGGATATTATCAAGGCATACGAAAAATATGAGGAGGCGCGCAAAAGAAAATGAAAGACAAAGTAAAAGTCATCATAAGCAACAATCAACACGTTGTAAAAATTCCAACGGGCGTGCGCATGCTCATCAGGCGCTGCTGCACTGCCGTTCTGGTCAACGAGAACTTCAAAGGCTCCGCGGAAATCAGCGTTTCCATCGTTGATGACGAGGAGATACATAAGCTTAACCTCAAATACCGCGGCGTTGACCGCTCAACGGACGTACTCTCGTTTCCGCTCGGCGTTGACGGCGTGTATGACATCAATCAGGACACCGGCGCGCAGATGCTCGGCGATATCGTCATTTCCATTGAGCACGCCGTGAAGCAGGCAAAGCTTTACGGTCACACCTTTGACCGTGAAATTGCTTTCCTCACCGTTCATTCAATGCTCCATCTTCTCGGCTACGACCATGAGCCGGGCGGACTTGAGCTTGTCCGCATGAGGGAAAGGGAGGAGACTGTTCTCACCCAGCTCGGTCTTGTCAGGAGCGGAAGCTATTATACAATGGAAGAATAAAAACGAAAGGAAGCCGAAGAAGCCGCGCAAAAACGGCTTTCTTCGGCGTTTTAATATGAGTCACTTTAAAAATCTTTTCAAAAGCTTTTTTTATGCTTTCCGCGGAATTTTCTGCGCAATAAAGACCGAGCGCAATTTGCGCGTTCATCTGACATGCCTTGTTTACATGTTTTCCATTCTCGGTCTTACCGATTGGTTCGTTTTGAGCCGTACCGACTGGGCTGTGCTTGCGGTTGCGAGCGCCCTTGTCATCGGCGCGGAGCTTGTTAACACCGCGATTGAAAACGCTGTTGACCTTGAAACAAAGGAATACAACGAATATGCAAAAAGGGCAAAGGACGTAGCTTCCGGTGCGGTTCTCGTCAGCGCAATCGGCGCCGTTGCGGCAGGGCTTTTCATTCTGCTGCAGCCGCAGGCTTTCTCCCTGATGGCTGATTACTTTAGTTCAAAGCCGTTGATGTTTGCTTTGTTTGCGTTTAGCATTGTTCCTGCAACGCTGTTCATCTTTTTCGGCTTTGGAAAAAGCAGGGATAAAAAGTAAAAAGCAAAGCCGGTGGGTATACGCCCACCGGTTGAATTATTTATTCGTACTTTTTCAGGAACCGTTCACCGCAGCCGTATTTTCCGAAGCAACCGTCATTTGACGAAGACTCCTTGAGAGCGTTTTCAAAGCTTCTGTATTTGTTCATTTTTATACCCATTTTTCGTCGAAGTAATTTTTCTGTTCACTGAAAGCTTTAACCGACTAAAATTAACATTTTTATGAACGACTTGTTAATAGGTTTGTGGTTCCGAGTTCAGAATAAGCAATTTTTTCAGACTGCAAAATTTTTGCACAGGGTAATAATCATTAATATGAATTATTATTTTGTAATCATATACAAAATAATATACATATGTTTATTAAAAATGCGCATAATTACAAACAATAAGCAAATTTATAAATATAAATTGTACTTGCAATAGAATAATTAGTTATTTACATTTTGTTAACAATCGGGTATAATTAAAATAATTAGGAACGATAAATAATTCTGCGTTCCAAAGAAAAGGAGGAAAACTGAATAATGAAAAAGAAAAACACAAAAAAGTTGCTCTCTGTACTGCTTACGGCGATAATGCTGCTTTGCTCGTTACCGTTCGTTTCCTTTGCGCAGGACACTCAGGGAAACATTGTCTGGAGCTTTGACGAAGCAACTGCAACGTTGACCGTTGGCGGCGAGGGAGCTATCAAGGATTACGGCCTTCCGGGTGACGGCGGTTTTGATCCGCCTGCGTGGTGGAAGTTTTTGAGGAAAGCAGACAAAATAGTCATTGAGGAAGGAATTACCGAAATCGGCGGCTATAATTTTTTTAGATCAACAGCAAAGGAAATTGTTTTTCCGTCCTCGCTAAGGAAGATAGGTTTTTCGGCTTTCATGGGAAACACTGATCTGAAAGAGATCATTCTTCCCGAGGGGGTGGAAACCATTGACATGGGGGCTTTTGCAAGCTGTCCGATGGTTGAAAAGGTGTATGTCCCCGAATCGGTTAAGGAGATATATGACAGTTTCAGTATAATGTTATATTCCTTTATTTTAAAAGAATTTGTCTTTTTGCCGGATTCAGCTCAGTTTTATTCATATTTAATCGGGGGCTTTGATGATTATTCATACGCTGAGGCCGCTTCTTATTATTACAAATATAAGATTGATGCAGATGTAAGCGGTTATGAAGATTCAGATGAGTTTGTTTATCTGAAAATGTCAGAGTATTTGAACGAAAAGTTCAAAACGTCCTTTCCGCTTGAGTATTCAAAAGCAAACGAAAATAGTCTTGAAGACTTTTTATTTAAAAATTCTGTCTATCATGTTCCGGCTTGGGTTTCTTATGTTTGCAAAAAGGAATCAGCTCAACATGAAATGTTCAAAAATCTCGGTATAACCCACAAGATTTATGAAACGGGCGAAGTTTGCAACTGCTTCCAGACAACGGGAACATACGGGGAAAATATCACTTGGTCATTGGATTTAAACACCAGGACACTGACCTTTGACGGAACCGGTCCAATGCCCGAAGAAGATCCGGAATATGCAGAGCTTATGGCTCTTTTTGAAAATGTCAGGTTTGCTGAGAACTCAACGATAACCGAGATAAGCTATAGTTCGCTAAGCAGCATTTCCGGCGCGAAAAGCATTGTTATTCCGGCTTCGGTTAAAAGAATCAATAAAGGATATAATGACAGATCAAGCTTGGAGGATATTGCTTCTGTCACCGTTGATGACGGAAACGCTGTATACTTTGATGATGACGGTGTTGTTTATGAGAAAACTGACAGCGGAATAACCTTAATTTACTGCTCGAATGAAAAAACAGGTGAATTTTCTGTTCCTGAATATGTTACGGCTATCGGAAGCTATGCGTTCATTGATTCAAATCTTGAAAAAATTACGATTCCGGAAACTGTAAAGTCTTTTGGATGTGAATTGTTTGAAAATTGCTATGCTGATGTTTATTTCTATGATTCAGCAAAGGCAGACATTGACAAGAACATTTTGCTGTCTTTTCGCGGAACGCTTCATTGCAGACCGGACTCAAAGCTCTGCGATAAGTTTGATTATTTCCGTGAATTCAATGTGGAAATGATTGAAGAAAAAGAGATTGACCATATCGAAATTGAAACATTGCCGGATAAAACCGTGTATGTATACAGGGAAACAGACGGCGCCGACCTCACCGGCCTCACAGTCCGCGTCTTTTTCACTGACGGAACCTCAGAGGTCAGAAGCTCCTGCTATGCACGGGAGGATGACTTTTCCACATGGAAAATCGGCAAAACGACTCTCCCTGTTTGCTACGGAAGATATGAAACAGCGATTGATGTCACGGTCAGTCCCATTGAATACACCGATATCAACATTGGAGAATCAAAAACCGAGACAAATAATACAAACGACTCCTATTATGTATACTTCAGATTTGTTCCGGAAGTAACCGCCGAATATCAGTTCAACTACAGCAGTTATTACTATGATGGAGTGAGTTCGGAAATTTTTGATCAAAACATGGAGAGTTTTGCTTCAAACGGTTGGGAACGATCATCCATGCGTGAAATTCTTTACGCCGGTGAAACATATTATATCTGTATGTTTGTTAGCAGTAATGATACCTGTACTATCAGTATCGATGAGAACTATCACCCGGCTTCCGAGTGGATAATTGATAAAGAGCCAACCTGTATCACTATCGGCTCAAAACACAAGGAATGTCTTGATTGTGGAAAAACGCTTGAAACATGCGAACTTCTTGTTGACCCAGATGCAAACGGAGAGCTTTCTGACTGGATAGTTGACACAGATTCAACCTGCACTGCTGCCGGTAAAAAGCATAAAGAATGTACTGACTGCCACGAAATTCTTGAAAGATCAGACATTGACAGAATCGGACATACTCCCGTTGTTGTTCCGGGAAAGGCAGCAACCTGCGAAGAAGCCGGTCTTACCGATGGTTCAATCTGCTCTGTCTGCGGCGAAACGCTGACTGCTCAGGAAACGATTCCGGCAACGGGTCACACGGATTCCGATAACGACGGAAAGTGCAACAACTGCGGCAAAAAGCTCAGGGAGCTGACGGTTGCGGAAAAGATTAAAGCTTTCTTTCAAAAGATTCTTGATTGGTTCAGAAAGCTGTTTTCATGATTTAAAACATAAATTAAAGCCGCACTCCTCAAAAAACGGGGAGTGCGGCTTGAATATTCATTTGTTATTTCACAATGCTTTCGCCGGTCATTTCTTCGGGCTGGGGGATACCCATAATTTTGAGCATTGTGGGAGCAATGTCGCAGAGTTTTCCGCCCTCGCGTACGGAGCACTTGTGGTTAACAACAACAAAGGGAACGGGGTTAGTGGTGTGCGCCGTGAAAGCGGTTCCGTCCTCGGCAATCATCTTGTCTGCATTGCCGTGGTCTGCCGTGATGAGCATTACGCCGCCCATTTCCTTAATTGCGTCCGCAACTCTTCCGACGCACTTGTCAACGGCCTCAACAGCGGCCTTTGCCGCGTCAAAAACGCCGGTGTGACCGACCATGTCGCAGTTTGCAAAATTGAGGATGATTGCGTCATACTTTCCTGAATTGACCGCTTCAACAACCTTGTCCGTAACTTCATATGCGCTCATTTCGGGCTGCAAATCGTAGGTTGCAACCTTTGGCGAAGCAACAAGGATTCTGTCCTCGCCCTTGAACTGCTTTTCAACGCCACCGTTGAAGAAGAAGGTGACATGAGCATACTTTTCGGTCTCCGCAATACGAAGCTGAGTAAGACCAAGCTCTGAAATATATTCGCCGAAGGTGTTTGTGAGCTTCTGGGGCTTGAAAGCAACATGAACATTCGGCATTGTTGCATCATATTGTGTCATGCAGACATAGTAAAGCGGGAAAAAGCCGTTCTTCCTTTCAAAGCCGGTGAACTCTTCGTCAACAAAGGTACGGGTAATTTCTCTTGCTCTGTCCGGACGGAAGTTGAAGAAAACAACGGAATCGTTCGCTTTGACCGTTGCGTTTTCAAGGCAGACAGTGGGAAGAACAAATTCGTCCGTGAGGTGCTTTCCGTCCTCGTCAATCGTTTCATATGACTTTTTGATTGCCTCAACGGGGTCACAAGCCTTGATGCCCTCGCCGTAAACCATTGCTGCATAAGCCTTTGAAACCCTTTCCCAACGGTTGTCTCTGTCCATTGCGTAGTAACGACCCATAACAGTGGCAACCTTGCCGACGCCGATTTCCTTAAGCTTTGCAACGGTTTCGGCAACGTAGTCCGCACCGGAGGCTGGGGGAACGTCGCGTCCGTCAAGGAAGCAGTGAACAAAGACCTTTTCAAGTCCCATTCTTTTTGCAAGCTCAAGGATAGCATACATGTGCGTATTGTGGCTGTGAACGCCGCCGTCGCTCATAAGACCCATGAGGTGAAGGGCGGAGCCGTGCTTTTTGCAGTTTTCCATTGCGCCGACAAGGGCTTCATTCTCAAAAAAGTCGCCGTCCTGAATGGACTTTGTAATTCTTGTCAGCTCCTGATAAACAACGCGGCCTGCGCCGATATTTGTGTGACCGACCTCGCTGTTGCCCATCTGACCTTCGGGAAGACCGACGTCCATTCCGGAAGCGCCGATATAGGTTACCGGGTTTTCGCTCATCAGGCGGTCAAGGTTCGGCTTGTTTGCTGCGGCAATGGCGTTGCCTTCGGTTGACGGATTCTTTCCGAAGCCGTCCATAATGCAAAGTAAAACAGTTTTTTTCATATATAAAGATCTGCCTTTCAATCTTCTAAAAAAGGGCTGCAAAGCAACCCTTTTTTGCATATTTGATTATTTGCTTGCGGCCTTGACGATGACTGAGAAGTCCTGAGCCTTGAGCGATGCTCCTCCGATAAGACCGCCGTCAACGTTGACCTTTGAAACAAGCTCGTCGGCGTTCTTTGCGTTCATTGAGCCGCCGTACTGAACGGTAACGGTTTCAGCAAGGTCGGCGCCGTAGGCTTCGGCAATCGCCGCGCGGACAAAGCCGTTGCCCTCGTCGGCCTGGTCGGCTGTTGCGGTAACGCCCGTTCCGATTGCCCAGACGGGCTCGTAAGCGATGATAACGTTCTTGAGCTGTTCGGGCTTAACATTGGTGAGAGCCATCTTTGTCTGGAACTTGAGGAGGGTTTCGGTGTAACCAAGTTCTCTCTGCTCAAGGGTTTCGCCAACGCAGATGATAGCCTTGAGACCTGCATTGAGTGCTGCAAGGGAACGGAGGTTGACGGTCTGGTCAGTCTCACCGAAGTAGGTTCTTCTTTCGCTGTGGCCGATAACGACATATTCAACGCCTGCTTCCTTGAGCATATCGGTTGAAACCTCACCGGTATATGCGCCCGAGGCTTTGAAGTGTACGTTTTCCGCGCCGATTTTGATGTTTGAACCCTTGGCGGCTTCAACGGCGGCAGGAATGTCAATATAAGGTACGCAGAGAACAACTTCGCAGTCAGCGTCCGCAACAAGGGGCTTCATCTCATTGATGAGAGCGGTTGTCTGGGAGGGAGTGTTGTTCATTTTCCAGTTGCCGGCAATGACTGCCTTACGAAGTTCTTTTTTCATTTTGAAAGACTCCTTTGTTTTAAAAAGTATTGTTTATGAAAATTACTTATCGTTGAGAGCTGCAACGCCGGGAAGCTCCTTGCCCTCAAGGAATTCAAGCGAAGCGCCGCCGCCGGTGGAGATGTGGCTCATCTTATCGGCAAAGCCGAGCTTTTCAATGGCCGCCGCACTGTCGCCGCCGCCGATGATTGAGATTGCATTGCTGTCTGCAATTGCGGTTGCAACGCCGATGGTACCGGCTGCAAAGTGCTCCCATTCGGAAACGCCCATCGGTCCGTTCCAGATAACGGTGCCTGCGTCCTTAACGGCGTCTGCAAAGAGCCGGGTAGTCCTCGGTCCGATGTCAAGACCCATCCAGCCATCGGGAATATCGTCTGAGTTAACGGTCATATATTCGGTGTCTTCCTTGTATTCCTTACCGACAATGTTGTCAACCGGGATAAGGAAGTTAACGCCCTTTTCCTTTGCGTCAGCCATCATCTGCTTTGCAAGGTCAATCTTGTCCGTTTCGCAGATTGAAGTGCCTACCGTGTGACCGAGAGCGGCAAAGAAGGTGTATGCCATGCCGCCGCCGACGATGAGGGTGTCAACCTTGGAAAGAAGGTTAGTGATAACGCCGATTTTATCGGAAACCTTTGCGCCGCCGAGGATTGCAACAAGGGGTCTCTTCGGGTCTTCAAGCGCGCCGCCGATGTATTTAAGCTCCTTCTGAATGAGGAAGCCGCAAACAGCGGGAAGATAATCGGCAACGCCGGTGGTTGAGCTGTGCGCTCTGTGGGCGGAACCGAAAGCGTCATTGACATAGATTTCCGCAAGAGAAGCAAGAGCCTTTGAAAATTCGGGATCGTTCTTTGTTTCCTCTGCGTGGAAGCGGACGTTTTCAAGCAGCATAACCTCGCCGCCCTTGAGCGAAGCAGCAAGCTCCTTTGCGCTTTCGCCGATAACGTCCTTTGCCATCTTGACGTCCTGACCGAGCAGCTCGCCGAGTCTTTTTGCAACGGGAGCAAGCGAAAATTCGGGCTTGAACTCGCCCTTGGGTCTGCCGAGGTGAGAGCAAAGGATAACCTTTGCGCCGTGGTCGAGGAGATATTTAATGGTCGGGAGCGAGGCAACGATTCTCTTATCGCTGGTGATAACGCCGTTTTCCATTTTTACGTTGAAGTCGCAGCGGACAAGGACTTTTTTTCCGTTAACGTCAATATCTTCAACTGACTTTTTGTTCAATACGTTCATTTGGTTCTTTCCTTTCGTTTTATAAGATTACAGTAACATCAGTAATTGTTTCCAATCAACAGACATTTTATAACAATAGGTGAATTTTTTCAAGCCCTAAAGCGGAAATTTTCACAAAAAAAGCAACAAATTTTTGTGCAATTAATCAAACCAGCCCTTGAGCAGGTCGGCCATTGCATTATTTTGCGGTTCTTTCTCCCGTTCCTGCTTTTTCATGTAATTTATTACGTCATACTTTCCGGCTCCGTCGGAGGCTTTGCGCCGGTTGAAGTCGGAAAGCTTTTCCCTGTAGCCGCAAACGCAGGCGAAGATGCGCTTTTCTCCCTCGCCGCGCAGTTCAAGCTTTTTGTGGCATTTGGGGCAGCGTGCGTTTGTGGTCTGCGTCAGTCCCTTGCGGTAGCCGCACTCCCTGTCCTGACAAACGAGCATTTTGCCCTTTTTGCCGTTGACCTCAAGCAGATACTTTCCACAGACGGGGCATTTTTCCTTTGTTGCGTTGTCGTGCGTATACTGCGCGTTGCTTGCAATCACCATTGAAACAAGCTTTGTTGAATAGTCGCGCATTTCTCCGATGAACTTTTTCATGCTGCCCGTGCCTTTGCTGATGTTTTGCAGCTGCTGCTCCCATTGCGCGGTAAGCTCGGCACTTTTGAGGTCGGGCGGAACAATGCGTATGAGCTGCTTTCCCTTTGCCGTCGGGTGAATTTCCTTTCCTACGCGCTCGATTGAAAAGTTGTCAAAAAGCTTTTCAATAATGTCCGCTCTTGTTGCCGGTGTGCCGAGTCCGCTCGTGGTTTCAATGATAGCCTTGAGCTTTTTGTCCGCAATCTGCTTTGAGGGATTCTCCATTGCGGAAAGGAGGGTGGCCTCCGTGTATCGCGCAGGCGGTCTTGTTTTTCCGGTGACGATTTTTGTGTTCAGCACCGGGAGAGTCATGCCCTGCTTCAGTTCGGGAAGCTTCTGGCTTTTAATTTCCGCGTCCTCGTCCTCCTCGTCCGTTGCTGAGCCGTAAACCTCCCTCCAGCCGTCCTTTTTGATAACCTTGCCCTTGGCATAAAAGCTTTTTGAGCCGATGTCAAGAGTAACCTTTACCTCGTCATATTCGCACGGTTCCGAAAGAACAGCAAGAAAACGCTTGACAACAAGGTCATAGATGTTCCTTTCGTCAAAGGTGAGCTTTGAAAAGTTTGCCGGCTGTTCGGTCGGAATAATGGCGTGGTGGTCGGTGACCTTTGCGTTGTTGACAATATACTTGGTTGAAAGCGGCTTGCGGTAAAGCGTCATTGCCGCTTTTTGGTAAGGTCCCTGCGCAACCGCACGCAGTCTTTCCGGAATGGTTGCAACAATGTCGTCGGTTATGTACCTTGAATCCGTTCTCGGATAGGTGAGAACCTTGTGCCTTTCATAAAGGCTCTGCATGAGTGAAAGGGTCTGCTTTGCGGAATAGCCAAACTTTTTGTTTGCGTCGCGCTGAAGCTCCGTCAGGTCGTAGGCGGCAGGCGGAGCCTGCTTTTTTGCCGTTTTTTCAAGCTTTGAAACAACTGCGCTTTTTCCTGCGAGCGATTTCTGAATACCCTCAACAAAGGCTCTGTCCGAAAAACGGGTGTTGTTTTTTGAGTCCCGGAAGGTTGCCGAAAAGCCCTTGAACAGTGCCTGAAGCGTAAAATAATCCTTGGGCTTAAAGGCGAGTATTTCCTCCTCACGCTGAACGATGAGCGCAAGGGTGGGGGTCTGAACTCTTCCGGCGGAAAGCTGCGCATTGAAGCGGCAGGTCAGTGCCCTTGTAACGTTCAGCCCCACAAGCCAGTCCGCCTCGGCTCTTGCCTGCGCGGAAAAGTAAAGGTTGTCATATTCCTTTGCAGGCCTGAGCTTTGCAAAGCCCTCCTTTATCGCCCTGTCGGTCTGCGAGGAAATCCACAGGCGGAACGCAGGCTTTTTGAAGTGCGCTTTCATCATTATCCAACGGGCAACAAGCTCCCCCTCGCGTCCGGCGTCCGTTGCAATGATAAGGCGGTCGATGTCCGCTCTGCCCATAAGCTTTGAAACGGTGCGGTACTGCTTTGAGGTCTGCTTGATTACAACAAGCTTCATCTTTTCCGGCAGCATTGGCAGATCCTCAAGCCGCCAGGCCTTGTATTTTTCGTCGTAGGCATCGGGGTCGGCAAGGGTAACAAGGTGACCGAGTGCCCAGGTTATAACGTATTTGTCGCCCTCAATGAAGCCGTCTGCGCTCCTTTTTGCGCCGAGAACCCGTGCAATATCGCGCGCAACGGACGGCTTTTCCGCAAGGACAAGTGCTTTAGCCATAAGTTTTTCTCCTCTTATTTATTCACAGTTGTTTTTTTGCATATTCTTCTTCAAGGTCTTCAACCAGATAAGCGTCGCTCATGCAATGCATATCGGAGATACCTTTGCTCATAAGGTCATAGGTTTCGGAATGATAAAAGAAACCGAGTGCTTCGCTGAGCGTTATGCCCTCTCTTTTTGAAAAAGCTTCAATTATTCTTGCATACTTTTTCTGGAGCAGAACAGGATTTGCGTTCATAATTTTACGCTCCCTTCAAACTTCAAAAATTCAAGCGCTTTTTCGCTGCGTAAGCAAAGCTGCAAATTCGGCTTTTCAAATTTCAGTCTTTTTAGCGCTTCTGCTTTGTCAATAAGTCCGTCAAAATAAAGTTCAACCGTGTTGAACACCTTGTCGTTTGCAACGCCGCCTATGACAAGGTCATAATCGCTTTTATCGTTGCTGCTGCGGCAGGTCAGAATGAAATTGAGCCAGCTTTCGCTGTATGACTCAAAGCGGAGCGTTTTCAACGCAGAAAGTGCCTGTTCATCGAAGTCATAGAGCGAAACAACGCCGCTTTCATTTTTTCTCATAAATTTTCTGCACCATTTTTCGGCTTGCTCATATATAGGCGTGACATAAAAGCCACAACCGAAGTCTACATTTTTTCTTGAGTGGGCAAGGTCGGGAGCTTTAATTTCGTCGTACGAGCCGTGATATACTTTCATATATAAACTCCCTTCTCTTTCATTACGGAGAGAATGTCTTCAACAATATACTCTTTTCCCTGGGTGTGCAGAATATCATAGCAGGGAACGATATAGCTTTGAAGAATATTGCTCTTTTTTGCAAGGGCGTCATAGACCTTTTTTGCGCCTACTCCTGCTTTTTCGGCGATACTTTCAATGCAGAACAAGGCAAACTCAAGCTCGTTTGAATTTTTAATGTATTCATTATTCACAAAAGCACCTCCCTGAAATTGCAGCCGGTATCGGTGTAAATCATTGTACCGCTTTTCACTTAACCACCGAAAGGCAGCAGTTGTTTTCGTCAAAGTGGGTTCTGAGTGTTTCCTCAACGTCCTCTTTGGTAACTGTTTTGTAGGTTTCAACAACGTCAAAAAGACCGAAATTGCCAAAGTAGGAATCAATCAGTGCGTTTGCAAGGTTCTCCGTTTCGTTGAAGCCGAGAACCTCAAGACCATAGCGGCGTTTTCTGACCGTTTCAAAGTCCTCGTCGGAAATTCCGTTTTCACGCAGTCTTTTGATTTCAAGAATAATTTCGTCTCTGACCCTTTTCGGGTCGCTGCTTTCGCCGGTGAAAATCGGGACGGCAAAGCCGCGTCCGGTGAAATACTCCGAACCGAACGACTGGTTGATAAGCCCCTGTTCAAGCAGCCTGCAATAAAGACCTGAAACCTTTCCGGCAATAATGCCCAGCGCAAGGTTCATGCAGACAAGCTCCTTCGGCGTACGCAGGGGAGAGGGGTGGCTTTCCTTGAAGCCGAGCGCAAATTTTGTAATGTCAACGCCGAGCTTTTCCTCTGTGTATGCTGTAACAACGCTTTCGTCCTCTGTCGGAATGATTTGCTCAAAGCTGACCTTTTTTTCTTTTGGGAGTACCCGGTCGGCAATTTCGAGCACCTTTTCTGCGCTGACGTTGCCGGCAACGGCAAGAGCCATGTTTGAAAGGTTGTAAAAGGTGTTGTAGCAGCCGTAAAGGAGCTTTGCGTTGATTTCTGCAATCGACTCAATCGTTCCTGCAATGTCAATTCTGACGGGGTTATTCCTGTATAGACCGCGCAGCAGGTTGAACAGCGTCTGCCAGTCCGGGTCGTCCTGATACATTCTTATCTCCTGACCGATGATTCCCTGCTCCTTTTGAACCGTCTGTTCGGTAAAATACGGCTTTTTGACAAAGTCAAGGAGAATTTCAAGCGATTTTTCAAAGTTGCTGCTGCAGGAAAAGAGGTAGCAGGTGCGGTCAAAGGAGGTGAAAGCGTTTGCGTTTGCTCCCGTTTTTGCAAAAAGCTCAAAGGCGTCAAGTTCCTCGCTTTCAAAAAGCTTGTGCTCAAGAAAATGCGCAATGCCCTCCGGAACGCAGGTAAATTCCTTTTCGTTTTCAAGTCTGAAGCAGGTGTCTATTGAGCCGTACTTTGTTCCGAACATTGCAAAGGCGCCGGTGTATTCGGGCTTTTCCATGACGAAAATTTTAAGTCCGCTGTCGTGGTCAATCTCATAATAGCCGTCCGAAAGCAGGTCGTTTTTGATATATTTCTTATTCATCTTTGCTTTCCTCCCCGTTGCTTTCAAGGATAAACACGGTGTCCTTTGTCACCATTGACGCCGCAACAACAATTTCCTCGCGGCTGACTTTTTTAATAAGAAGTGAAATTTCGTCCGGCGTGAAGAATTCACCCGAAGCGCAGTACGCCTTGAACCAGGAGTCAACCTCGTCCGCCGCGTCCTCAACCGAGTGGAGGGTGTCGCAAAGCGAAAGCTTTGCCTGTTCAACCGTTTCGTCCGTAAAGTTTCCTTTTCGCACCTCATCAAGCTCGTGATCTATTGCGTCAAGGGCTTTTTTTGCGTTTTCGGTTTCAACGCCGCTCTGGACGGCAATAACGCCCTTTGAATTGATGAGCGACGCGCTGCAATAATAGCAAAGGCTCATTTTTTCGCGCACGTTCATGAACAGCTTTGAAAAAGTACCCGAACCGAAAATTGCCGTCATGACTTTGAGGGCGGCGTAGTTGTCCATGCTGTAGGTCATGCCTGCGCGGTAGCCTATGACAAGCTTGCCCTGCTTTACGTTCTGCTTTTCCGTAACGGTGTTCACGCCGTGGCTTTCGGTGAGAAACTCGGTGGTGACGTCAATGATATTTTTGCGCTCAAGCTTTTCAAAATACGGCTTTACAATATCCGTAATTTCCTGCTCGCTTTTTCTGCCGATATAGTTTATCTGAACGGGGCAGGTGAAAAGCAGCTTTTTCCATTCCTCAAAAAGGCTTTTTCCGTCTGCTTTTTCAATGCCCTCTTTTGTGCCGAGCTTGTTGAGGGAATACGCCTCATCTTTGCACATTTCCTCAAACATACGACCCAGAGAATAAACGCGCTTGTCGTCCTTTTCGCTTTCAAGCTTTTGCAAAAGGAGCCTTTTCTCGCGTTCAACGTTATCCTTTTTAAAGCCGTCCGGAGTAATGTCCGGCTCAAAAAGGCAGGAAAGCAGAAGCCTGATGCATTCTTCAGTAATCGGGCTTGAATCGAGCGTGAACCTGTCGTCAAGGCAAACAAGGTTGAGGCTCAGAACAAGTGCTTCGCCGGATTTTGTAACGGACGGGGAAATGATTGCGCCGTAAAGCTTTGCAAGCGCGCGGTTCATTTCAAAAACAGCCGGATAAGCCTTGGTTGTTCTTGCAAGGAGATGGATTATGAGAGCCTTTTCGCTCGTTTTTGAGTCAAGGGGAGTAACAATGTTCAAAGACATGGTGGTTGTTTTGAACTTGTTTGTCCGGTGATATCCGAGCTTTACGCCTTTGCATATTTTGGTAACATTCATTTTGATTCCTCCCGAATGAAACATTCCGAATTATTTTACCACATTATTGAAGCAAATACTATAGAAAAGCTTTAAAAAGTTTTCATATAAAAATAAAAACAGCCGAAAGCGCATAGACTGAGCTTTCGGCTGCCTGTTATATTACGGTGTTAATCAAACGCTCTGAGCGACTGATTTTTGAAATCGGAAACCATGAAACGGGGGTACTGCGGATTTGAGCCTGCCTTGCAGT
>JAEDIH010000166.1 GCA_016292575.1 Clostridiaceae bacterium | reverse complement strand
CCGGACAAGGTCATCAACATTGAAACGCACGATTTTACGGCGTACCTTTCGTCGCTTTCCGCTGCGGCGAACCTTGAAATCAACACCTTTTCCGACCTCAAGGAGGCACTTTGCAGGCGAATGGACTTTTTTAAATCGCTCGGAGCCGTCGCGTCCGACCAGTCCGTCTCCTTTGTTCCCTACGCTCCGGTCAATGACGGCGAGGTTGAAAAAATCTTTAAAAAAGCAAAAAGCGGCGTTCCGCTTTCAAAGGACGAGCTTGCAAAATATAAATTTTCCGTTTTGTGCTTCCTCGGCAGGCAGTATGCGCAAAAAGGCTTTGTAATGGAGCTTCACCTCGGCGCAATGCGCAACAACAATTCGCGCGCGTTTCTCTCTCTCGGAGCGGACAGCGGCTTTGACTCCATTGACGATCCCGAGCAGGCAAGGGGACTTTCCCTCTTTCTCGATACACTCGACAGAGAGCAGCTTCTGCCGAAAACCGTTCTTTTCAATCTCAATCCAAAGGACAATTTTGTTTTCGGCTCAATGCTCGGAAACTTCCAGTCCGCCGAGGCAAACGGCAAGCTTCAGTTCGGCTCGGCGTGGTGGTTCAACGACAACCTTGACGGCATGACGGCGCAGATAAAGACCCTTGCAAATCTCGGTGTTCTCGGCTGCTTTGTGGGCATGGTCACGGATTCGCGCTCGTTTTTGTCATATCCGAGGCATGAATATTTTCGCCGCCTCCTGTGCCATATCATCGGCTCATGGGTGAACGACGGACTTTATCCCTTTGACGAAAAGGCGCTCAAGAAAATCATAGGCGGCATCTGCTTTGACAATGCAAAAGAGTATTTCCTCGGCGGAGAATAATTAACATATCGGAGGACAGCTATGAAAAACGTATACACCACCGAAAAAATCGGAGACAGAACCTACCGCATTGACGAATGCGGACGCGACAACTGCTACCTGCTGCTCGGCGAAAAAAGCGCCCTGCTTATCGACAGCACCATCGGCACGGGCGACCTCAAGGCCGTTGTGCGCTCAATCACCGATCTGCCCGTTACCGTTGCGTTGACCCACACCCACGGCGACCACACCGGCGGAGCCTGCCTGTTCGGCAGCGTTTGGGTACACAAAGCGGAGTGCAATTTAAAATTCAAGCTTCTGAGCCTCAAAAAAATTCGCGCCGACCTCATCTCAAACCATATGAAAAAGGAGGGTATCGGTCCGAAAGATGTTTGCGGCGGCGTTTTTAAAACAAAATGGCTGCCCTTTGAGGAGGGCAAAACCTTTGACCTCGGCGGAAGAACCGTCCGAACCATCCACACCCCCGGTCACTCGCCCGGCGGAGTTGTTTTCCTTGATGAGGGCGAAAAAAAGATGTTCACGGGCGACAATGTGTGCGCCGTACTGCTCATGAAGGTTATCCATGCCGTAAGCCTTGAGGAATGGCTCCCCGGTGCAAAAAGGACTCTTGCCCTTTGCAGCGAGTACACTCCATGGGGCGGTCACGCCGACGGCAGAGAGAGTGCGGAACAGATTGAAAAAATCATAGGCTATGTTGAGGAAATACTTGAAAAATATCCCGAAAACAAAAAGAGCGAAAAAATCACCTATCCCTCCTTTTCCACCGAGGGCTGTGTAATCTTTGACGCTGCGTCGGTTCATAAAAAATGAATGCAGAATTAAGGAACTCTTGCCTGATATACATAACAATTTATGTTGTCTGTTTTTCAAATAAATATTAATACTGAGTTCATATATCCTTTATTCAAATCCCTCATGTAAATTATAAATCTATGATAATGTAGTTTTATAGTATTACACGGGGGTTTTATCATATGCTTTTTGAAAGTGAAAAGTTGGTTTCAAAGCAGGAGGTTCTTGCCGGCGTTGAAAAAATGAATTCGTTCGGCGTCCGTACAACGGGCTCCGGTGCTCAACGAGACTTTGTCTCATATCTCAAAAGCGAAATTGAAAAAATGGGTCTTGCCACCTACAGCGATCTTTACTGTTTCAACAGATGGAAGGAAATTTCAAGCTCAATCACGCTCCACGTCAACGGAAAGGACGAGAAAATTGAAGTTTCCTCCGCCTGGCCGTATTCCGGCGAAACAGGTCCTCTCGGCGTGACGGCAGAGGTTGTTGAAATCTTCGGAAAGCATTTCAATTATCTTCCCGCCGCAGGAAAGATTGCACTTGTCAAGGTTCACGACCTTGGAAAAATTCCGAGCGGCATTGCGTTCAACCAGAGGAAATCCTATCCGGCAGGGCTAAACATTCCGGCCTATTACAAAGGACCGGTTGCAACCTCCTTTGTCAATGTTCCTTTCCTTTCCGCCGCAAAGCTTGCGGGCGTCAAGGCAGTCATCTGCATCTGGGAGGGTATGTCCCGTGACATGGTCAAGGGTCAGTATCTTCCGTTCATTCTGCCCTATGAGGGCGTACCCTGCCTCTGGGTCTGCGAGGAGGAGGGCAAAAAGCTCCTTGCGGCAGCAAAGGACAAAACCAAAGTCACTCTTGTGCTTGAAGCGAAAAGGGAGAAGATGGCAAACTCCGAATCGTTTTATACAATCCTCAGGGGCAAAAAAACGGACGAGGCAATCCTTGTCAATACCCACACCGACGGCGTCAACTGCGTTGAGGAAAACGGTCCGATTGCAATGCTTGCAATGATGAAATATCTCAGGCAGTGTGAGCTTGAACGGAGCATAATTTTCGTCTTTGTCACCGGTCACTTCCGTCTGCCGGCGTTCAAGCAGAACGACATTCAGGCCTCCTCAAAGTGGCTCAGAAATCACCGCGATCTGTGGGACGGAAAGGACGGTCACATCAAAGCCGTTGCCGGCGTTTCGGTTGAGCACCTCGGCGCAACCGAATGGAAGGACGTTGACGGCGTATATCAGAAAACGAACGATATTGACATTGAGCTTGCCTATACCGGCAACAAAACAATGGACGATATCTACTATAAATCGCTTGAGGACAGAACTCTTGTCAGAACCGTTACGCTCAAGGGTCATAACATTCTGCACTTCGGCGAGGGTCAGCCGCTCAGGAATGTGGGCATTCCGCAGATAGGCTTTGTTCCCGCCCCCGACTATCTTACCGCAGTGAGCGAAACGGACGAAATGGATAAGTTCAGCATTGATCTTATGTATGAGCAAATCCGGTCGTTTGTTAAAATGGTGCTCCTTATTGACGAAACGCCTACTGATGAACTCGGCTCGCCCGATCCGTATACGTTCCTTATCGGTTCGGTTAAAAGCAACTGAAAAATATAATGACCGCCCGTTTGCTTTTTCATACGGGCGGCATTTTCTGTTTATCAATCATCGCAGTGTTCGTAATAATAATCCTCCGCGTCATAGTAATCGTAGAAATCGTCGTAATAATCATAATAAAAGTCCTCGGGATCATAATAGTCGGCGGCATTATACGGATCGCGGCGTTTGGTTGTGGTTGGCTTTTTTGTTGTTGTCGCAGCTCTCGTTGTGGTTCGCCAGCCGCTTGCAAGTGTTCCAATCTTACCGGAAATGTATCCGCCGCCTCTATAGGACGATGTGGTGGACTTGGTCTTTTTTGACTTTTTAGTCGTTGTGACCGGATTTTTCTTTTTCTTGGTGGTTGCAACAGGCTTTGTTGTGCTTTTTGAGGATTTTTTCTTCTTTTTATTCTTGCCCGTGTTCTTTTGGGTAGTCTGCTTTTTGGTTTGTCTCGTTGTCTGCTTTGCGGTCTGCCTCGTTGTCTGCTTTGCGGTCACGACGGCGGTTGTTGCCGTGGCGGTCATTGA
>JAEDIH010000022.1 GCA_016292575.1 Clostridiaceae bacterium | reverse complement strand
ATATCTTTTCCGCAAGTATCGCACTTGCCGTCCTGATCGGCGTCAGTGTGATCTGACGTCGGAATGACTTCCTGTGTGACAAGAACCTCACCGCAGACCGAACAGTGCTGACCCTCGGTAAGACCGGTTTCGGTGCAAGTCGGGGCAACCGCCTTGTCAATAACGATGGTATGACCCTTTGCCGAGCCTTCGTCTGTCACAGTGTCTGTCACATCACAGCGGTCGCACTTTGCGGTCTTGGTGCCGTCTTCTGTGCAAGTAGCATCATCATTGGAAACATAGGTTGTGAAGCTGTGACCGAGTGCGTCGGTAGCGGTCTGAGCTACAAGGACTTCGCCGCAGACCGAGCACTTCTTGCCTTCGGTAAGACCAGTTTCGGTGCAGGTGGCAGGTATTGCCGGAATAATCTCCTCGGTGTGACCCTTGGCAGAACCGATATCAGCGATTGTTTCTGTCACATCACAGCGGTCGCATTTTGCGGTCTTAGTTCCGTCGGCTGTGCAGGTGGCATCGCTGTTGGAAACGTAATTTGTGAAGCTGTGACCGAGAGCAGGAATAACCTCACGGGCGATTTCCTTTTCGCAGTTGAGACATTCAGCGTAGCGTTCACCAGCTTCTATGCAGGTCGGTTCCGTTACGACAATCCATTCGCCCTGTTCATGCTCTTCACAGTTGATGTCAAAGATGACCTCATACGGCGTGAAGTGGTCGCAGGTGATAATCAGGAAGCCTTTTTCATGTCTTGACGGAACAACCGTCTTGCTTCCGTCCGGGTTGGTGCGGATTACGGTTGCTTTTTCTGCGCTGTCGTGAAGCTCGGAAAGCGGAATCTTGATTTCGATTGTGCCGTCCGGCTGGAAACCGCAATTCAGGTCATCGTCCGTCAGCTGGAATTCATAAAGTACCCTGAAATGCTTTTGGGAAGCTTTTACAACCGCATAATCGAGCGCATAGTCGTATTTGTCGCCGCAGTTTTCACAAACAAAGGTACATTTTGCGTCGTCCTTTTCAATTGACGGCGTAACCGCACGGTAATTGTGACCGATTGCCGGAATCACTTCGGTGTAGCTGTCGCCGCAGGAACAGGTGTAAGTTCTTTCACCGTCGGAAACGCAGGTAACTTTCTTTGTCACTGCGGAGGTGTAATTGTGGATATGTTCACCGTAAACGGCGGTAAACTCAAGGTTTTCGTCGGGCATCGTGGTCGGAACACTTCTGTCCCAGCTTAAGAACTTCTCGCCGCTCTGATTATCTCCGACTGTCGGTGCAGCAATGAAGTCGCCCTCGACATAGGTCTGAACAATATCACCGTCAGCGGTGTGCCAGGTTACCGTTCTGTTCGCCTTGGTCAGCGTTGCGTCAAGAACCATTCCGTTTGTCGCTTTCTGACTGCCGGTATCCCAGCGGACAAAGCTCCAGCCTTCGCCGACCTTAAACTCCGGGGCTACGGCATAACCGTTGCTGATGTTTTCCGAAATCTCGTAAACTTCGCCGTTTATTGTGAAGATTACTCTTGTTTTTTCAGCCGTCAGTTCAAGCAAAGAGGTGTCAAACGTTGCTTCGTAGCCCTTTGCGTCTGCGCCGAGCATAACGCCGCTGTCCTCAGTGTCAACAATATATTCGCCGCTTTGCGCCGCCTTTTCATTAAGGGAAGCGAAGAACTCAAATTTGACTTCATAGATGATGTTTCCGTTTTCGTCCGTCGTCTCTTTCGGCGTCAGGTTATTGATCTGAACGGCTGTTGTGCCGTCGACATTTCTTGTGATAATAATATCATCGTTTGTGATGCCGTATTCTCTTATCAAATCCACACGAAGCTTTTCTTCCTGCTGACTTGTCATTGTCACATACGGTGACAGTGTTTTGATAACGGTAAGGTTATCAAACGGTGCGGTGTGGGAAAGAGCTTCGGTAGAAATTGACTTGAATACCGATGAAAGGGTGTCAGTGTTGTTTACGTTTGTATAGAACAGTCCGTCCGTTCCGTCTCCCGGGTATCTCATTGACTGTGCCTCGGGATAGCCGGAGGAAACGGCATTCATGAAACGATTGATATTTGCGTCCTCGCTCTCACGCTTTGAGAACACGCCGACGCTGTAAATCGAAGCATCATACGCTTTTTTGAGCGTTGCGGCGTTGGCAATCGCCGAATTGGCAACCGAGGTCTGGAAGCCACTTAAATAGGTCGGCTCGCCGTCTGTCATAAACACAACAACACGCTGACGGTCGGTGGAATCGGTATTGGCAAAAACGCCCTTTGCCATCTCAAAACCGAGGTCGGCGGCGGTGGCTCCCCTTGCTTCAATGCTGTCAACGGCACTGAGAAGTGCTTCATTGACTTCCCCTGTCTCGCTGACGCTCAGAAGGGAACTTGCATAGTCGGAGGACTTGATATTTTCAAACTTCACAATGCCTCTTTCCGAGGTTAAAAGCTCGGTGTTTTCGTTCTTTTCGAAGCCTTTATAATCGCCCGAAAGACCGAAGCCGACAAGGGAGATTCTATGATCTGCGCCGGTCATTTTTGCGTTTTCAAAAACGGTATTGATAAATTCTTTTGCTGTGTTTTTGAGCGCATCAATCTTTTTCGTGCTTGAGCCGAGTGTTTCGTCCATGGAGCCGGACTGGTCAACAACGAGGACGATATCAAGCGGAACCGATTTGGAAACCGTTGATTTGACGACCTTTGCGTCTGACCAGGCACGAAGCTTGAACAGCACGTCATCGGCATCCGTATAATGAACAACATCGGAAGACGTATGGATATCCGAGGCGTTCTCGCTCTTAATCAAGGTATAAACTGCGTTGATTGTCAGATTGCTGTCAGAAAGGGTATAGTCCTCCCATTCGCCGATATATCTGTCCTTTGCAGGCACGGCAGGCTCTTCGATTTCCGCTGCGCCTTTCGGGAAGTCAACCGTTGCAATGGTTTCGCCGTCGGCAACAAAGGTAGCGGTGAAAATGTCCTGCTGAAGCTTCGGGGTGACTCTTTCCTCGTAGCCGCCGCAGTAAGTGCAGTCTCTGCGTTCGATACCGTCTGCTTCATAGGTTGCCGGGGTGACAGTGTACCAGCCGAGATAGGTATGACCGAGTGATTCAAAGTTCAGCAGTCTCTTGACGGCAAGCTCATGTCCGGGTGAGCCGCAGTAGGCACGGACGGTGCAGTCTTTTGGAAGAGAGGGAGCCGATATGCTTGTATATTTGCAGTATTTGTTTTCTATCGTCAGAGTCTTAAGTTTGCTCCAGCTTGCATAGTCGAAAGATTGAACGGTTTCCGGCAGTGTGAGTTCGGTGAAACCGCAATATTCGAATATATTATTGGTTATTTTAGTAATGGCAGGAGGAATGTTGATGCTTTTAAGAACAATGCAATCCGCAAACGCATAAGATCCGATGCTTGTTAATGATTCCGGCAAGGTTATATCTGTAAGAGCAGAGCACCCCTCAAACGCACAATCACCGATGCTTGTTAATGAGTCCGGCAAGGTGATATTTGTAAGAGCATAGCAATACGCAAACGCATAAGATCCAATGCTTGTTAATGAGTCCGGCAAGGTGATATCTGTAAGAGCATCGCAATAATAAAACGCACCAGAACCGATGCTTATTAATGAATCCGGAAAGGTGATGTTTGCAAGAGTTTCACAATCCTGAAACGCAGAATAACCGATGCTGGTTAATGTGTCCGGTAAGGTAATATCGGTTAATTTGGAACATTTATAAAATGCATACTCATCAATCGACTCTGCTCCGTTCTGAACATTGGCCGAGCCGACCTTTCCTCTCGGGCAGCAAAACACTGTTTTTCCGTCGGCTGTATAGACGATTCCGTCGACAGACTTGTAATTCGGGTGGCCGGCTTCCACATTTATTGCTATTAGATTTTTACATCTTTCAACAGCTTTATATGTAAATTCTTCAACCGCCTTCGGAATGGTGATTTCACCGCTGACAGCCTCCGGCACGATAAGCAGTTGTGTCTTTTCTTTGTTATATACAATACCGTCCACAGAAGCGTAGGTTGTGTTGTCCTCTGAAACTGAGATACCGGAAAGCTTTGAACAAGAATCAAAGGCATCAACAGAAAGGCTTTTCAATCCTGAACCAATAGAAACTGTTGTCAGAGATCTGCAACTCTCGAAAGCATAACTACCGACACTTGTAACGGAATCGGGCAGGACGATATTTGTAAGAGCATAGCAATTATAAAACGCATAAGATCCAATACTTGTTAATGAGTCCGGCAAGGTGATATTTGTAAGAGCGGAACAAAACCAAAATGCGCTAGAACCGATGCTTGTTAATGAGTCCGGCAAGGTTATATTTTTAAGAGCATCGCAATACATAAACGCAGAAAAACCGATGCTTGTTAATGAGTCTGGTAAGGTTATATTTTTAAGAGTACGGCAATCACAAAACGCATGAGAACCGATGCTTGTTAATGAGTCCGGTAAGGTTACATCGGTTAATTTATCGCATTGATAAAATGCACGCTCATCAATCGTCTCTGCTCCTTCCTGAACAGCAACCGCACCGACCTTTCCCCTCGGGCAGCAAAGCACTGTTTTTCCGTCGGCTGAATATACGATTCCGTCAACAGACTTGTAATTCGGGTTGCCGGATTCGACATTGATTGCGGTTAGATTTTTACATCTGTCAACCGCTTGATATGTAAATTCTTTAACTGTCTTTGGAATGGTAATTTCCCCGCTGACTGCCTCCGGCACAATAAGCAGTTTTGTCTTTTCTTTGTTATATACAATGCCATCTACAGAAGAATAAGTTGTATTATCCTCTGAAACCGAGATAGAGGAAAGCTTTGAACAAAAATCAAAGGCATTATCAGCAAGGCTTTTCAGTCCAGCGCCGATAGAAACCGTTGTCAGAGATGTGCACTTGTAAAAAGCGTAACCACCGACACTTTCAACGGAATCGGGCAGGACAATATCTGTAAGAGCAGAGCAACTCGAAAACGCATAAGAACCGATGCTTATTAATGAGTCCGGAAAGGTGATATTTGTAAGAGCACTGCAAAAAATAAACGCATAAGAACCGATGCTTGTTAATGAGTCCGGAAAGGTGATATTTGTAAGAGCACTGCAATTCTCAAATGCAGAATAACCGATGCTTGTTAATGAGTCCGGGAAGCTAATACCGGTTAATTTAGAACATTTATAAAATGCAGATTCATCAATCGATTCTGCTCCATTCTGAACATCGACTGAAACAAGATTCGTGCACTCACGAAAAGCGTTAGAAGCAACATTTTTCACACCCTCGCTGATGACAACGTTCTTGATTCTCAAATCGTACTTGAACGCTTCCGCCGCCATTCTGCCCGTACCGGTGACAGTCAGCGTTCCGGCGTCGTCAAGAACCCACGAAAGCTGTGTGCCGTCGGTGGTCTCGGTCACTTCACCGCAAAAGCCGCTTGTAAGATAGTCGCTTGATGCCGCACTTGCCTTAGCGGCAAACAGCTGTGACCACTCCGGCAGTTCCAGCCCGACAAAGCCTGCAAGCGGTGCGGTTGTGAGTAACATCACCACAACAAGCAGACACGCAAGCGCCCTTTTGAATCCGTTTTTTCTTTTCATTTTTTGATCGTCTCCTTTATTTTTAAAAATAATTCCTTTGTAAGTTTATCACTAACCATTCCGATTGTAAATATGATTTTGCAAAAAAGTTCACAAAAAGAAGCGAACGGTCAGCAAAGAGGAACGGACGGTAAATCTTATAGATTCCTATTTCGTTGTTCCAACGCTAATCCAATCAATCGATCTGCCCGGTCTGCCAAAATCAATGGGATATTAAGAACATCATCATCCAGCTTCAGATTGTCCAAAGAGAAGCGCACACGAAAAATCTTTATAAGAGAAAAAGTTTTTTTGCTTGCAATCTGTCATATTGATTTTGCCGGGCAACCGGAAAGCAATATGCAGATTTTTGCAAGGTCAACATTATGATTCAAATTTTCTTATAAGAGAATCACTTTTTTTCAATCCAATCTTTCATACTATTTATGCGAAGAAATTCAGCAGAGTATGACAGCGTAAAAAGTCCTTATAAGGGAGACACGACGTAAGGATGTTGTGTCTCCCTTCGGTTTTTGTAATCAGCCAGAATGATTGAATGACAGGGCAAATTCAATTAATATCGGAGGATTACTCAATATGGAAAAGATTATCATTGACGAACGGAACGGTTGGGAATATGAGCTGATCGGTGAGCAGTATTACCCAACCGGACGGATAATGAGAGATGGACGCTTGCAGCCGGAAATGGTGGACGCGGATAACGGGCCGAAAGAGGAAATCATTATCGGCGTTTGGGCGCAGCGGCACTTGCGGTACATTAAGCAACATAAGAAAAAACTGTATTTCGATCTGTACGTTTCTGGGCGGCTGAACGATTATCTCGCGAAGGTCGAGAAACAGGCAAAGGATATGTTCTTTCGGCTGGTAAAAGAAATATCTGCGTGGGATGGCGTGACCGAAGCTCTGAAAGCGGAAGATCAGATGCTGTGGGTGCAGCGCAACAATAGTATTCACAACCGTGCACGGGAGATTGTGAACGCGAAATTGATTTATGCTTAACGCGCAAGCGTAGGAATAGTTCCATAATATCGCATTGGCGGCGGGGTTTTGCGGCTCTGCCGCTTTTTCCGTTCTCAGGGCGGGAATTCAGTCACTCTTTTCAAAAACAGGGAAATGCCGCCATATAAGCGATTGCAGAGGATCGGACAAAAACGGCGATATCATATTATTTGCAAAGATGTTTTTGTGTTGATATTTATAGAGAATTGATACATATAATCATTTTTTACCAATGGTTAAATGTGCAACATAAAAATATATCTCAGTTTAAAATTTCCTTTGTGTTTATAGAACTCATTTCCCCTAATGAAGCGATCAACGAATTAAGATAGTATTCCGCACCGATTTTTGACATCATGTTGTTTCTTAATGGCAGTTGAGTCTTTATCGCTTTTGCTATCTCCTCCAAGCCCAGGATGCGGTCATTTTGCAAATATATATGAGCACAATACAGATCGCTTCTCAAACTTTGATCCCCGCATACACACAAATCAATCCCGTTTCTATTGATATAGATATCCCCACTGAATCGTAAAGTATCGGTTTTTATGATTGACGCTTTGTCGTTTTTTATCATATTACAAAGTCGACGAAGCATCTCAATTCTGCTTGAAACAGCAAACGGCCTGATATATCTGTAAGAAATGGCGGCGATCCTCCCGGTTTTTACAAAGTCTTCTATTGCACCGGACGTATATACAGAGTCGTCCATTTCGTTTGCGCGGCTCTCATATTCAGATATTGTTGCACGAATGAGATTATCTCTGATATCTTCGTTTAATTCGGGATTTGCAACGGTTCTGAGCATATTATAGTCTATTAATCCTACCGGAGAAAAATGATTGTATATACACAAACTTTCAGCACCGTAATTAAGATCAGCACTGCGTAAAAGTGTCTGTGATTCGTCCTCAATAAAGACCACAGTGCCATATAGAGATTCCGCCATCCGATTATATTTTTGCATAAGAGATACACAGGTCATTTTATCTTCAATCACAGCATAATGACCTTCTGTATCAAAAGCAACGGCAAAACTATCACTGAAAACACCGAAGGGAAACAATCCGTTGAATTGCTCCTTTGTGATATATGTTTGAATACCGTGACACGCAAAAACAGCGATGTCAAACAATTCCTCGATCATTGTTTCAGACAACACAAAAGAAACAGGGCAAATCCGTTTCAATGTTTTCGATCCCGTTTCTTTCAATGCCCGTTGCAGCGCCTTCTCAACCGAAATGTGTTCATGCATGCATACAGCATATACCATTTTTCCTCGTGCGAAAGCATCGCTTACTTGGGAATATATCAGTTGACCTAATTCAGTTTCTTTCCCCGCAATAGTAGTTTCGGAAGATTGTTTTAATTCGGCAAAAAACTTTTCTATAATTTTATTATGATTGTTCACGGCAGATTCTTTGCCGTATTCGGAGGAAAACTTCTCTTTGAAATCATCGGAGATAAACTGTGCGCCCATGATCGACATAAAAAAACGCTTTGATACGGGAAGATTGCCGTTGATTGTTTTAACGACCTGACTTCTGTCCATATTTATTTTTTTTGCAAATTGAGACCGGCTGATGCCGAGATCTTCAATCAGCTGCCTGAGTAATTCGTTCATTTGGAACCCCTTTCATATATACGGATAAGATAGCAATTAATGGTAGCATAAAAGTCTCAAAAAAACAACCGTGTGAAAACCTGTGAATGTTTTTCATTAATATAACCACACTTGTTTCTGGAACAATCGAGGAAAGAATATTGATAAAAAATCACAGGGGTTCACATCTTGAAGAGTAATTGCCAGTCAAGTATAATGATTTTTGTATATAAATCGAAAGGAATTGAAAAAGACATGATCTGGACAGATGAAACAATCAATCATTTTACGAGGGAAAACACCGTGGAGGCACTCGGCATCTGTCGAAAATATGCATTGGTTTACGAAGAATACGGAATGAAAATCGCTTCCGAAAATAAAGAAATAGAGAAAATTAACGTAAAGTACGCCGGGAAAGGCAAGGCGCCCGTTTTGCTTGTGGGCGCGGCTTTGGCTGTTATCGTATTTTTGATCCTGAGCAAGCTCGCACATTCCACGGTTCTTGCACTGATTTTTACAGTCGGCGTCTCTGCGGCGTATTATGGCGCAATCAGAAAAACGCTTGAATCTGTGGTAACAAAAATGATGATGAAGCATATGGAAACAAAAATGCACGCGGAGATTCAGCCGCACACGCAGCAGATCGCCCTTATTAAAGAGGAGCAGCGCAATTTTGCGAATAGTGAAGAGATGGAGAGCCTTCTCAGGTTTTTGCCTGCTCAATATTTTTCCTCCCAAATCATTTCGTATCTGTTGAATCTCTTTCAGACCCGCCGCGCCGATACGCTTGCAGAGGCACTTAACGCATATGAACAGGACGCACACAACAAACGTTTGGAAAATGCCGCCAACATTTCCGCAGCAGCCAATGTAAGCGCCGCGCAGGCGCAGTGGCAGCAGCTTGACGCGATCCACAAGCAGACAAATGAGATGAGAGCGGGCTTCAGAAACGTGGCGGACGAACAAAAGAAAACGAGAAGCGCGATCAACAACCTTGCAGACGAGCAAAGAAGAACAACAAGCGCGGTGCAGGGGCTTGCAAGAGAACAAAAACGGACGGCAAACGCGGCTGCAAACGCCGCCAGCGCGGCGAACAGAGCAGCAAACGCCGCAGAACGGTCTGCGGAATCTTCCGCGCACGTTTCCAATCTTTTTTCGGAGTTTATGAACAGATAAGGTAAGCTATTATGAAATTCATTATAATTATCGGAATCATATTCGTTGCAGTATGGCTGGGTAAATCATTTTTAGGGGAGCGAAAGCGTGCGGATAATGCTACCAAGAAGTGCCGTCACTGCGGCAGCGTCATCCCTTTTAACGCCGAATACTGTCCTTACTGCAACAGAAGACCCGGTGCTGACTATAAAGCTGAGAATAAGGTTTATGGCGGACAAATCTTGAAGGATATGAAATGGATCATTATTATTGTTTTGATCGTAGCGGCTTATGTCGTTATCAAAATGGTGTTCCATATTGATCTGTTTGATCTTATCGGAGGTATCTTTGAAAAATGAAAAAAATAATGATCATCGCAACAGCGGCTCTTGCGGCGGCGGCAGTAATAACATCAGTTTTAATTCTTCATTCAAGGTCAGATAAAGAGGATTTGCAAAAACAGCTTAATGCAGGGTCAGTTACCGAGTTAACGGATGATTCCACAAAAGAAGAGGAAAACGACCCTTTCAGTTTACTCTTAAACGCCAACATCGGCGATAAAGTAATTACCGGAGTAACCTTTGACACAGTGGGAAGTAAGGTTCCCGATAACTGGTACAAGCTTGATGAGGATGACGAAAATATCTACCTGTTATATGGCGATTACTACAAAACAGAGTTTATTTCCGACGCGCTGCTTTCATCTTACAGCAAAAGCTGGGATAACGGAAAAAGCTGGGAAACGGCGATAACAAAAATGGGCGCGTATAGCTTGACGGCGTCGAGCGGAAGCTTGCTTGTTGATTTCATGCTCGATACGAACAATTGGGCTTTGATCAGCGTTAGTTTTGAAGAAGCGTTTCCATACAGAACCATAAGCGCGGTCGGATCGCCGACAAAAGAGCAGATCGAGGCTGCCTCCGAAAAGGTCGGGGGCTTGGGATATGACTTTAATCCCAACACCGTACCGTCCATGATTCGTCCTCACCCCGGCGCGCAGCCGTTCGACGGTTGTTACGGCTATTGGCTTGCTACATACACCAAAACAAGTTCCCTGTATGAAGTTCGCTGCAATCAGGGCGGCATAAGGGATACTTTTGTGTCGAACGGCGATGCACTGCGCCCAGTCGTCTGCATTTCGAAAACGCAAAGAGAGCGAACCAGTGAAGAGGAAAGTCGTGACCGGGCTGTGGAAGCAGCGAGTGAACAGGCGGAGGAAGTCAACAAAGAACTAAGCAAAGGCACGTTTCAACTCGGAGAGTTTACGCTTCACTACGGTAAGTATATCAGTGACGATAAAAAGTCCTCCTATACGCTCAATGAAGACGGTTCGCTGGTCTATGAATCCGAAAACGGCATCCGTTATACCGGAAAATGGGAAGCCAAAGAAAGCGAATATGATGGCTGGGCGCTGTTTCTGACGGATGAAACGGGAGAAGAAAAAATGTACTGGTCGGGCGGAGACGATTGGTTTGATACCGCTTTTATGGCGACTATGACGTATCGCTATTCTTCCGAAGAAACACAGCATGGCGCGTCGGACTTGGCGGAGACTTTCTCTGTCGGGGACTTTACCCTGCATTTCGGCAGATATATCAGTGAAGACGGACTTGAGACCTATGAAATCAGATCCGATGGAACGTATGAACGCAAGTACGAGCAGACCGCCGGGGATAGCGGAAGTTGGAGGCTCGGGACAAATTCCTCCGGTGAGCATCTTATCATATTTGACGGCGAGACCTCTTCGTTGTTCGGCGAATTTGTCGTGACGGCGGATGACACGTTTTGCTTCAGATACAGGTTTTCAACAACCTACACCTACGCGGGCGAATAACATACAGAAAGGAAATTGAAACAAATGAAAAAGATTACTGCGATAATGATTTCAGTACTAACGGTTTTAATGATTTTATCCGGATGTTCAAAGCACCGGGAGGCGTCGGAGAGACCAGTTCAAGCCTCTTCAAACAATACATCTGAAGCTGCAAACGGCGTGCAGACAACACAGACCGATGGTGTCGTCTCGTCGAATAATAATACCACTGTGAACATAGATGACGTAAAAGATTACATGAGGTTCTTATTTGATACGCCATCAGGTTTGAGTATAGTTGCTTCAAATGAAAAAACCGACCCTGCGAGGGGGCTTTATTATCCAACCGGTTACGTGCATGATATGGTGAGCGACGGTGAATATACATATATGCTCACAGATATTGCTTACGGAAAAGAGCCGGATCAGTGCCTTTACAAGGCGAGCAGCAACGGCGGAAAGCCGGAATATCTGTGTGACGGACGGGTAAATTCCATGATGATTCACGGTGGCTGGATATATGCCGTAGACTTTGACCCAAGTGAAATTCTCAGAATATCAACCTCCGATGGAAAAAAGGAGGTGCTTTGCGTCGGCGAGGAGCACAACAGCTTTGAAATTCTGGATGTGACGGAAACATCGGTCTATTTTGAACGCATCGTCGATGTTCAGGACCCCGAAGACAGGGTGGATTATTACAGGGAAAGTTATTCGAGATATTACAGAATGAACCACGACGGTACCGGCGTCGAAATGCTTCCGCTCGATTACGCGACTTTTGACAAAGATGAAATACATGCGCAAATGTATGACGGATATCTTTATTATGCTTTGGGCGATGTGATGGGAAAAAATGTTTTGGGCAGAGTAAGAGTTGACGGTCAAAACAATCAGATCCTATCGGATAATCTCTACGGCGACTGGGTCGTATATGGAAACGCCGTATATAATATTTGCGTAGAAAACAATGCGGTTTCTTCGGGTAATTACACGAACAGAATCGATAAGATTACCGAGGCGGGAACTCAAATGATTGTTGATCTCGGAAAGGATTATTACAGCCACGCCGGATTGAGTGGCTATTATGACGGCAGTGTTTTCGGCTATGACATTCAAACGGGGCAAAAGGCCGCGCCTGAAACCGTTGGCAACTATCAGGGGTATGACATGGACAAGGCAAAGGGCTGGTGGAGAAGCAATGACAGATTCGGCGCCCGCGCGAAGGTCATCGACGTGAATAACGCAAAAATTTATTTCATCTCACCCCGTGACGGTGTTACAGAACAATAAAATAGGCTCCAAATCAGTTATAATTATTTTTGAATCCGTCCGTCAAAAAACAAAATAAACTCTAATAACGCTCTTGTTTGCCTTACTTGTGCAGATAAGAGCGTGTTTTTTTAATAAAAACACTTGACAAGAGAACAAATGTTCTATAAAATGTCATTTGTAGTATTTTGTCAATTTGACAGGTGCAACCACAATTGAATAACAGTCTGAAACCTTTTTGATTTGAGAGCGAATGCCGACGGAGAGCTGACAATCTCCGCACGACCGGGGGAACGCAGTCCGACGCCGGTTTCTTACGGACACATTGGTTTCTGAATTACAGAAAGCCGTTACATAGGTTCAGCACGAGCCATGCGAGAGAATGGAAGGTTCTCCCGTCTTGTTAAGTGTTGTCTATGTGACGGCTTTTTTGTCGTTTAAATCCATTTTACAATTGAATCCCTGCACGGCTACCGTAAAAATACCGCAAAGACCTTCCGTAAGACGGAAGCGAGCGCTCACAGCCTGAAACGGCTGCGGGACCATACAGCACCCATAGAGATATGTGGAGTGCCTGTGGGAACGGAACCGGAGCAGGAAGTCGCCAATATGTACCGTTATCGAATGGATTTCATCTGACGGTCAATTCCCTTACAAAACATATTTCCATTCGATTTCGGTACAAAAACACGGATATAGATCCGATGAAAAAAACCAAAAAACAGGTGGCTTGAAAAAACTATGAAAAAGAGAGGTTCGCAAAAACAGCTACGATTGCATTCGTCGGGAGTATAGTGAATATTTCTGTTACTTTTGTTACCGCCGTCATGGTGACAAAAGTAACAGGTTTTTATAACATGCCCCTGTAATGTATTCGGTTTGTCCCGCAAATCGAAAACAGGCTGTCCCGCCAAAATCGGTGATTTTCAAAAACCGGACCATATATTAAGGGGAATGGAAAAGATGTGCCGAAAACGCCCGATTCCGGCTCAGCGGCAAAACGGCTGCGCCAAGTTGACACAGGATTTCTCCTTCCAGCAAGTAATACAGTTGCCGGCGTGAACCGCCCAAAGGAACAAAGCGAATTTATGAGCGGAAATTACGGGTTTTCCGCTGTTCTTCTTGACACCTTGAAAAAGCATCATAACGTCTGTCCCGTAATGCTGTCGTCCTCCGTGCAGGCAACGCTCATCGGACGATACGGCGAAAGTGATTACGGAAAATCCAAGCTTGCCGGCGAAAATCTCTTTTTTGATTATGCCGCTGAAACCGGGGCAAAAGTCCTCGTTTACCGTTTCCCGAATCTGTTCGGCAAATGGTGCCGCCCGAATTACAACAGTGCGGTTGCCACCTTTTGCCATAATATTGCAAACGATCTGCCGATTACCGTCAATGACCGCTCAACAGAGCTTGAGCTTTTGTATATTGACGATTTGGTTTGTGAGATGCTTGACGCTCTGGAGGGTAGGGAGCATCACTGCGAGTATGAGGGATTGAACCCGATTTTTTGTAATGAGGGGAAATTCTGCGCAGTCCCGACGACCCATCATGTTTCGCTTGGTGAGATTGCAGATTTGCTTACGTCTTTTAAAGACCAGCCGCAAACCCTTGTTGTACCGAATATCCCGGAAAACAGCTTCGCCAAAAAGCTTTATTCAACCTATCTTTCCTATTTGCCGAAAGAAAAAATTGCTTTCCCCTTAAAGATGAACGTGGACGCAAGAGGCTCTTTTACTGAGCTTCTCAAAACCCAGAACTGCGGGCAGTTCAGCGTCAATATTTCAAACCCCGGTATCACAAAGGGACAGCACTGGCATCACAGTAAGTGGGAGTTTTTCATCGTTGTATCGGGTCACGGGCTTATTCAGGAGAGAAAAATCGGTTCCGATGAAGTGCTGAATTTTGAGGTCAGCGGAGAAAGAATTGAAGCGGTACACATGCTTCCCGGCTATACGCATAACATTATCAATCTGAGTGATACTGAACCGCTGGTAACGGTTATGTGGGCAAATGAACCGTTCGACCCCGGCCGTTCCGATACGTTTTTTGAAGAAGTGTAAAGTTTTGTTTTGCCTGAATCGGAGGAATCAATATGGGAATGAAAGTGGATTACAGTGACGTTTCGTTTCAAAATAACGGCAGACTGAAATTGCTGATTATTGTCGGCACCCGTCCGGAGATTATCCGGCTGGCGGCTGTTATCAATAAATGTCGCAAGCATTTTGACTGCATTTTAGCCCATACCGGGCAGAATTATGACTATAACCTGAACGGCGTTTTTTTCAAAGACCTGAAGCTTTCGGACCCGGAGGTCTACATGGACGCTGTCGGCGATGATCTTGGGGCAACAGTCGGCAATATTATCAACTGCTCGTATAAGCTGATGGCTCAGATCAAGCCCGATGCTTTGCTGATTCTCGGAGATACCAATTCGTGTCTTTCGGCAATCTCTGCTAAGCGTCTGCATATTCCGATTTTTCACATGGAGGCCGGAAACCGCTGTAAGGACGAGTGTCTGCCGGAGGAGACGAACCGCCGGATTGTGGACATTATTTCCGATGTGAACATGGCGTATTCCGAGCACGCAAGACGGTATTTAGCCGAGTGCGGTCTGCCGAAGGAGCGCACCTATGTGACAGGCTCTCCGATGGCGGAGGTACTGCATGAGAATCTCATGGAAATTGAAAACAGCGATATTCTGAACAAATTGAATTTAGAGCCGAAGAAGTATATTCTGCTTTCCGCTCACCGGGAAGAAAATATTGATACGGAAAAGAACTTTGTCAGTCTTTTTTCGGCGGTTAACAAGCTTGCCGAAAGGTATGATATGCCGATTTTGTATTCCTGTCATCCCCGGTCAAAAAAACGCCTGGAGGAAAGCGGCTTTCCGCTTGACAGGCGTGTTATCCGGCATGAGCCGATGGGCTTTCATGATTACAACAAATTGCAGATGAATGCTTTTGCCGTGGTCTCCGACAGCGGAACCCTGCCGGAAGAAAGCAGCTTTTTCATTTCGGTCGGCCATCCGTTTCCGGCGGTCTGTATCCGTACCTCGACGGAACGACCGGAGGCTTTGGACAAGGCTTGCTTCATAATTTCCGGAATTGACGAAAAAGGACTTCTTCAGGCGGTCACGACTGCCGTTGATTTAAACAACGAAGGTGACTACGGTATGCCTGTACCGTATTATACCGATGAAAACGTATCGACAAAGGTTGTCAAGATTATTCAGTCTTATACCGGTATTGTTGACAAAATGGTATGGAGAAAGAATTGAATTCCGAATCCTTTTAACAAATTTCCAAAAAGCTTGATACCGTGTTAAACAGCATAAAGTTATTCATGCGAGGATGGTCGAATTATTACAAGGTAGCGGAAATGGAAATACTTATGAAGCAATGGAACGAGTGGTTGCGAAGAAGAATACGAATGTATATCTGGAAGCAATGGAAGAATCCGAAAAGTATAATGAATCGAGCCTGATATGCAGATACACACATCAGGCTCGAAACAAGATGATTATGACGGCGGAGTTCTCCGCAACATTAGTATGACAGATTTGAATCTGAAAAACTGAAATCTGTTATTGTCAGGCAGTCGTTTTGTTTTTATGATACTCATTAAAAATCCGGATATACCTTTTTTCGTTCTGGAGTGCTGCGCAGACTGTTTCTTTAAGGCAACTGTCATGCGGATCGCAGCAATGCCCTTCAAGAATTTTAACACGAGTATCAATATCGTATTCTTCGATTATGAACAGTTCATATGTGCAACTCTCTTCGAGTGGTTCTTGTTGGATTTGCAGCAGAGCGCTGAATCCATTTTGAAGGTTAAAAATTGCCGATGACGTCTGATATGCTAAAAACATAATATTGTAACTCCTTTTGCCTGTCTCCAAGCGTGTAATATTTTATATAGTTATTATGAAAGACGTATGAAGAAGACAATCGGAAAAATAGCTCGGACGGGGTAAAAAGCTATTGTTGTCAGCAAAATATTATCATTGGTTATTTTGTGGTTGAATGCCATACCTATCTTTCATACTGATAGTAAAACCAAGTATGGAGGATAAACAATGTTGTTTTTATTATCGAAATCAGAAACCAGAATGATTGACCTTGGAGACGGATTTTTTGCCGAAGTTAATGTTGATACGAACTCTATCGGAACAAAGCGAAAGATCATCATAACCAACTCGGACTATCCGGAGGTTCAATATCTTGCCACAAGCTCAAACTCGCAGTACGGTGCTCTTATTGAAAGTGAGAGAGACATAACGAATATTCTGAAAAACGCTGATAATTTTAAAGAGGCATGGTACAGAAAAATCAGTGAGATTGATATGATAAGAAGACAGTTTCGGTAAACATTTAGTATTTGAACATGCAAAAGAGACAGCCCATTTAAGCTCTCTCTTTTCTGCTTTCAACCTATTCATTTTCCGCCCTTTTCTAACAAACTTCTAACAAAAACGCAGAAAACCGGTGTTTCGCACCGCTTTAAGGTACCGAAAACCGCCTATTTTACCCCCAAAAACGGGCAAAAGCACCCCAAAATACCCCGTAAAACTATGGGCACTTTTTTCAAGTCCTTCTGCCCCTGCCAAAGAAAAAAGCCCGAAAACCCTTATAAATAAAGGGCTGACGGGCTTTTTTACTTTTTTGTGTTTTATCCGTATTGTAAACAAAGTATATCAAAATATATCAAAATATATCAATTAGGTGTGTCAGAAGGTGTGTCAAAATTTTCGGTGTTTATCCTATTTTGGATAAATAATCGTCAAGTTTACAAATATTTTTATTTTTGTACTTCTGATCTAAGTGCGTATAGATTGACAAAGTGGTTTTTATGTCTGAGTGTCCCATCTGTTCTTTTGCGGTCAAAGCGTCAATGGACAGCTGGACAGAAAAGAGTTTTTCCAAGAGCATTACCGCCGGTGTTGACTTCATGGACAATGTTGCGGCTCAGATTGCCGATTACAAGTTTGAGGTTAAGCAGGCAATGCTCCTGAAGATTCTTGAGGGCATCTTCGGCATGACAACCACCGGCGCAACCGTCAGAGCAAAGGCGGCAAAGGAATTTGTCGAAAAGCACACCTTTGACATCACCGCCAACGAGGGCGAAGCCGCTATGGTGGGCGCAACCACACTCAACAAGGCAACTGTGCATTTGCTGCGGCGGCGACTGCTGAATTGGTCCTTGCGAACAGTCTGCATAGTTTTCTTTGCAAAATGCCAGATTGTCATAAGTTTTGTATACAATGTGGAAAAACTCTGTAACAGAATCAATTCCAACCGTTTCGGGCACTCTTTGTTTGAAAAAATGATTGCTTAACAGCTTAAAAACAAACAAAATGTACAACAAAAGAGGTCGATTTTTCACCGACCTCAGCATAGCTATACTCTCCGCTGTCAAATTCTGACGGCGGTTTTTCTTTTTTGCGGACTAAGCACTTAAAAACGGGCTGCCGCTCTTCGTTTTACCGATTTGCGCAGCCTCTTTTTCATTGACAAAAAATGTCGAACATGCTAAAATTCAAACAGGCTCTGCTTAAACGGTAGGCGGTTGCCCTCCTTAAAGTTAACTTTTTTCCGGAGGGTAAAACATCTTTTATTTAATATTTCATCCTCCGAGACTAATGCTTTGGAGGAGGTGTTGCCAATGGAATATTTGGTGATGCTGTTCCTGATTCTGGTGGCCTCTGTGGCTTACATAGAATCAGCGAAGAAATAAATCAAAATAAAAAAATAACCGCCCAACTACCAATTGAGTGCGGTTATTTTTTTACTTAGCTTAATTGGGCAACCGCTTACTGCAGAGCCTTTTTACATCTATATTATACACAGCCGCTTGGAATTTGTCAAGCGGTTTTCTCTTTATTAACATTTTTAACGTGTAAGTCGAATTAGCTTTACAGAATTTAAAG
>JAEDIH010000165.1 GCA_016292575.1 Clostridiaceae bacterium | reverse complement strand
CGAATCAAACCGCCGCTTTTTTGCGTTGACTTTGCCGCCTGCGGTATGATATTATATTGATATGAAACTGCCGGCTGATAAAGCTAATCATATTTTCCGGAACGGAGAGTGAACAAATGACACTTGAAGATCTTAAAAAGCTCGAGCCCCTTTTCGGGGAGCGATATATTGAAAGCATTATTGCACGCGGAAAAAGCTCGGTCGTTTACCGCGTTTCAAAGCAAAACGACGATTCGGACGCCCTTGCCCTCAAGGTTGTCCGTTTTCCGCAGAGCGAACAGGAGCTGACAAGGGCAATGAACAGCGGAAAATTTCCCGATGTTGCCGCTTTTCTCGACTCCGTTGAAAGCACCGTGCGCGAAAGCATGGATAAAATGATGTTCCTGCGCGCAAACAAAAGCATTGTCCGCTTTGATAATTACGAGATTGTTCGCGAGGAGGGTGCGGTCAGCGTGCTCATTCTCATGGAACTGCTCACGCCGCTTTCGGGCTGGCTTTCAAAGGAAAAATGCACCTGCGGCGAAGTTTCAAAGCTCGGCTTTAACCTGTGCGGCGCGCTTGAGGGCTTCAGGAGTGCCGGAATTATTCACCGCGAGATTATGCCGGAGAACATCTTTGTTGATTCCTTCGGCAATTACAAGCTCGGCGATTTCGGGCTTTATACCGCTTTTCACGGGGAAAGCGGAAAATTTACAGACGCGGCATATCTTGCGCCCGAGGTCATAAACGGAGGCCCGGCGGACACAACCGGCGATATCTACTCGCTCGGTCTTGTAATGTATAAGCTGCTGAACAACAGCCGCACCCCGTTTTTACCGGAGTTTCCTGCGCCAATCTCCCTTTCGGACAGGGAGTCGGCCTTTGAAAAACGCATGAGGGGCGATATGTTCCGGAAGCCCGCCTGCGCAGACGTGCCGCTTTCAAGAATCATTTTTAAAGCGACCTCATATAAACCGCAGGACAGATTTCAGTCTCCCGCAGACTTCAGAGCCGACCTTGAAAGCTATATAAGCTATCTGAACAGCCCGTCCTACAGCAAAGACGGAGCCGTTCCCACCGTGCAGACCGTCAGGAACTTCCGCATTGCCGAGGAGGGCGACATCGCTTTCAGCACCTACAGCGCACAGGCTCCGAGCATCACCAGAACCGAAAGCGAAAAAGAGCGGTTCAACGAAGCGTTCAGCGACAGCGAGGAGGATGAAAAGCAGGAAAAGAAAGACTCAAACAAAAAAATGTATATCCTCATTGCCGTGCTGGCCGTCATAGCGGCGGTTGCGGTTGCGCTGGTGATTAAATCCCTCTCCTCCTCAAAGGAGCCAACGTCTGCCTCCACAACCGAGAGCACAACGGTGAGTACAACAGAAAGCACAACGGAAAGCACCACCGAAAGTACAACCGAGAGCACAACCGAAAGCACAACGGAAAGCACAACCGAAAGTACAACCGAAAGCACAACGGAAAGCACAACCGAGAGTACGACGGAGAGTACAACGGAAACCACAACCGAAAGTTCAACAAAGCCCAAGGATTCAAACAGGTTTTTCCATTCGGACAAAGCAGACGGCGATACCGCACAGGACGGCAGGACGTATGTTCAGATCAAGAACGCCTCCGCCTCCTTTGAAACGAACGAAAACGACGAGATCACAAGGGTTATCGTGAACATTTCTGACGACCTCGGCGCTTCGCCGCAAAGCAAGGGAAAGGCCTATCTTATCTGCACCACGCTCGGCGGCTTCCAGATCTCACGCGAGGCGTTCGACTTCAGGTGCGTCTATGACAGCGCCGACGACGAAAGCGGTCTTGCCTGCGTTGTTGACATCGACCGCGAAATGTACTACGAGCGTTCAATGAACTATTACATCTGCTTTGATACGGGAGCCGTTGAAACAGACGACGCAATCTCGCTCCCGCTTGAAATCAGGCTTTAAGGAGGCATTTATCATGAGCGTAACAAAAACTCACTATGACACAATGCCGGACGGCAGAGAGGTTTTTCTCTATACTATTGAAAACAACTGCGGCGTTTCGGTCGGAATCATCACACGCGGCGCAACGCTGGACTCGTTCGTCTGCCCCGACCGCGACGGAATTCCGGGCGATATCATTGCCGGCTTTGACAACATTCTCGGTCACATCAAATCCGGAACCTATACGGGCGAGATTATCGGTCAGTATGCAAACCGGATAGCCGGCGGAAAATTCACCCTCTCCGGCAGGGAGTATAACGTTACAAAAAATGAAAAAGGCATAGCCTGCCTGCACGGCGGCGGAGAATACAGCAGCGCCCTGTGGAAAGCTATAATTACCAACGACAACGCGGTTGAATTTTCCTACCGCAGTCCGGACGGCGAGCAGGGCTTTCCCGGCAATGTTGACGTAAAGGTCACCTATGTCCTCACGGACAGAAACGAGCTTGAAATTCATTACGAAGCCGTAACAGACGCGGAAACAGTCATCAACATGACCAACCACGCCTATTTCAATCTCGGTACAACGGCAAACGGCAGTATTCTTGACCACGAGCTGATGCTCAACTGCGACTTTTTCACTCCGACGGACGAAAACAGCATTCCCACCGGTGAAATAAGACCCGTTGAGGGAACGGCCTTTGATTTCAGGGAGTTCAAAAAAATCGGCAGAGACATAAACGATAACGATCCCCAGCTTGTTCAGTGCAAGGGCTACGACCACAACTTCTGCGTCAACGGCGAAAGCGGAACGCTGCGCCTTGTTGCAAAAGCAAGGGACGAAAAAAGCGGAAGAAAGCTTGAGGTTTATTCCGATCTTCCCGGCGTTCAGCTTTACACCGGAAACTTCATGGACGGCGAAGAAGGAAAGGGCGGCATTGGTCTTGACAAAAATTTCGGCTTCTGCCTTGAAACCCAGTATTATCCCGACACGCCAAACCACCCCTCTTTTCCGCAGTGTACCTTTAAAAAGGGTGAAAAGTTCAAAAGCCTGACTATTTTCAAAATTTAAAGAAATAGTACTTATTATCGAATTTTGATCAATTTTTACGTTTGTCCACCCTCGATTAGGTAATAGTGTAAAAAAATTCGAGTGGGGATATATACACAATTCACAAATTTAATTGTTTTTTAATATTCAAGTTGACAAACACAGCAAATCGAGTTAAAATAAAATAAAGTTTGTGGGCGGAGCAGTCTGCCCGGTGTAATTATTAATCAAATTTAATATTTCTGAAAGGAGCTATTGTATGAACTGGAATACTTTTACCGATGTTTGCAAGGACGTTGTCCGTTTCTTTGACCGTGTTATGGGTTGGATTGCTTATGTTGTCGGAGCCGAAGATGATCCGTATGCTTACACCAAGTTCTATGACACTATTTGGGGCGACAAGGATTAATTTAATTTTTTGAAAGGAGAAAGTATCCATGGATATCGGAATGAAGGCTTATGAAACCCTTAGAGGTATTTTCCAGGCTTTCCTCGCTTTCGTTGAAAGCCTCCTCAACAGATTCGGCAAAATTGATAAGGACGGCTGGATCAACTGATCTAAACCGGTAATTAAAGCTCTTTGCCCCGAACCGAAAAGGCGCGGGGCTTTTTTTGCTACAGAGAAGCTTTGCATCACTTCAGCGCAAAAAACGCTTGACCCGAAAAGCGTTCTTTGCGCTTTTCGGGCGTTTGGAAAAACGGACAACACGATACGGTACGCACTTCATACGTAACAGCCGTAATCTAAAATCTAAATTTATGCTGTTGCTTTGTGGGTAAATTGTGCAAATAATTTATATCCGTCCGCTCCGCTGGGGGTTACTTTTGTCGGTTGTGACAAAAGTA
>JAEDIH010000021.1 GCA_016292575.1 Clostridiaceae bacterium | reverse complement strand
TTGAAAAGTATATTTCCGCCGGGCTTGACAGGGTCATTCTCGGCACTGCCGCCGTGACAAACGAAGGCTTTGTACGGGAAGCGGTCGAAAAATACGGCGAAAAAATTGCTGTCGGTATTGATATCAAGGACGGCTTTGCGGCAATTAAAGGCTGGACGGAAAGCTCCGGAATTGACGCCTTTGATTTTTGCGAAAGAATGGAAAAAATCGGCGTACGAACGCTCATCTGCACTGATATTTCAAAGGACGGCGCAATGGTCGGAACAAACCGAGAGCTGTATAAAAAGCTTTCCGAAAAATTCTCCGTTGACATCGTCGCTTCGGGCGGCGTTTCGTCAATTAACGATGTTAAGGCGCTCAGAAAGCTTTGTATCTACGGCGCAATAATCGGAAAGGCTTACTACACAAAGGCCATTGATTTGGGCGAAGCAATCGAGGTGGCAAAATGATTACAAAAAGGATAATACCCTGCCTTGACGTAAGAGACGGCCGGGTTGTTAAGGGAGTTAACTTTGAGGGACTGCGCGAAATTTCCTCGCCCGTTGAGCTTGCAAAGTATTACAGCCGGTGCGGCGCGGACGAGCTTGTTTTTTATGACATTACCGCTTCCTCAGACGGAAGGAAGCTGTTCACCGACATTCTTTGCGAAACGGCAAGGAATGTGTTCATACCTCTCACCGTCGGCGGCGGAATTAACACTGTTGAGGATTTCGACAGGGTACTCAAGTGCGGCGCGGACAAGGTCAGCGTGAACTCCGGCGCAATCAGGAATCCGAACCTTATTAAAGAGGCCGCCAAGCTTTACGGCGACCAATGCGTTGTGCTTTCGGTGGACGTTAAGCGCGTTGACGGGGTTTTCAGGGTGTTTGCAAAGGGCGGACGGGAAAACACCGGACTGGAGGCCATTGAATGGATCAAGCGCGGCGTTGAAAGCGGAGCGGGGGAGATTGTTCTCAACTCCATTGACACCGACGGCGTGAAACAAGGCTTTGACCTTGAAATGCTCGAGGCGGTCTGCGCGGTGGTGAACGTTCCCGTAATCGCGTCCGGCGGCGCAGGGAAAACCGAAGATTTCATCACCCTTTTCAAGGCTCTGCCGGGTGTTGACGCAGGGCTTGCCGCTTCAATCTTCCATTTCGGCGAGGTCAGCATTCCCGAGCTTAAAAAAGAGATGAGAAAAAACGGTATCAGTGCAAGAATATGAGGAGGAACACCAATGCTTAACATAGATGAACTGAAGTTTGACGAAAAAGGGCTTATCCCGGCAATAGTGGTGGACAGCGTTTCAAAGCGCGTTCTCACCCTCGCATATATGAACAGGGAAAGCCTTAAAATTTCAATGGAAAAGGAATTGACCTGCTTTTTCAGCAGGTCGAGGCAGGAGCTGTGGCTGAAAGGCGAAACCAGCGGAAACTTTCAGCACATTGTGTCAATCACGGCCGACTGCGACAAGGACGCCCTTGTTGTTCTTGTTGAGCCGGAGGGTCCTGCCTGCCATCTCGGAACAACGTCATGCTTTGAAAACCCCGTTTTTGAGAGCGAGGAAAGGCAGGCATTTTCCTATGAGCAGCTTTTTGAGCTTATCAAGGGCAGGAAAACCGAAAAAAAGGAAGGCTCATACACGACCTATCTTTTTGAAAAGGGTCTTGATAAAATTTTGAAAAAGGTTGGGGAGGAAAGCACGGAGGTTATCATTGCCGCAAAGGCGCAGGACAAAAAGGAAACGGTCTATGAAATTGCCGACCTTGCCTATCACGTAATGGTGCTCATGATCGAAGCCGGAATTTCGCTTGAGGATATCCACAAAGAGCTTGCCTCGCGCCATGTCATTGACAAAAAAGTTAAGCAGGAGAAGATGACCTGATGAAAAAGCAAGACCTCCACACCCACACAACCTTCAGCGACGGCAAAAACACTCCGGAGGAGATGGTTCTTGCCGCCGTTTGCGCAGGGCTTGACGCCATTGGAATTTCCGACCACGCTTACACTGCGATTGACGAAAGCTACTGCATTAAAAAGGAAAAAATTTCTGCCTATGTTGCGGAAATCTCCGCCCTCAAGGAAAAGTACAAGGGAAAAATTGAGGTTCTTTGCGGCATTGAGCAGGATTATTTTTCAGACGAACCGACCGATATGTTCGATTATTCTATCGGCTCGGTTCACTATCTTAAAGCAGGGGACGCGTATATCCCGGTTGACGAGGACGCCGAAACGCTCAAAAACGCTGCCGAAAATTTTTTCGGCGGCGATATCTATGCCCTTGTTGAAGAATACTATCGGCTCATGGGCAACGTTATCAGGAAAACCAACGCCGACATCATCGGTCACTTTGACCTGATTACAAAATTTCAGGAGCAGACGCCGCTTTTTGATGAAAACAACCCGAGGTACATTTCCGCCTGGAAAAACGCGTGCAACGAGCTGCTCAAAACCGGCAGACCCTTTGAGGTCAACACCGGCGCAATTTCAAGGGGCTACCGAACAACGCCCTACCCCTCGGTGGAGATAAAGCAGTATATTCTTCAAAACGGGGGAACGCTCGTTTTTTCAAGCGACAGCCACACGGCGGAGAGCGTTGGAAAGTAACCCCCAACCCCGTCTCATTTGCAACGACATCAATCGTTATCTATTATCTATTATCCATTATCTATTATCTATTATCTATTATCTATTATCTAAATTCCCCCGTTCCACCATCTACCCACAAAGGAACAACATAAAACCAAAACTGTAGGGGCGTCTCGTGAGGCGCCCGTTGCCCCCCCTTTTTCGTTGACCGAAAAATTAACGCAAAACGTTGGGATTTCGTTTGGTTTATACGCGGTTATTTTGGATGGGTTCCCGGGCGCCTCACGAGACGCCCCTACTTTAGACGCTAGACGCTAGATACTAGATACTAGATATTTTGCGCCAAACGGGCATAACAACGGGCAACCGCACAAGCCGCCCCAAAAAAGGACAAATTCGTACGGGCGGCGCTCGTAGCCGCCCAAGAACCACAAAAACCCGTTCCACCATTTTCCCACAAAGGAACAACGTGAAACCAAAACTGTAGGGGCGTCTCGTGAGGCGCCCGTGCAACAAAAACCCATTCCACCATTTCCCTACAAATGAACGCTAAAAACGCCCAAAAACCGTCTCGCATGAAACAGCTTTTGAGCGTTTTAGCTTGCCTTTGCATACCGGCAAAAGCAATAATCATTTTTCCGTCTTTCCTGATATATGTTCTGCGCAGATTTGCGCATGGAAGAAATCAGAACCGCCGCAGAAAGCGCAATTTATTTCCGCTGGAGACCCTCTTTGTATCCGAGGATTGAAGCGCGGTATTCGTTCGGGGTCATCTCCGTCTCCTTTTTGAACGCGTCGCAGAACGTGCTGCTGCGGTTGTAGCCCACCTTGAGCGCAATCTCCTTAACGGAATGCAGGGTTGTTTCAAGCAGTACCTTTGCGTTGGAGATTCTGACCATTGAAATATAGACCGAGGGCGAACAATCGTACATCTTTTTGAACGCACGGGTAAAATAGCTCGGCGAAAGACCGCAGATTGCCGAGAGCGTTTCAAGCGAAAGCTCCTCGGCGTAATGGTCGTTGATGTAGTCCGCAACGGAGCGGATACCCTGCTGATAGGTTGTGTTGTTGCGCGTTTTTTTGCACATTTTTTCCAGCGCAAGGTCAATAATTTCCGCAACAATCAGCTGCGCAAGCGGCTCAACCTTGTTCTCCTCGTCCCGGGTCTGGCGCTGACATTCAAGCTTGTAAAACTTAATGTAATTGCGCAGAACCTCGTTGCAGGAGAACACCTCGTCAATAACAAGCCGCGAGCAGTTTTTGCTGCGCTTAAGCTCATCAAAATACTCCTTGTTAACGGAGATAACGTCAATCCGGACGTCGGTCTGCGGATACTTGATTCCGTGGCTGTTACCGCTCGGAACGGGAAAAATCCGCCCCACCTGACCAAAGTAGATGTTATCGTCCCGCATCAGGTAATGGACGGGGGTTTTCGGAATAATAAATTCATATTCCCCGTGCGAGTGAATGCAGGCGGGCAGGGGGGGGTCCTCCGTTCCGCAAAAGGAGCCGACGCAAACATTGCGGCTTGAATAAAACTCAAAGCTCATTGAGCTTGAGGACGGAAAATATGAAATTGCGTTAAGAAGCTTCTCTGCCTTTTGCTTTTCATCTTTCATTTTTGTCTCATCCCTTCACTTTTTAAGCCTTTTTCGGTTTTGGCAGCAATTATTATATGTATTATAAATGCAGAAAGAGGGTAAATATTCGATATATTGCCGTTTGTTCGCTTTACAGGATTTTCAGGGGTGCAAAAAACTTAACATTTTGTTCAAATAATGCTAAAATTTTACTGCAATCTGCAATGGCGGACCTTTCCGGAGCGTTTTTTGGATAGTCTGCACAAAATTTTATCAATTTGGAGGAATGAAAAACATGAAAACAAAAACAAGAAATCGAACGCCAAGGCGCATTCTTGCCGTCTTTTTGAGCATTCTCATGCTCATGTCATCGTTCGTTTTTGCGAGTCCCGTTGTGTCAGAAGCGTACAATATTAATGATAGAGTGACGTTTAATGAGAAGGGCTATGGAATCAGCGAGTTTTATTCCAATTTAAACCACGAAACCGTTAAATATAAGAGCATATACGGCGAAGATTATTCCACCAGTACTACATCGGAAAGAGCAGCCGGCGCCCGTTTAACAGTAACAATAAGGAGTGCAGCTGGTGCACGAACAACTGCTATTTATAATGGTGATCCAAAAAGAACAAGTCCTTACTATAATTCTCCGGACAGTCCTTATTATCTTGATTTTAATTTTGCAAGCAGAGATTATACGAATAAGCCTAATACTACTAATGGCGTATATTATGGGTTTTTCGATAAAAGACTACCAAACCATTCTCAGCCGCTTATTAACGCAGAGTACAGTTGTGACACTTTCTCTGGCGGTAAAACGATTGAAAGCTCTGGATCCACTGGGTCAAGTTCTGGCGGTCTTGTGATTTCACATTATGAATGTTGGAATTGGTCGGTTAAACGCAGTCGCGCAAATTCTGCAAGCAATAGTACGAATGGCGCAGTTAAATCTTATGAAGACTATAACTACTATGAAACCAAATATTCATATGATTGGTATGATGGAAAATACTGGAACGGTGGACCCAAGTATGATTATAACAATAAGTTTTTAACCTCTTATGCGGTCGGTCCCAAAATTTTTCATTATGTTGTAGATTCGACAGCACTTTATAACAAATATAAAGAACTATATGTCGGCTATAATGAGGGTTATTATATTGGCAACCCGAAAGACAAACTTGACAAAGCAATGCACGCCGCCGAAATGGTTCTTAATGGAAAACTTGATAGAACGGTAGTTGCTCCTGTTGCTGATGGCGGTTATGGTTATCAGTGCATTTGCCAAGAACTTATTGATGCAATTCTCGCTGACCTCAACAGCGTTAAAATTACTGTTAAATTTGCAGATATTCTTACAACCCGAAGCGACCCGACAGAAGCCGCAACATTTAACCCGATTTCAATTCCCAGTGATTACACAAAGGATCTTAATGTTTCAATAAATGTTTCAGATAAATATGACGCTTCAAATGTTAAGCTTGTTGTTAACGATAAGTACGGCGTAAAGCTTGGCGAATATACGCCGACAGGAAACAGTGGTTCAAAATATAATTTCAATGTTCCCATCACCGGCGATATTTCGGAAATTGTTGCAACCGGCTTTACTGTTAAGGAGTACACCGTTTCCGTTCCGACTTCGGCAACCGGTCTTACGATAACGAATCCAGGAAACCACACCGTAACCTACGGCGACAACTTCACCTTCACCGTAACAAAGGGTGCGGCATACACTCAGGCAACACCCGATGTAAAGGTGAACGATAATGATATTGCCTACGTTCAGAGCGGCAATACCTATACTTATACAATCAGTAATATTACCGCAAACAAGAAAGTCACAATCGGCAATATGCCGATCAACACCTATAAGTACACCCTCCCGACCGGCGTGAGCTTCAAGGTTTCCGACGCCGCAGGAATGAACCACAGCGCCATCACCTACGGCAAAGACTACAGCTTCGTTGTTTCGGTCAACAAGGCATACACCCAGACCGAGCCGACCGTTACGCTCGCAAGCGGAAAGACCCTTGAACATGTTTCCACCGCTCCCGGCGCAGACGGAAGTATTGATTACACCTATAAGGCAACAAACGTAACCGCGCACGACACCGTTCAGGTTGCTGAAATGAGCAAGAACACCTACTCGGCTGTTCTTCCGTACGATAAAACCGAAGAAGCAAGCTATAAGGTAACAAACGAAAAGGCAGACGGCAACAATGTTGTTTCCGGAATCGTATACGGAACCGACCTCACCTTCGGCGTTGCACTCGCCGAGCAGTACAACCGCTCAAAGGTTGTTGTAAAGTATAACGGCAGCGTTCTTACTCCGGACGAGGGCGGCGTTTACACAATCGAAAACGTCACCAAAAATATTGCAGATGGCGAAATTGTTGTTGAGGGCGTTGAGCTGAACCACTATTATATCACACTTCCGCTCGAAACGGAAACCGGCTTCGTTATCGAGGTTGGCGAGGGACTGAACGCAAAGTCTGTTCTCAGCCGCACCGACTTCAACTTCAAGTTCTTCCTTGACCCGGCATACAGCGATTCAACCCCGACAATCAAGGTCAGCAGAGACGGCGGCGACAATTACAAGGTTCTGACCAAGGCTGACGGAAAGTATACGATTGAAAACGTTCTTTCCGATTGCATCGTAGTCGTTGAGGGTGTTAAGAAGAACACCTACACCGTTAAGTTCGTTGACGAAGGCGGAAACGTTCTTGAGGAAAAGAAGGGCGTTGAATACGGCTCAGACGTTAAGTACACCGGCGATACCCCGACAAAGGCAACCGAAAAGGTCAGCGAAACCACCGACGCAGCAGGCAACACCGTTCTTGTTGAAAGGAAGTATAAGTTCATCGGCTGGTCGGCAGACACCTCATACGTCACCTCCAACATGGAAGTTACCCCGATTTTTGAGGTTACCGAGGTTACAACAACAACTCCGGCAGACGGCGGAGAGAGCGAAGTCGTTGTTACCAAAAAGACCGCAAACATTCTCTTCATCAGCGATGAGGTAATTATTCACAAAGAGACCGTTGAAAAGGGCAAAGGCTTCTCCGGCTGGACAGAGGTTCCCGTAAAGACCTCCTCAAACCCGTATGAAACCTATGAATTCCTCGGCTGGGATATTAACAAGGACGGAAACGTTGATTACGCAGCAGGCGAAAGCAACGCGATTGCAGACGTTCAGGATGACGTAACGTTTGTTGCCGTCTTCAAGTCGAATCTTCCGGCGCAGACCGTTAACTTCTATAACTTTGACGGCAGTAAGCTCCTTTATACCGCAAGTGTAAAGCGCGGCGAAAGAGCAAACTACGGTCTTTCCTCAATCCCCTCAAGAACCGACAAGGCATATGAGTACACGTTCGAGGGCTGGTCATATGATAAGTACGCAGACGAAACAACCGTTCTTGACAAGATTGTTGTCGGCGAAAACGACATCACCGTTTATGCGGCATATTCAAAGGAAGTTATTAACTATACCTATAAGTATATCAATGACGGCGTTGTTCTCCAGGAGGGCACTTATAACTTCGTTGACGGAAATTCGACCGATTATAAGTACACCGGCGCAACCCCGGTAAGAGACTCCTCAAAGTCCACCGATTACACCTTTGACGGCTGGCTTGCAACAACTCCGTCGCGTTACTCAACCGAATATATAGCAACCTATGCCGAATCGGTAAGAAATTACGATTACGCACTTCCGGAAACCAATGGAACGTTCAGCGTTGCGCTTGACGAAGCCGTTGGCGAAAAGCTTCCGTTCGGCGGAGAGCTCATCTTCACCGTTACCCTTGACGAGGGCTACACCCAGACCGCACCGGTTGTCAAGTCGAACGGCGAAACCCTTGAGTATGAAAAGTCCGGCGATAACAGCTATGTATTCACAATCGTTGCAGACGGCGCAGACGCTGATGAAATCAAGGCTAAGCTTAACGACATCACCGTTGAAACTGCCATTAACCATTATGACGTTGCAATCGGAAAAGCTGACGGTGCTGATATCAGCTCCGAGGGCTTCAATACCGAATATAACGGCGAGGGCACGTTCACCGTTACCCTCAAGGAGAGCCACAACCAGACTGCACCGGTTGTTGCCGTCTCCGAGGGCGACAGAGCTGTTGTTACCCTTGTCAGCGCAGACGGTGACGTATATACCTATAAGGTAAGCGAAATCAAGAGCAATGCAACAATCACCGTTACAACCAAGATTAACGAATATAAAGTAGTCATGGTTAACTATGACGGCAAGGACGTATTCAACGGCAATGTTGAGCACGGCAAGGCTCCGGCATATAAGAACCCGACAAGGCCGACTGACGCAAACGGCAAATATGTCTTCATCGGCTGGGATACAAATAAAGATGGAAAAGTTGACGTTACGGAGATTAAAAACGTTACCGCGCCCGTAACCGCAAAGGCAGTTTATAAGTATGACCACGAGCATACCAGCAACCCGGCAGATCCGGATTCCGTTTGGGAGCTTATTAAAACCGATAAGGCGACCTGCACCGAAACCGGAATGAAATATTACGTCTGCAAGCACTGCGGAGAGGTAACGAAGAACGTTGAAATTCCTGCCCGCGGTCACAAGTGGACAGCCGAGGGCGAAGGCTGGATCATCGTTAAGGCTCCTACCTGCACCGAAACCGGACTTAAGTCCCGTTATTGCTGCAATGAGGAAACTGCGGAATATAAGGCCTGCAACCATAAGGAAGAAAACGTTGTTGTTCCTGCAACCGGTCACCACGACTCAGACGGCGACTACATCTGCGACGATTGCGGTGTGGATCTCGGTCACTGCTCAAAGTGCATCTGCCACAAGGGCAACGTTCTTTCAAAGATTCTTCGCTACACCTGCACGCTTCTGACCAAGATTTTCCACAAGCCGATTAAGTGCTGCAAGGACATGGATTGGTACGGAGATAAAATTTCATCAATTTCATAAGCTAAGCTATAATTTATAATAATTTTTCAGCGCCCTGCCCCTTGCAAAAGGGGCGGGGAGTCTCCCCACACTAAGAGAGAATCAATTAAATCAAACAAATTTAAGTTTATATGAAAGTGAGGTGCAAGCATAATGTCACTCGGAGAATTCAAGGAAGGCATGGACACTATAGGCGGCTTCATTGAGAAAATCATCAAGGTCTTCAAGGACGCTTATCTGTTTATCAAAGAGCAGATTGAAGGTTACATGAAGTAAGCTTTAATTTTTGGAATCATAAAGCTGCGGCAGCATTCTGCCGCAGCTTGTGTTGTTCAAGGAGCGAATTCGAAAATATGCAGTCGCTTCGAAAATTTAACAAAAGGAGAATTGCCATGGAAAACGATGAACTCTACATGGGCGGCTTTCGCTGCTCAATGTGCAACTGGTTCGATGAAACAAAGAACAATTATTTCATTCTGAACTGGTTCGTTGCAATTTTACACCCGATCGTGCATTCGATTGAGGCACACAAAGCACTTGGATAATTTTAAAGGAGGAAAAATAATGAAGAATGAACACCGGTCTTCATCGCATTCAGCGTTCAAAAAGGCTCTTTCGCTCATTCTCTGCCTTGCAATGCTCATAACGGCAATCCCGTTTTCTGCGCTTGCATCGGTAGAAATGCCGGAAACCGTTACCGAAGAAACCGTTGAACCCGATGAAAACGAAAACACCGAAAAGGTTATCAAAAGCATAGCCGTTGAAATTGATGGCGACACGTTTGTCTATGAGCCGGAGGACGGCTCGATGGACGCCGGAGAGCTTGAAGACTTTGCAAACAGCGACGCCGGCCTTGCAATGGAAGCGAAGCTTCAGTCTCAAGCTAAAGCCAAAGCTCCGGCCAGAAGCCCTGAGGAGGAAAAAACCGAGTTTGACGATTTCGATGTTGCAACCATCGTAAGCATTGTCAATTTCAGACGTGAGAACAACTCGAACGTTTCAAAGGCTTTCACGGATAAAAACGGAAAGCAGCATATTTATTATGGCGCAAAGAACTATTCAACCTGCGTTGATAATGACTATGACCTTATCTGCGACACCTGCGGCTACTGCCTTGACGGCTGCGCAGACGGAACGCTCATGACCTACACTCAAGAGGATATCGACAGCGGTAAGGTCGGCGACTGGGCTTGCACAGAGGTTGAGTATGAATACACCTACGATGTTGTTAAAGAAGACGGCTCTGTTGAAACAAAGACGGAAACAGGCAAATATTATGAGTATGCGTCATACTACGTTGACGGTGACGGCTTCTGCGATAAGTGCGGAAAGGAAATGCACGACGACCTTGAAGTTGCAACAGCCGATCCCCATTCCTATGCCGACGGAAAGTGCGACGGCTGCGGAACCTGCGTTGGCGGTCATACCGATAAAAATAACGATAAGATCTGCGATTTCTGCTCAAAGTGCGTTGCCGATTGCGCGGACGTTGCCGGCGCAGACAAGTGCACAATCTGCGGTTCATGCATAAAGTGCGTTGACAAGACCGGCGCCTTCGGAAATGACAATGTTGCAATTTCTGACGGAAAATGCGATGTCTGCGGAAAGTGCATGGGTCATAGGGATTTGCTCAATAACGCAACAAAAATTCTCGGAGCAGACGGCAAATGCGATGTTTGCGACGAATGCATAAAGTGCGTTGATGAAACCGGCGCAAAGAATCCGGAAGATGAAACCAAGGAAATTCCGGACGGCAAGTGTGATGTTTGCGGAAAAGTAATCTGCACAGAACATGTTGACGCTGACAACGACAATAAGTGCGACAACTGCGGCGAGTGCACCTGCATTAATCACACTGCTCCCGACGGAAAGTGCGACGTTTGCGGCTTCTGCTTCGGCAAGGACTGCACTCCCGGCACTGACGGAAAATGTACTGTCTGCGAAAAGACTGTTCCGTCAAGCAACTGCATCCACAGCGACAAGCTTGGAAGTAATGACTGTGCAGCCTGCGGTAAAGCGTTCTGCTCTCACATGACCGTTGCCGAAATCACCCAGAATTACCAGTGGTTCGCAGGTGCATACGGCTGCCTTATTAACGAGGACGGTACCGCTGTTGCCGGCTGCGACCAGGGCTGGCTCGACACTCTCAAGGCTTTCATTACCGCACAGGACGAGGATGAAGCCGGCGATGCAAACGGAATCCACTCCGTTCTCAATATGCGCAAGGAGATGAGCTCCTGCGCCGCTCAGGACGAGTCGCTTGCTCTTTTCAAAGATTCCATTCTTGCTCTTACAGCCAAGGATGTCAACGCAAATGCTCTTGTCGGTAAGCTTACAACCGATGCCGGAACGCCGGTTATTGACAGAAGCGGTTCTTATTACGAGCAGGTTAACGGCGATGAATCAATTTTTACGGAATATATTAAAACTTATATTGATTGCAAATACCCGGTTTCCAAAAATTATTTCCGCGAGTATCAAAATGTTGCTGCATACAAGAACAATTGCAACGCTCATATTGAAAAGCTTGCAGAAGAATTGATTGACAGTCAGCTTGCCGCTGTATATCCCGAGGGCTACAACGGCGGAAATGTTAAGATTGACGAGAAGAAACTTGCCGAATTGAAGGTTAATATCAAGGCGGTTGAAGAGGTTCTCCTTGCCCACCTTTACCCTGAAGATGACATCAACGGTTTTGCCGCTGCCGCCAACGCGGTCTGGAACGGCTCACAGTCGCTTTCTTCAAAGAGCGTAAAGGAAAAGAGAATTATCAAATTCCTCATGCTTGACAAGATTCGTGCTGAAATCAACAAGCTCAGGGAAGCTGTTTTCACAAACTATCAGCAGACAACCTATGATGACAACGGAAAAACATACTACGCAAAACGCGAAGCAACGTCCGATGATATTGCAAGGGACGAAAACAAGGACGCCGATGACGTTTATGTTTATGACGAAACCATTCAGAAGATTATAAACACCATTGACGGTCTCTGCACCTCGCCGGAGTTTGTTGACATTCTCGGTCTCGGAAAGGGCGAGAATATCCCCGACAGAAACGGTGACGGCGTTATCACGATTTATGACTTTGTCATGTACCTTTTCCTTGACAAGGTTCTCACGAGCGATATGATCAATATGCTCGTTGAATCCGTTTTCCCAACCATTATCAAGTTCGTTGAGGAAGACCTTCCGGATATGGTTGACGGCGCCTATTACGGAATCACTGCAAACGGCAATGATACATATAAAGTTGACGTTGACGAACTGATTGAGGGTCTCTTCGAAGAGAAAGGTCTCAACGGAACATGGGGCAATCTTCTTTCGCAGGCACTTGCCGGAGACAGCTATGCAACGCTTTATGTTAACGGCAAAGGCAGATCGGTTTCCTTTGAAACGCTCTTTAACAACGCCAACTTCTCGTTCTATCCCAGACAGGTTGCGGCCCGTCTCGCCGAAGCGAACAGCAGCGGAAAGTATACAAAAATTATCAACAAGCTCAATAATGCCGGCCTTAGCTGGAAGGCTCTTCTCGGTGACGACCTTGAAGGAGACCTCGGCTTTGATTGGGGTATTAACAGCTTTGAGGATTTCAAAGAGGTTCTTTCCGTAATTCTTTCCTGCATTGATCCTTTCATCGAAATTCTCTTTGCAGAAAAAATTAACCTCAACGAGCTTATTAGCTTCAAAAAGCTCGGCTCAATCGACGGTGACCTCAATCTCCTCTGGAGCATCTTCCTTACCCTTGATTTAACTCTCGGCCTTGACCTCGAGCTTGGTTCGTTCAATCTTTATCAGGACGTTCTTGTTCCGATTTTTCAGGCTCTCGGAGTCAGCGATTTTGAATACGAAAAAGACCTCGAATATAAGTTCGACGCAGACACAAACATTAACTACAGCAGCGGAAATGACAAATATGCAAACGCAAAGAACGCTGTTGACAAGATTCTTGACCCGGTAATGACTCTTGTTGAGCAGCTTGCTGCGCATCCGCTTCAGAAGGTTCTCAGCATTCTTCCGAACCTTGCTCTCTTCCTTGAAAACGGCATGGCGCTTGACCTTACTGATATTGAAACGAGTGTTGACGCACTTATTGACATCGACTTCAACTTCGACTGGGAAAGCATTGTTTTCAACTGCATGAGGAAGATTGTTGACAGCATTATGAAGCACTGGTATGACTGGCTCAGACCCAGCAAGTATGCACAGTGGGTGGCAAAAACCGCAACCTTCCTTGCGCTTCAGCCGCTGTTCAAGCTTCTGTTTGACACTGTTCTTGACAAGATTAGCGTTCAGTCGCTTCTCGGAATGGCAAGCGGTGTCATGGATGCCGCCGATTTGATTGCTCATGTGCTCGCGAATTTTGTTAACGGAATTTCGGATCTTTGCAACACCGTTGCAGGCGTGTTTGGCGGCGAGTGTGACTTCAAACAGAATTGGTCGGTCGCAAATCCTGTTGTTGGTATTTACGACCTGCTCAGGCATATGAACATCAAAGATATTCTTGATATGTTTATTACCGAAGAGACACTCGGCTTCAACGTGAATAAGCTCTCAAGCATCGTCAAGTTCTTTGTTGAAAATATCAACAAGAAGGGCACGGACGAACAGCTCTATAAGATTAAGACGGAACTCATTGATTTTGACGAGCTTGCCTCCCTCGGAGTTCTTGAAAAGAAGACCGGAACCATCAGAGATCAGAAATACTATTCAAGGTTCAACACTCTTAAAACGGGCGAATATTACTTTGTAAGCGCCGACACCTCGGACGTATTCTATTATCTCCTCAAGACTGTTTTCGGCTTCATGGGCGACAACGATTCGTTCAATGCTATCCTTTCAATGGTCGGCGTTTCCTATGACTCGGTCAAGGAAAGCGTTGCCGGAATCAATCTCGGAAACATTGACCTTGACAAAGCAATAATCAACGACATTGTCACCGACGGTAAGCTTGACATTGATAAGATCAGAAAGAACATTGATCAGAACGATCTCCTTGTAATTCTTGCTGAGCTCATCACACCTGAGAATAAATATTCAACGGTTGACATGAATTGGAAGTCGAGTGTCAAGATGACCGGCGAAACCTCGTCCTATTCCGAGATTCCGTACCTTGAGTATGACAACGAATGGACTCAGGACTTTGCAACAACGGCTGTCAACGATATTGACGATGTTGCAAATTCTCTCATTGAAACTCTCGGTCTTGATCTCGGCGAAGCAGAGAATATTTCGCAGTGGCTCAAGAAAAACTTTGACGATATAGTAGACGGAGACATTCTCAGCGCACTTGTCAAGGTTCTGTCCGGACTCGGCTCGGGAATGACCGACGATGTTTCGGCTCTCGTCAAAAAGCTCGTTGGACTTGACCTCACTCAGTGGGGCAACGACTACGGATACCTCTTCACCGAGGCGAGCGCACCCGCAAGCAAGAACTTCCCGCTTCTCACCGGAAAAGCTAATGAGGACGGAACATATTCATGGGTCTATAACGGAAAAGACGTCAAGACCTATAAAGACGTTCTTGCCGCTCTCGGCTATGTTCTTTCTCCGCTTTCAAAGGTCACCGATGCAGTCCTTGCCGGAAAGGACCTCAAGGTTCTTGAATACAACAAGGCGACTGCATCGACCGGAAGCGTTGTTACCGTTAAGGGTACCGAGGGCTACAGCACAGCCATTATTCCGCTTCTTGAATCGCTCGGTGTTGACAACGCTTCAATCCTCACTCAAAGCCAGTTCAATTCATATCCGGGCGGAAGCACTGCAGCGTTTACCTACAGCGCAAGCCTTCTCATTGAAAAGATTTACTCGATTATTGAAAGCGAACACCCGGTTGCCGAGCTTATGCAGCTTGTGATTCAGGTTCTCTACTTCCTTTCAAGCAACGGTCTCGGCGTTGTCCTTAACGATATCGCACATCCGATAATGGTTCTTATTGATATCGTTCGTCCGCTTGTAAGTCTTGATCTTGACGCAATAATCAATGATCTTGTTTGCGAATTTACCTACAGCATTGGCGGATATGCAAGCGCAGATCACATGGAAAAGGCTCTTGAGCTCAGGAAAGCAAGTCTTTCAATTAAAGACCTTTCGCTTGAAGCCGTTATGAAGCTTGCAGGCGTGATCATTTCCGTATCAAAGGACGGAACAAGAAAGTTCCTTGATCTCCACACAGTCACCGCTGCTGCGATTGACGACCTTGCATTCCTCAGAACGGAAAAGACCTCCAAGGCTCTTGACGAAAACGGAAATGCCAAGAAGTATTATGAGATCACAATCTCCGGCGCGGATGCGTTCACTTCAATCGTTTCATTCGCTCTTGAAGCGGTAATGTTCTCAAGCAACGCGGAGATTATTGACGCCTTTGCAAATTCAAACGGAATTGTTGAAACGGCAGTGAAAACCGTTTACGGTCTTCCGGTAAACGAAGACCTCGGCTTCGATTGGGCATACATTCTTTCCGATAAGGCTTCTGCCGCGGAAAAGGCTGAGCTTCTCCAAAAGATCAAGGCAGAGGGCAGCGTCCTTTGCGATGATTACAGAGAAAACGATATCAAGTATCTCGAAACATACGACACCAACAACTGGACCGAGGGAACGGCTGATTATCTTGCAAATTATCTCAACGAGATGATCAACACCGTTCTTGCAGATATGAATTCGGAATACAAGTCGCTCGGCGAGCTTCTTTCCGGTCTTGTAAACGGCTATCTCACCGATGAAACAATCGATAAGATCGTCTTCGCAATCGGAAACGCACTTAACGGTGAACAGATTGCAAAGTTCAAGGATCTCATCTTCTGGGCTGACGGCGTTCTCAGCCTTGACGCAAGCGTTTATGACGCAAACAACTGCGTCAAGAGCGGCGATAAAGTTGTCTATTATAAATCGGTACTTGATGAAGACGGAAACGTTGTCGATCTCGGCACACCGACCGGACTTGTCAGAAGAGCAGTGACAGACAGCGAAAGCTTTGCTCTTGCACTTTCCGATATTATCGCTCCGGTTGACAGACTCCTTTCCTGGCTCCTTCTTGACGACTCAATAGAGTATTTCAACACAACGGGAAGCGTTAAATCAAGAAGAGACAGCCTTATCTCCATCTCCGGCGCAAACGGCTACGCCACAGGTTTGCTTCCGCTGCTTGAAGCCCTTGGCTGCAAGAACCTCAAGAGCGCCGACAGCTACGGAAATGACATCAGAAGCCTTGTTAACGATATGTTTACCTCACTCATTGCGAGAGTAATTGATATCGTAAGCGACGGAGATTCCGATGTTGCGGTCAATAAGATTATTGACCTTCTTCCGAATCTTATCTATTTCGTCAATTCCGACGGACTTACCCTTGCGGTCAATAACATTGCCGCTCCGGCAAATGCAGTCTTTGAGCTTTACAGCGAAAAGACCGGAGAGGAAATGTCTCTCTCCTCGCTCAGCAAGCTTCCGCTTGACGATCTTTCATTCAGAAACATCTTCAAGCTTGTTGAAGAAAAGGCCGGAATTAAGATTAACGAATATATAACAAATCTCTTCGACACCTTTACCCTCGGAAAGATCTGCTATAACAGCGCTTCTATCTGCGATTTCGATACGTATTACATGACCTATTCGGACGAAGAGGACAGAGCAGAGTTCATCACAATAATTTTGAGCGTGGCTCTCGATATTCTTGAAGACCCGGCGAACAAGGATAAGTTCTCCGAGATCTTCGGTGAAAAGAACTATGAGGGTATCATCAACATGATGAATCTCTGGAAGTTTGAATTTGAAATGCAGGACTTCAGCTGGATCTTTACCGAATATGCAAACACCGGAACCGTTCTCAGCGCTCTAACAATGTCCGTAATTTTCAGAGACTGCGGCTATGGTTTCCTTTGGACAAGAGAAAAGGCTCTTCAGCTTGTTAACAACCTCAACTCCTTTATTGATGATATGATCTATCTGTTAGGTCTTACCATCAACGGCAAGAAGGTTCTTAACTTCAAAGATCTCATGCATCAGCTCATCGGCGGCTATCTTTACAGCCAGGATGTTATCAAGCTTATCACCGGTGCGCTTGCAAACCTCAAGCCGCTGCTTGATCAGTATGATCCGCAGGGAACGATTGCCGGCTTTGTCAAGGAATTGATGGAGGTTGACCTTCACGCCTGGGATAAGTACACCGATGATTACGATTGGGGCTTTGAAAACGGAGACAGAAAGGGCTTTGAAAACGCTCTTGTTGAAGTTCTTACTCCTGTTTCCCGCGTCATTCAGTGGCTCTTCTGTGACAGAGAGTATTCATTCTTTGTTGACGCAGACTCAATAGCAGATGAAAACAGACGCGGCAACACAGACCAGCTTGCAATTTACGGCGCAGAGGGCTATGCATTCGGTATTGTTCCCATTCTTGAGGCCTTCAACGCACCGAACATCGTCAAGCCCGAGGATTACAGCAAAACGGCCGCTGCGGATAAGTCGGCTGCTTTGAGAAACCTTGTTTCCCCGCTTCTTGACATGGTTGACGAGCTTATGGACGACACACCGAGAGAGCTCTTTGAGCTGCTTCCGTCCGTAATTTACTTCATCAACTGCAATGGTCTTGACACCTGCTTCAGAAACATTCTTCACGCTGTATACAGAATCTTTGACGCGCTTGAGCCGATAACCGGAAAGATTGATCTTTATGAGATTATCGGTATGGATCTTGCAACCATCAACTTTGAGTTCCTGTTTAATAAGCTGATTGACCTTATCAATGACGCAACCGGCTTCAGGTTCACAACGATGGTCGGAGACGCAGTTGCCGAGCTTACTCAGGGCGAGGTCATTTCGTTCACATCGCTCAACGGTCGACAGGCATATACGATGCGTTACGCCGGAGTATATGACTATGCCGATATGCTCACGATTCTGATGAGGCTCATTCTCCGCTTCCTCTCGCTTGACGGAAACGCAAAGATCCTTATGGATATCATGCAGCAGAAATTCCAGATGTCGCCGGAGGATTACGAGATTGTTTACTCCATTCTCCAGACCTATGCAAAATGGTCGGCAAGCAACCTGAATCTTCAGGTTGTAATGACGAGTATACATTATTATGTATTCGGTTCGGCCGTTGCTTCAGACAAGGGCGTTGAAGCATATGATAAGCTCAACGGCAAATGGAAAACGGTTGTCAACAAGCTCACCAACCTTGATAACCCGATAGCCAAGGAGGTTATGCAAGGACTTCTTGAAATTGCCGATGAGAACACCGGAGACGTCATTTCTTCGGACGGTGTTGCGGCAAACGGTCTTATCAAGTTCTTCAAGATGATAGCAGACTGGTTCATGAAGATTATTAATGCAATCAAATCGCTTTTCAA